>NC_015589.1:1831852-2137161 GCF_000215085.1 Desulforamulus ruminis DSM 2154
TTGGCTCATTGTTACCTTTATTGGCGTTGCCGGGATCTTTTTAATGCTGAACGCGGACTTTGTGGCGGCGGTGCAGGTGCTGGTGTATGCCGGAGCGGTCTGCATTATGCTGGTCTTTGGCGTGATGCTGGTGCAAAGGCCGGATATGAAAAACTCCAACCCGGTGAATTACCGGTTTAAATTAGCGGCGCCCGTGGTGGGGGGATTGTTTATCCTCATCGGCCTGTTCGCCGCCAAGGCCCAGTGGGTATACAGCGGGAAGGAAGTTCCCCAGAACACCGTGCAGGCTCTGGCGCCCATCCTGCTGGCGGATTTTGTAATACCCTTTGAAGTGGCGGCAATTCTACTGACCGTGGCCCTGACCGGGGCGCTGGTGTTGGTGAAGGGGGTAAAGGTGAATGGGAACAGGTCTTAATCCGGCTCATTTTATTGTTCTCAGCGGGGCACTTTTCGCCATTGGTTTGTACGGCGCCCTGTCCAGGAAGAATGCCATCGGGGTGCTGGTGTCCCTTGAGTTGATGCTGAGTGCGGTCAACATCAATCTGGTGGCGTTTAACAAGTTTTTAACCCCGGATGCTTTTATCGGACAGATTTTTGCTATCTTTGTGATTACCGTTGCCGCTGCGGAAGTGGGCTTAGCCCTGGCCATTGTCATCGCCATTCACCGCTGCCGGGGCTCGGTGGATCTGGACGATTTTGACTGGTTGAAATGGTAGGACAACGGTTGGAAGGTAGGTGATAGAAGTGGTTGATTTTGCATTGCGTCACGCCTGGTTAGTGCCCCTGCTGCCGGCCCTGGCTTTTGTCTGCATTGTTTTCCTGACAAGGCCCTGGCCCAAACTCAGCTCTCTTATTTCCATTGCCGCCATGTTGTCATCCTTTGTTTTGGCAGCATCCATTGCCCTGGGAGTCTACACCAACCCGGATTTTATTGAAAAACCCCTGGTTTATTCCCTGCGCTGGTTCGGCATGGAAGGATTCTCCGTGAACGTGGGCGTGATGATTGATCCCACATCGGCCATGATGCTGTTTATGGTAACCCTGGTGGCGTCCTTGATTCAAATTTATTCCACCGGCTATATGGAGGGGGACCCGCAATATTCGGTGTTCTTTTCCTATCTGTCCCTCTTTGCCGCATCCATGCTGGGACTGGTGATTTCCAGCAACCTGCTGCAAATGTTTGTTATGTGGGAACTGGTGGGATTGTGCTCCTATTTGTTAATCGGATTTTATACCTTTAAAATATCCGCCCGGGAGGCAGCCAAAAAGGCTTTTATAACCACCCGCATCGGGGACTTCGGGATGCTGCTGGGCTTGTTGTTCCTGCAAATTAAGTTTGGTACCCTGGATCTGGTAACTCTGGCCGAGCGGGTACCCCTGTTTGAACAATTTGGCGTTTCCCTGGGGCTGCTTACGGTAATTGCCATTCTGGTGTTTATCGGACCCATCGGCAAGTCCGGCCAGTTTCCTCTGCATGTCTGGCTGCCGGATGCCATGGAAGGTCCCACCCCGGTTTCCGCTTTAATTCATGCGGCCACCATGGTGGTGGCCGGTGTCTATCTGGTGGGCAGAACCCTCTTTCTCTATATGGAGGTTCCCGGAGCCATGGAAGTGGTGGCCTTCACCGGAGCCTTCACGGCGCTCTTTGCCGCCACCATTGCCTTAACCCAGCGGGAGATTAAAAGAATCCTGGCCTATTCTACGGTGTCTCAACTGGGCTATATGATGCTGGCCCTGGGGGTCGGCAGCCTTTCCGCCGGGATGTTTCACCTCTGGACCCACGCCTTCTTCAAAGCCCTGATGTTTTTGGGAGCCGGTTCGGTGCTGCATGCCCTGCACGATAAGGCCGATGTGTGGAAAATGGGCGGCCTGATCAAAAAAATGCCCATTACCGGCTGGACCTTTGTCATCGGCGGGCTGGCCATTGCCGGTATTCCGCCCTTTGCGGGATTCTGGTCCAAGGATGAAATATTAACGGTGACCCTGGAATATGCCCGGCATGGCCATGGCTTTGCCTATATCCTGTTTGCCATGGCGGCTTTTACGGCCTTTTTGACCGCCTTTTATATGTGGCGGATGATCTTCCTGGCCTTTTTTGGCCGGGAAAAGCCCGAGAACCATCCTCACGAATCTCCGGTCAATATGACCCTGCCCTTGGTTGTGCTGGCAATTCTGGCTGCGGTAGGCGGCTTAATGGGTACGCCCTGGGCCAACTTCTGGAGCAAGTGGATTCACTTTGGACCGGTTCACCACGGGGAACCGGCCGTCGGCCTGATGATCCTGTCGGTGGTCCTGGCGCTGCTGGGCATCGGTCTGGCCTACTTCCTCTACTATAAGGATGAAGAAAAACGGATGGTCCGGAATCTGTCCGAACGCTACCAAACAGTGTACCAATTACTTTATCACAAATATTACATCGACGAACTTTACCTCTGGATCAATCGTACCTTTGTGGATGGAAGCGCCAAGCTGCTGTATTACTTTGACATCTATGTGGTGGATGGCCTGGTCAACGGCCTGGCCGGCACCGCCAGGATTTCCGGGAAGGGCCTGCGCTACCTGCAAACCGGCAGACTGCAGACCTATGCCCTGGTATTCTTCCTGGCCATTCTGGTGATTACGGTGGTGCTGGCCTTTGGCCCGCCGACTTCTGCCGGGATTACGGGAGGTGTTAACCGATGAATATTCCCGTATTAACCATTACCTTGCTGTCTCCGCTGCTGGCGGCCCTGTTGATTGTGTTTATTCCCAAAAACGAAGATAAACTGTGCAAATGGGTGGCGGCCCTGGGCACCGGTGTTTCCCTGGCCTTAAGCCTCTATGTTTACTTTGGTTACGACCAGGCTGTGGGGGGATTGCAGTGGGTTGATTTTGGGAGACCCATTCCCTGGATTGAAGACCTGGGTGTAACCTATTATATGGCGGTGGACGGTTTGAGTCTGCCCATGCTGCTGCTGACCAATCTCATTGGTTTTGCGGCGGTGTTCGCCTCCTGGAATGTGACGCATCGGGGGAAGGAACTGATGATCCTGCTGCTGGTGCTGATCGCCGGAGTGATGGGAACTTTTCTAGCCCAGGATTTGTTTATCTTCCTGTTGTTTTATGAAGTAGTGGTAATCCCCATTTACATTATGGTGGTGATCTGGGGAAGCTCTAAACGGGTGACCAAGGAATATGCCGGTATGAAGCTGACCATTTATCTTTTAATCGGGTCCGCCTTCCTGCTGGTGGGAGTGATCGCCACCTTTGTTCAATCCGTGACCATTACCGGAAGGCCGGATATGAGCTTTGAGGGTTTAGCCCGGGTGGCCTTTCCGGAGGAATTCCAGATCTATATGTTTGGCTTGATGCTGTTGGGCTTTGGCTCCCTGTTATCCATGTGGCCCTTTCACTCCTGGTCCCCGGATGGTTATGCCGGAGCGCCCACGGCGGTTTCCATGATTCACGCCGGGGTGCTAAAGAAGATTGGCGGCTACGGTTTAATCCGCCTGGCCATCTTTGTGATGCCTCTGGGCGCCAAGTTCTGGGCGCCCTGGATTGCCGTGCTCGGAGTGGCCGGGGTGGCTTATGCGGCCTTTGGAGCCCTGGCCCAAAAGGACTTGAAGTATGTTGTGGGGTATTCTTCGGTTTCCCATATGGGTTACGTGCTGCTGGGAGTGGCCTCCCTGGGGGTCATCGGCGTAAACGGCGCCGTGGCCAACATGTTTGCCCACGGCGTCATGGCCGCCTTGTTCTTCTCCATGATCGGCTTCATCTACGAAAAGACGCATACCCGTTGGATTCCGGATATGGGAGGCTTGTCACACTATGCTCCCCGGCTTTCCGTGGGCTTTATGATGGCGGCCCTGGCTTCTCTGGGACTGCCCGGTTTAATTAGTTTTGTCCCGGAATTTACCATTTTTGTGGAATCCTTTAAGGTGTTTGGCTGGCTGGCTGTGCTGGCCATCGCCGGGATCATTATTACCGCCCTTTACGTGCTTAGGGCCGGCGCCAATACGTTGTTCGGACCCGCCCGGCCGGAATTCAGCGGCATAAAGGATTTAAAGGGTGCGGAGCTGGTTCCTTTGGTGGTCCTGGGAGGGGTTCTGGTCATTGGCGGGATCTTGCCCTCGCTGCTCTTTGATATGGTAAACAGCGGGGTGGAGCCTATTCTGGTGCATATCAGTGAAACCCTGCAGATGGGGGGGCGGTAATCATGCAAGTGGATTTTACTCTCTTAACTCCTGAATTGGCAACCTTTATTCTTGGCTTGGCCACCTTTCTGCTGGGTTTGCTGGTTCCCGGCGGTTCCCGCAAAGGTCTGGGCAGTTTTGCCGCGGCAGGACTGCTGGTGGTCCTGGGGATTACGGTGCTTTCCTGGGATACCCGGGGCGTACTCCTGCAGGGCATGTATCTAGTGGATGCCTACGCCCAGTTTTTTAAAATATTGTTTTTGGTGTCCGCCATCCTGGTTATTTTGGGTTCCATCCGCTATATCGACGAGCAGGTGGACAGTCACTTTGAGTACTACCCCACGGTGATCTTTGCCACCCTGGGCATGATGGTTATGGCTTCGGCGGGAGATTTTATTACCCTGTATATGGGTTTGGAACTGATGACCATTTCCTTCATTATTTTGGTGGCCCTGCGGACCTGGGACGGCAAATCTCTGGAAGGCGGCCTGAAATATATTTTGCTGGCCGGATTGTCCACGGCCGTATTATTGTACGGCTTGAGTCTGATTTACGGGGCAACGGGCACCATTATCATCCGTCAGGTGGCGGCAAGTTTGGACTTTGGCTACTTTTCACCCCTGTTGGTGATCGGCCTGGTGATGCTGGTGGCCGGCCTGGGGTTCAAAGTTTCGGCGGTTCCCTTTCACATGTGGAGTCCGGATGTATACGAGAGCGCGCCCACGCCGGTGACCTCTTTTCTGGCCGTAGGTTCCAAAGCAGCGTCCTTTGCGGTGCTCCTGCGGTTGTTTGTGGACGGTTTGCCTGCTTTGCATCCTCACTGGGCCATGCTGGTGGCGGTGTTGGCGGCTTTGAGTATGGTGCTGGGTAATCTGGTGGCTATACCCCAGACCAATATTAAAAGAATGCTGGCTTACTCCAGCATTGCCCAGGCCGGTTATATACTGGTGGGGTTGGTTACCGCCAGCGAAGCAGGAATTAAAGGGGTTTTGTTTTATGCCTTCCTGTATGTTTTTGCTACCATCGGAGCCTTTACCGTGGTGTCGCTGGTCTATAATAAAATAAAAAGTGATGAGATTGCCGATTATGCCGGACTGGTTCAACGGGCGCCTCTGGCGGCAACGGTGATGCTGATTTGTCTGCTGTCCATGGCGGGAATTCCGCCCCTGGCAGGCTTTGTAGGGAAGTTTTATCTTTTTACGACCATCATCCAAGGTTATATGTGGCTGGCCTACCTTGGTCTAATCATGAGCATGGTATCCGTATATTACTACCTGCGGGTAGTGCTGGTGATGTTCCGGGACGACCCTGTGGACCTGTCTCCTTTGGAGATGGGAAGCGCAGCGAAGATAACCCTGTTGATTACCATGGTGGCAACCATTGTCCTGGGGATTTATCCGGGACCCTTGGCTGAGATCGCCAATATTGCAGCCCAATCCTTCTTTATGAAATAAAGCAATGGCTTTGAGTTGCAGCAGCAGCGAAAATCTCCCCCGGTGACACCGCGGGAGATTTTTTTGAGAGCCGTAAATATAAATCCTTTCAAGAATGCACCAAAAAATTAAAAAGCGGCAGGGGAAAGGAGTTTTCCAGAGAAAATTAGTTAAAAAACTGGAGAGGGTTTACCGATGGATGATACCCGTAAGGCTTTAGGAAACAGGGGAGAGGAAGTAGCGGCCGGCTTTTTGCGTCAACTGGGGTGGAAGATCATCGAAAGAAATTACCGCTGCCGCATGGGGGAATTAGATATGGTGGCCACGGATGATCAGGGCGTCCTGGTTTTTGTGGAGGTTCGCACCCGTTCCGGTTCCAGCCATGGGCTGCCGGAGGAGAGCGTCCTTTTGGGCAAGCAAAAAAGATTAAGAATGCTGGCCGAATATTATTTACTGCTTCATCCGGAATGGCGCAATAAACCCTGCCGGTTTGATGTTCTGGCCGTTCAGCTCGCTGCCCGGGGAGAAATAAAAACTGTCCGGCATATTAAAAATGCTTTTTAAATAATCCAAGGGGCTGATGCAAACAGATCCATAAAGGTTCTAATGCACAGCCCCTTCCTTGCACAAATAAAAGAATAGAACACGGATTCACACGGATTTAGTATATTAAAATCCGCGCAAATCCGTATAATCCGTTAAATCCGTGTTCTGTTGCTTATTAGACCATTGTTATCTACCGGTTTATTAAAAAGGAGCTTTGTCCCACTCTCTTATATTCTTTGAAATACTTTTATCAGTTAATTGGCTTGAGCATATTTACAAAAATTTTTGCACTCCGGAACGTAATGGGGAGAAATGCAATCTTCCGGGAAGCCGGGCAGGCTCTCATAACAGGCCGGCGCGTTGCGAACCCGGGAAAAGGAACAAGCTACACAGGCCGGGGTACAGCCGTATCTTAAGCATGCGCTGCCTCGGGTACCGAAATTGAACTCAAGGTAACAGCAAGGGGGTTTATCACATTTATGGAAAGTTAAATTTGGTCCGCCGCCCATTCTGATCCTCCTTGTTTATACATGATTTTATCCCGTTAACGAGGTCTTTTTAACTGTATGGTTCCCAGCACGAAAAAGGCAATGCCCAGTAGACAAAATTCAATACTACGTTCAACAAAAAAGCTAACCACAATAAATAACAATCCGGTGGTTCGGAGGGTTTTTGAAAGACTTCTCTGTTCCATAATAGATCACCCCCAGTTCGCGTTTAGCCTATGTTAACATGGACGGGCTGAAAAGAAAAGACGGGGATGAAAGATAAGGCTTTTTTTATTGATGCCACAGCAACCGGTTCTCCTGCAGCGAAGTTTTGATTTGCCCCTGTTCATATAAATAGGTTAAGTAAGCCATGACTGTGGTCCGGTATAAAAAGAAGAGGCCCGGATTTGAGGTGTCGATTTCCAAATGGGAACATAATTTGGCCAGGAGATCTTCCGCCGAAAGAGGTTCCTTAAGCCAGTTGTTGATTAACTCCAGATGCTGTTGAACGGCAGCTCTGTTCTGAGCCAGGTCTTCATAGATGTGCCGGGCCGGCTGACCGTGGGAGGGAACGTACCAGTTGCAATGGATCTCCCCTAGTTTTTGTAAGGTATTCAGATATTCGGAAATATACACGTTATAGGGAATGCCGTGTTTTTGCAGCAGAGAGCTGCTGAGATAGGCGTCCCCGGTAAAAAGGACCCCGTCTGCCAGCAGACCGATCTGTCCCAAACTATGGCCGGGCAAATCAAAGACCTCGACATCCACGCCCGCTATCTGCCGGGCTCCCGCAGTTATTTCGCCGGTGACCCGGCTGGGCTTGGCCATGAGGAACTTGTTTTGGATTTCTTTCCAGGGATAAGCGCCGCCGGCCAGCATAGCGGGCTCTAGCAGGGGATTTTGAACAAAGGGCGCTTCCAGGGGGGAGGTATAGATGTCTGCTCCGGTACGCGACTGTAGAAAAGAATTTCCCCCGATGTGATCCGCGTGGGAATGAGTATTCACAATGGCCTTTATTTTTAAATTTTCTGCCTCAGCTTCTCTTAATAATTTTCTGGCTACCGATTCATCAATTCCGGTATCAATGACCACCGCATCACCGGATGAAGAGAGGATCAGACCTAAATTTGTCGGTCCCTGAAAAACATAGATGGAACCGGTTAGCTTTGTAAGGGGCACAACAAGACCTCCAATCAATATATAGATCATCGTAACATATTTTGCCATCTCCCGGCAACTTGATGTATGGGAACACTACAGCCGGGACCTTGGTCCCGGCTGTAGTGAAATCTAGTATTTGCAGTCTAAAAGCCGCAATTTTCCCCTGATTATGTTCCTGGCATTGCTCAGTCTGGATTTAACAGTGCCTACGGAACATCCCATAATTTGCGATATTTCTTCGTAGGAATGACCTCGCAGCTCCCGGAGGACAATTACCTTGCTGTGTTTTTTGGACAATGTGTTAATACAGGTACAGATGGTAGATTTTAATTCTTTATTAATGGCAACTTCTTCCGGAGAAGGCAGATTACCGGTCAAGGTATTGGTAAAATAGCCATTCTCAATGGTTCTTTCCAAAGAAATCTCCGTTATTTTTCTTCTCCTGCTCCTCAATTCGTCATAACAACAGTTTTTGGTGATATGGATCAGCCAGGATTGAAAGGAAGAAGTTTGTCTGAGTTTTGTGATATTCAAATAGGCCTTTATAAAGACTTCCTGGCAAATATCCTGAGCATCATGCAGGTTGCCCATCATTCTGTAAGCGATAGAAAAAACCTTGGGTTGATACATTTCTATTAATTGATTAAAATAACAGTTCCTTTCGCCTCTTAAAACCTTTTTAATGATCGGTTCCTCAACTAACATTCTTTCCTCCTAGCAACATCTTATAAACAATTTAAATTATAGAGTTTAGATAAAACAGGAAAACGAAGCGATAGGGGAGTTCTCTCTTATCTATGCTCCCGTCAGTTGACAGCTTAAGTCGAATAATAATGATTATAATAAAATAATTTTGTGCAAGAAGGCATTTGTTCCAAATTAACTTATTATTGTTACCAATAAAGTACATACGGATAACAGAGAATAAACTGCGGAGAGATGTAGAAGATAGGTCTTTTTATTTGGGTACGCTAAACTTTAATTTCAAAAGAACAGGATATGCATCCGGAGCATATCCTGTTCTTTTATCCCTGTAGCGAAAAAATATTAATCGGGACAAAATTACATGGATTGAATACAAGCCAACAACGAATCAATCGAATATTTATATTTGAGAAATATATGATATGAGCATAACGCCTGGTAAGGGCATGCTCTCCATTATGAAGATGCTTTAGAGCATTCAAACAAAATCCGTGGTAGAAATGGTTGACATCTTCTTTGTCCTGAAAACTAGCCAACCTTGCCAGCCCGTTTCCCTAAAAATTGGTCTTAATCAAAAAATAGGAAATATAAAAAGTGGTTTAAAGGTCGCTAAATTATACATTGAATCCTGCAACTTGACTTTGCAGTTTATTGGCTATTTTGGCCAGTGATTCCGAAGAGGCATATACTTCTTCCATGATGGCGGTTTGTTCCTCAGTGGAAGCGGCTACATTTTGGATGCCTGCATTCATCTGCTCAGCGGCAGATACTACATCCTGAATTCGGGTCGTAAGACTTTGAACCGAATCAATAATGGTGTTAAATTTAACCCCCACATTTTGTACAACGTCTCTTCCGGACTGAACCTCGTCTGTACCTTGGTCAATGGCCTTTATTGCCTGTTGACTTTCCTTTTGAATTTCTTGAATTATTTGAGTAATATCTTTCGCCGCATTGGCTGACTGTTCAGCCAGTTTGCGCACCTCTTCGGCCACAACGGCAAAGCCCTTGCCTGCATCGCCGGCTCTGGCGGCTTCAATGGCGGCATTTAAGGCCAATAAATTGGTTTGATCGGCAATCCCCGTAATCAGGTCAACCATACGCACAATTTTTTGGTTTTTATCATTCAGGTTTTTAATAACCTCTGCCACCCGGTTAGTGGAATTGGCAATGACCTTGAATTGTTCCGTAACCTTAACAATCTCACCTTGCCCGTCATTGGCATGTAAGGCTGCATCATCCGAAGCCTGGGAAATCTCCTGAATATTGGCTGTAACGTGTTCAACGGTGGCGGAAATTTCATTCATGGTTGAAGCGGTTTCCGTGGCGCTGGCGGAAGTTTGCTGGGACTGATTGGAAAGCTCGGTAGCCATGGTGGTGAGACCGCTTGTGGCTTGCGTTAAACTTTGAATAATGTCTTTTAAATTGTTTTTCATGTTATTAAAGGATTCGGATAAAGAACCAATCTCATCCTTGGTGCTAATTTTAATATCCTCTACTGCCAGATCCCCTTTAGCAATATTTTTGGCGCCTTGTTCAATTTCTTTAATAGGGCCAATGATGCTGCGGATCATATAAAAGGCGGAGGCAATACTAAGGAGACAGGCAATTATAATGCTGGTGGTGGTGGAAGCTTTACTTTGCGCGTAAATGCGCTCGCTTTCACTGCTGGCCTTATCGGCATTGCTCTGGTTGTATTTTAATAATGCGTCGGACGCATTCCGAACGTAACGATACAAAGCGGCACTTTCATTCATTAAAACATTTCTCGCGGCGGTTTCATCGTTTTCCCGGCTAAGCTGCAAAAATCTTTCCTGGGATTCCTTATAATTAGTAATTTCAGATTCCAGAACAATGTAAAGGTTTTGCTCTGTTTGGTTGGTGTCTTTGTTAAAGTAATTCATGTGCTCGCTTATTTTTTGCAGATTAGCGGCCATCACTTCTTCACTGGCTTTTTTATTTTTTTCTAAGGGAGAAAGAAGGTGTTCATATTCTTTGGAACGGGTATCGGATATGAGAGAGTTAATTTCTTCCGAATGGTGAACTCCGGGCAGCCAGACATTGGTGATCTCCGATGCTTTATCACTGACGGTTCCTAAATTAATGTTGCTTAAAATACCTGAGACGGTAATGATCAGGAGCAAAAGACCAAAGGTAAATACCAGTTTCTTTTTAAGGGTTAGCGAGATAAATCCGATTTTGGGAAAGAATTTTCTTAGATTCACTTTATTCATTTTTTGGTATCCTTTCAATTGTTTTAAGATACTAGGTCATAGGTATGACCACACAAACAAGGTTAAAGCTTATTAATCTTGAAAAAGATGCATTTCATTCCTCCCTCCTCTAAAGGTATTAAACATTAAAAAAGGGCCTGAAAAATCAGGCCGCTTAACGCAGAATTTCTTTAAGCAACCTGGCAACCATAGCATTTCTGCCTTAGGCCCATAGCTTTGCGTCTCTGCCTTTCGACAGATTTGCCCGATATTTAACAATTAGCTATATTAAACAACAAATTATAAAATCCTTTTATTTTTAATAAGTTTTTTATATAAAAAAATACATTTATTTTAGGTTATTGGATTTTGTCTTTTCTACTGCCCTTTTCCATACTTCCAGGTACGGTTTAAGAAGAGGGCTGTTTCTGTTTTATAAACCGGTAGCCCTGGCGGGAAAGAATTGCAACTGCCTGTTCAAGCCGGTCTTCTTTAACCAGCAAATAGTCCGTGTCATAGGTTGAGATGGCAAAGATGCTGATGCCTGCCTGGGCCAGAGGGAGGGTCAGCGAGGAAAGGACGCCGGTTAAAGAAAAGTCCAGAGGTCCTTCCACCTTGAGACAACGCCAGTTTCTTTCACAGTTCAGGGTCTCGGGTGTACTTTCCTGGGGGCACACCAGGGAGAGTTCGTCCATGGTTTTGGTAATAGAAAAAAACTTTCCCCCTACAGCCCAGTGGGGAAGGGCTGTGGAAGGAGGGAAGCGACACACGGCAAAGGTGCCTTCTAATAGAGACAGATTTAACATTGATTTATACCCTTTCTTTATTCCTTATTTTCCTGCATATACTGGTCCAGCTTATCCAGGCATTGGGGCAGATTTTTTCGCCCAAAGCCAATTCTAAAATTTCGTTGGCCAAAATCGTAATAATTTGAAGGGAGCAGAAGAACGCCTTTCTTTTGCACCAGATCCAGGCAGAAATCCTCCACCGAGGCTTCCCAGCGGATGCTGGGAAAGGCAATGGGTCCCGCCTTTGGCTTTTGCCAGAGGAATTTATCACTATACCGGGTAAAGAATTGATCCAACAGAAGCAGGTTTTCCTGAATAATGTCCAAATTTCTGCAGGCCAGCTTGTCCCGGTGTTTTAGAGCGATCAAGGATAGAAACTCGCTGGGTGCGCTGTTGCAGATGGAAGTATAATCCTTAAAGGAGGCCATACGACGGTAAATTTCACCATTGCGGGTGGCAATCCAGCCGATGCGCAGCCCGGCCAGACCGTAGGTCTTGGACATAACACCCAGGGATACGGCGTTTTCATAAAGGTCGCAGGCGGCGGGCAAACGATCTGCCGCATTGTATTCCAGAAAACGGTAGACTTCATCGGAAAATAACACGATGTTCCTGCTTCTGGCCAGTTCAATGAGAACATTCCATTTTTCCACCGAGGGCGTATAACCCGTTGGGTTGTGAGGGGCGTTGATAATAATGGCCCGGGTGTTGGGCCGGAGACTGCCGGATAAAAAATCCAGGTCCAGCTCCCAATTATCTTTCTCCTGCATTTCCCAGCGGGTAACTTCACACCCGATAGAACTGGCCACTTCTATGAGGGACTGATAACAGGGGTACTGGACAATAATATGATCCTTTTTTTCCAGGGCGGCATTCATAAACAGAAAGATGGCTTCCTCCGCCCCGGAAGTGACCAGGACATTTTCTGCGGAAACCTGGGTATAGATATCGGCAATGGTTTGCCGCAATTCCGGGTTTCCCGGCGCCTCGGTATATCCCAGCCATTGATTCTGAAACCTCTCAAAGGCGCTTTCACCTTCCAGGCTTAAAATTTCTTTAATGGTAAAGGACTCACAATCGGAACAACACAAAAGATGAGGGGCATTGAATTCATATTTGGCAAAATACCTTTCCAGCTTAAAATCCGGCAGCTTCAATTCCGTTCCTCCCTTTTTAATATCTTCTCGGGTTTACAATACCCCATTTCGAGACCGGAAGAGTAAATCCTTTTTATCCTGAATTTAGAGATGATTTTTGCGATAAAGTCAGGATTCGACAATATCTCCAAAGGTTTCTAAATCTGCGGGGCGGAATATTCTTAATAGGTTATTAGGATATGTGGTCAAGAATTTGGGGGAGAAGGACTTGCTGGCGATTATTAACAGTGTGGCGCTCCAGGGTCTTAAAGGGCAGAAAATCAAAGTTGAGGTTGATGTGTCGAACGGGCTCCCTGCGTTGGACCTAGTTGGTCTACCGGACAGCGCGGTGAGAGAGGCTAAGGACAGGGTACGAACGGCAATAAAAAATTCCGCTTTGGAATTCCCGGTAAAGCGCATTACCGTCAACCTGGCTCCGGCTGATATTAAAAAAGAGGGCCCTGTTTATGATTTGCCCATTGCCGTCGGTATCCTGGGAGCTACCGGACAAATCCATGAAGCCTTGTATTCCGGCGTGGCCTTTATCGGGGAACTATCCCTGGACGGCTCTGTAAGGAGTATTCACGGCGTGTTGCCGTTGATTTTAGCTGCCAGGAAACTTGGTTTAAAGGGCGTTGTGATCCCCCGGGAAAACGCTCCGGAAGGGGCGCTGGTGGAAGATATGGAGGTGTTTGCCGTTTCTTCCCTGGCTGAACTTGCCTTGGCTTTAAGGGGTGAAGCGGAATTGGAGCCAGTTAAAAAAGAAGCTTATCCATACCGGCAAGAGCAGCCTCAGACAATCGTTGATTTTGCAGATGTTCAGGGGCAACTGACGGCGAAGCGCGCCCTAGAAGTGGCCGCTGCCGGAGGACACAATATTTTGATGATGGGCAGTCCCGGCTCCGGTAAAACCATGCTGGCCCGCAGAATACCAACCATTCTTCCGGATCTGACCTTTGCAGAGGCCATTGAAATCACTCAAATTTACAGTTTGGCCGGACAGTTAACCAATCACCAGCCCATTATCACCAGCAGGCCTTTCCGTTCCCCTCATCATACTTCCTCTGCCGCCAGTCTGGTAGGAGGAGGACGGTTTCCCAGACCCGGTGAAATAAGCCTGGCCCATCATGGGGTGCTGTTTCTGGACGAACTGCCGGAATTCCATAAAGACGCCCTGGAAGCCCTGCGGCAACCTCTGGAGGATGGTTTTATCAGCGTTTCCAGGGTGGCGGCCAGCATTGATTATCCTGCGTCAATCATGCTGGTGGGAGCGGCTAACCCCTGTCCCTGCGGATTTTTGTTGGACCCGGAAAAGGACTGCATCTGCACGCCCTATCAGGTACAGCGCTATATTAACCGCATTTCCGGCCCGCTGCTGGACCGGATTGATATTCACCTGGAAGTACCGAAGGTATCCTACGCAGAACTGACCGATGTTTCACCCGGCGAGCCTTCGGCGGCCATCAAGGCCAGGGTGGAAGAAGCCCGAGGGCGGCAGCGGGAAAGATTCAAGGATTCGGGAATCACCTGTAATGCCTCCATGGGTTCCCGGGAGGTCCGCCGTTACTGCCGTTTGGAGGCTTCAGCCGCCAAACTGCTGCAGGATGCTTTTAAACGCCTGGGACTAAGCGCCCGGGCCCATAACCGCATACTGAAAATAGCCCGAACCATCGCGGACCTGGACAACCAAAAGAACATCTTAACCAACCATCTGGCGGAAGCCATCCAATACCGCGGTCTGGACCGGTTGTTTAGAAACTGAGGGAAGGTTCTGAGAGCACCTTTACCACCAGAAAAAGATTAAATTGGAAGCTGTTTTAAAGAGTTGTAAGAAGTATTCTTGACACATTGTCCTCTGCAAAATATAATTAGAAAAAATAAAAAATCTCTTATCCAGAGCGGTGGAGGGAAAGGCCCTATGAAACCCGGCAACCGGTCGGCTTTAGTCGACAAGGTGCTAATTCCTTCAGGAAGTATTTCCTGGCAGATGGGAGGAAGTGGAACACAGAATGAACAACCCCTTCATCCATTGAAGGGGTTTAATTTTTTAAGGAGGTTACATCATGACAGAGAGAAAACTTGGTTTTGAAACCCTGGCCCTTCATGCCGGGCATCAACCGGATCGTGAAACACTTTCCCGGGCAGTGCCCATCTATCAAACGTCATCTTACGTATTCCGGGATTCCGAACATGCCGCCAATCTTTTCAGCCTTAAGGAAGAGGGTCATATTTACACCCGCATCGACAATCCTACCACCGATGTGCTGGAAAAGCGTCTGGCCGCCCTGGAAGGGGGAGTGGGAGCCCTGGCCATGGCTTCCGGACATGCCGCCATTGTGGCCGCTATTTTGAATATCGCCTCCGCAGGGGATGAAATCGTCTCTTCCACCAACCTTTACGGTGGGACGGTGAATCTATTCACCCATACCTTTGCCAGACTGGGTATCAAGGTAGTCTTTGTAAACCCCGAGGATCCGGAGAATTTCAGAAAGGCTATTACGGAAAAAACCAAAGCCCTCTTTGCGGAAACCATCGGCAATCCCCGGTGCGATGTCCTGGATCTGGAGGCGGTTGGAAAAATAGCCCATCAGGCGGAAATCCCCCTGATTGTTGACAGCACCTTTACCACGCCTTACCTCTGCCGGCCCTTTGATTACGGAGCGGATATTGTGGTTCATTCCACCACCAAATTTATTGGCGGGCATGGCACCAGCATTGGCGGCGTGATCATTGATTCCGGAAAATTTGACTGGAGCCAAAATGATAAGTTTCCCGGATTGAATCAGCCGGACCCCAGCTATCATGATATAACCTATACGAAAGAAATGGGGGCGGCAGCCTATATTGCCAAAGCAAGAACGCAGCTATTAAGAGATCTTGGGGCATGCGTCAGCCCCTTTAACGCGTTCCTGCTGTTGCAGGGCATTGAAACCCTGGCCTTACGGATGGAAAGGCATGTGTCCAATGCCCAAAGGGTGGCGGAGTTTTTACAACAGCACAGCCTGGTTAATTGGGTTTCCTATCCGGGGATAAAAGGCCATCCATCCTACGAGCTGGCTCAGAAATACCTACCTAAAGGAGCCGGGGCGATTTTAACCTTTGGCATTAAAGGGGGGCTTGAAGCCGGCCGGAGATTTATAGACAGTTTACAAATTTTTTCTCACCTGGCCAATGTGGGAGATGCCAAATCTCTGGTGATTCATCCAGCTTCCACAACCCACAGCCAACTGTCCGAGGAGGCCCTGAAGCAGGCGGGGGTTTCACCGGACCTTATCCGTATCTCGGTGGGGCTTGAAAGTATCGGTGATTTGCTGGAGGACCTGGATCAGGCTTTAAAGGCTCAATAGAATTTGACAATAGAGGGGTGGCTGAAGGATGCCCATTAAAATACCGGATCACTTGCCTGCAAGCCAAATTTTAACCAATGAAAATATTTTTGTGATGCATGAGACCAGAGCGGTGCGTCAGGATATACGGCCGCTGAAAATGGCGATCTTAAACTTAATGCCCACCAAGATAACCACCGAAACCCAACTCCTGCGGCTTCTGGGCAACACCCCGCTGCAGGTTGAAGTAGAACTGCTTCATACCGGTTCTCACTGGTCAAAAAATACGCCGGAGGATCATTTGGCGGTATTTTATAAAACCTTTGAGGAAGTAAAAAATCAGAAATTTGACGGTCTGATTATAACCGGCGCGCCGGTGGAGCAACTGGAATTTAACCAGGTTGATTACTGGGAAGAATTACAGGAAATCATGGAATGGTCCAAAGATCATGTCACCTCCACCTTGCATATTTGCTGGGCAGCCCAAGCGGGGCTTTATTACCACTATGGCATACCCAAATATGACCTGCCGGCTAAATTGTTCGGTGTATTCAAGCATTGGATTAATCGGAGCCATATTAAACTGCTCAGGGGTTTTGACGACGAATTTTATGTGCCCCATTCCCGTTATACCGAGGTAAGGCGAAGGGACATTGAAAGAGTGGAAGAACTGGAAATCCTATCAGAGTCGGATGAAGCCGGTGTCTATATCGTGGCTGCCAAGAACCGCCGGATGTTCTTTATTACCGGCCATTCCGAGTATGATCCGCTGACCTTAAAAGGTGAATACGAAAGGGATGTCAAAAAAGGGCTGGATATCCTTGTTCCCCAAAATTATTATCCGGAGGACAATCCGGAAAATGAACCGGTAGTAAAGTGGAGAGGGCATGCCCACTTGTTATTCTCCAACTGGCTTAACTATTATGTATATCAGGAGACCCCTTTTAATCTTACGGAGATAAAATAGGCAAAAGACTTTGCGTAGTGCCTTAAGAACGGCAGATAACCCAGTGAACAACCGGACTAATAAAAAATAGAACACGGATTCAACGGATGATACGGATTTACACGGATTTAAAATTAAAAATCCGTAACAATCCGTGGAAATCCGTAAAATCCGCATTCTATTCTTTTTTTGAAGAAATAAAGAGCTGCGCAATGCAACCATTCTGGTTTTTGCCACAGCCCCTGTTCATAGGTCCTCTACGGAAATCTAAAACCAAACTACTCGGCTTTATAATCTTTAAAACGAATCATCGGACATTTTTTGCAAACATCCACTCCCGGGAAATCTTGACCGCCGGCCCCCAAAAAGGAGCTCCCGCCATATTTAAAGGTTCTTTTAATTAATTGATCCGCTAACTGACTTATCTGCTTGCCAGGAATAAACAGGTTCACCTCGCCTTTTTCGGTTTTACCCGAGGTAAAGCTGCCTGCACACATGGTTTTCATTTCCGGTTTGTTTTCCTGAAAACAACGTACCGAACCGCCGCAGACCACCGAATTGATGGTATGGTTAGAAGTTACCGTGGGCACTTTACAGGCTCCGATATAATCATTAAGGATATGATAAGCCTGGAGTACATTTACCACAAAGAATACCACATCTGATCCACCGGGGTTTTGTATAGAGGCGCCGTCATAACGCCTTTTAACTGGCCAACGGGTAAGGTGGGCCGGGCTTGCATGCATTCCTTGGCCAGATCCCGGTCTGTGGTATATTTAACTTGTTCGTCAACCTCGGCGTCGGAAGCTTCACGGAAGCCAAATACCGTTCTGGCATTACCGCAGAGCAACTTGTCATCGGTAACCTTTACAATATAGTTGTCCATGCGGGAAGCCAGGGCAGCCTGACAAAAGGTCATCTTTGAAGCAGGCACCTTTTCCGGGATAAAAGCGTCAAACTCGTCTTGGTCAAAGAAAAATTTAATGGCCACCGGATTATATTCCAGTTTGTATAAAGCTTGAAAGGCTTTGTGCATATCCTCGTAGCTTAGATGGTTCCTTGTGGCCAGTTCAGCAACATTAATCAGCAGCAATTTTATTCCTCCTAAAGATGATGATAGGGATAAGCTTATGCTAATATGATTATAACAAAAAAGAGGACTTTTTTATGTAAATTTATGATTTAGATTATGGCATCAATGGCTTGGCAATCCGTTGCTGCCGTTTTCCACCAGAAAAGTTTGTTTTACTGATGATATGATCACTGCCAATATAAAAATAGATTTGACAAGGAGTGGGTAAATCCCGTAGTGTATTTAGTATCAACTACACTTTTTACCAGGTGGTATCGGAGAATAGGACGTTAAAATCCGCATAGGATTTAAGCCTGAGATTAAACTATAGTAGAGAGGTGATGGGGATGAAAGTAAAAGAAATCATGAGAAGTGATGTAATCACGGTAACAAAGGACATGACCATTCAGGAAGTTGCTGAAGTTTTAGTCACCCATAATATTTCCGGAGTTCCTGTTGTGGATGAAGCGGGGAGTTTGGTGGGGATGGTAACCGAGGGGGATCTTTTACATAAAGAGAGCAACCCCAGAATTCCCAAGTTTTTTGGATTGTTAGGTGGTCTTATTTATTTCGGCGGTGTTGATCAATACAAGGAAGATTTTAAAAAACTGGCCGCTTTAAAAGCTGCTGAAATAATGACCAGCAAAGTGATTACGGTTTCAGGGGAAGAGGAAGTGGGGCAAGTGGCCACTTTGATGATTGACAATAATATAAAACGCATTCCCGTAGTGGAAAACGGTAAAATGATTGGTATTGTAAGCCGGGCGGATATTGTCAAGACCCTGGCAAAATAGAAGCAGTGTATCTCGTCAGGGGTTAAAGCGCAGTTCTTCCGAACTGTAAGTCACCGCCGGTTGATTGTTTTTGGACGGTATAACAGTATAGCTAAAGGCCGAGGCATCCAGCAATAGTTCCTCATCCAATGCTTTCGTTGTGGGCTGCGGGGAGTTTTCTTCCCGAGGGAGTTCCCCTTGCGTTTCTTGCCGCTGCTCCGGGGCTTCTTTTGGTTGTTCCGGCTGCTTTATTTCCGTTGACTGTTCCTTAGGCAAAGGTTCACTGTTTTTGGTAGGGGAGTTCCCAATGATTTGGTCGGCGATAAAATAACCTCCGGCAAAAGCAAAGCAAAGAAAAACAATCAGTCCGAAAACAACTAAAAATATGCGCATGGTCCACTCCTAAGAATTTTGTAATTTAATAATGTTTTATGTAGAAAATACTCTAATCTATTTTGCCATAACAGCAAGATTATTTACAAGCGGCTGCATTACAAAATGATTCCGGTAGAACCAAGCCCCCGGTCATAAACCGGGGGTTGTTTATTCCTTAGGGCTGTGGGAACCAACAAAATATTTATGACGCCTCTTAAAATCGATGGATATTTGACAAAATAATTCCTAGAATAATGGCGATGATTCCTCCCCTGCGGTCTCCCCCGATAAAAGCCAGAAGGCCCAACCCCAAAAGAAGCCAACCTAAGAAAATAAAGATGGTAGGCAGGGAAACGCCAACGGACATAAAAAACCAGACGGCCAATAAAATCAGTAAAATTAGTAGTATGGCTACATTTTTCATTTGCCTCTCCTCACATCCTATGCGTTTTGTAGGATTAGTATTGGACAAGATCCCCAGTAATCCTTTAAAAGAATATAAACCTTGAGCAAGAAATAGTATTATTTTTGGCAGGTGTGGATGCCTTTTTCCGACTTTATTGAATCAGGAGGATTTTTATGAAAGCCTATATTGATTGTGTTCACTGTTATTTAAAACAAGCGGCTTCCTGCATGGCTTTTGCTCATGTTGATGAAGACCGGCAGCATCAGGTAATTTATGAACTGATGGATTTTGTAAAAGGAATGGATCGAAGGAACACACCCGCGGAAAATTCCACCGAGGCTTTGTTGGAGGTATACAAAAAGATTGCCAATGATGACCCTTATAAAGAAGCAAAGAAAAGTTCCAATGATCTTGCCTTAAAGTTATATCCTGCTCTAAAGGACCTATTAGAGGACTCTGAGGACCGGTTATACAGCGCGCTGAAAATTTCGGTTGCGGGCAATATTATTGATCTGGGCATTAACAAAAGCTTTGATATACAAGGCAGCCTACAATACAGCTTAAAAACGGGTTTTGCCAAGGATGACTATAGGGATTTTTTAGGAAAGCTTCAAAAAGCAAAAGAGGTCGTAATTATCGGGGACAATGCTGGAGAAATTGTCTTTGACCGGATTTTGGTGGAAGAACTGACCCGGCGGGGAAAAAAAGTGATCTATGTTGTTAAAGAGGGACCAATTTTAAATGATTCTACCATGGAAGATGCCTTTTACATTGGCATGGATAAAGTGGCCCGGGTTATCACCACCGGATCCCGTTATTTGGGCGTATCTTTTAACCATATTTCCCAAGAATTTTTATCCTTGCTGCAAAACTCCGAGCTCATCATTTCCAAGGGCCAGGCCAATTTTGAGACCTTGGAAGATCAAAGCTTTACCAAGGGCCGCATTTATTATCTGTTAAAAATAAAATGTGAAGGGGTTGGCAGGGTTGCAGGAGTAAATTTCGGAGACATCGTGTTTTTTAATAAATAAGCATTAGCAAAAGTTTTATAAGCCTTCCTTTTTTGTGGTCATAAACGTTATCCTGATAAAGAATTCTCTTTTTATTACAAATAGATTAAAAGCATAAAGATTATATTGACATGATTATTATATTTTAATACGATAACAGTAATCCAGGAAATAACCTTGGTTAAAGTACTGGTAACCCTGAAAAGCCCGATAGCGAAGGCTCTGGTGGCTGCTTTGATGATAAAGCCGTTTTGAGGGGGGTCCAAAGGAAGGCGACTTTTAAGCCGGATGAATTGAAGGGATCAACCTGATACTCTTCCTTGGAAGTAGGAAACGAAGCCAGGGAAGCAAAATCAAAACTCAGAAGGGGCAGAGACCAAAAGTCGTTCGTGGCAGTTCACCGGGTCAAGCGAAAAACTTCAAAGCTTCCAGAGAATCATTCTATGTGCACGTAGGATGAATAGATGGTCTGGTTGCAGAGAAGAATTCGGAGCAAGGGTAAAACTTCAAAAGGGGGAACGTTTCCGTTGAGGTCCTTTAGGAAAGGGTAAACCAATTCCACGCAGATGGAATTTGTGTTTACCCTTTCCGACGTAAATGCTCTTTTTAATTTAGCCCCCAATGCAGGCATTACCTGCCGAAACGTTCAAGCACTTTGTTTTTATAGCATTGAAGAACCGATGAAGAAACCTGCCTGTTTTCCATCAGCATATTAAAACGAAGAAGTTTTTCATTCAGTTTAACGTGGAGAGAGCTTTTTTCCCCTTCATCGTAACAGCAATCAATTAATTTTCGCAGGGAGATGATTTCATTTTTCAGGCTCATTTCTTCCGGCAGAACCCCCGCGTTTTTCAATAAAATATAGCCTGCCCGGAGTTCCTCCAGAACAGCAGATAAATCCTCTAATTCCAGAGGTTTTCCCGCACCGGGCAGGTGGTCAAACTCCCCCTGATGAATGGCTTGTTTAATTTTAGCTTCCGCAATATACCTAAAAACATCCATGGATTTCACCTGCCTGATAAGTGATAGATGCCTCAGCTATTTATATGCTTCAACTCAAAAGAGAAAAACCCTTTTGACGAGATTTATTTCTTATGAAGAATTATTCTATTTCTTTTATCAGCAACGTTACTACTTTATTAACTCAGTACTGAAAATTACGTAAAGTTTAACGAAAGCTAGATTAGAATATATTTCCCTAGAAATTCCTTTCGGAGGAAAATCGATGCGTATAGAACAATTAGAGTATTTTTTGGAAGTAGCTGAGTGTAAAAATATATCACAAGCAGCCGACAATCTGTTTGTTGGGCAATCGACAGTTAGTTCCGCCTATTATTGCTTTGGAAAAAGAGTTAAACATAAAGCTTATGAAACGTACAAGTCATGGCGTTGTGTTAACACCCATAGGCGAAGAAATGTTGCCAGTAATCCGGTCTATGATTAAACAATCTCAACAATTAAAATCCATTGCGGACCAGCAGCTTATTACAAAACAAGAAATTACATTAATAGTTAATCCTTCTGCTTTAAATATTTTGCTGACTAAAGTTTTACCTGAGATGCGGGATCTCTATGGACTTAACCGATTCCAAATAAAAGAAACATATGCCGGTACAGTTATTAAGAAAATACGAGCTAATCAGGGTACTATCGGCATTACTGCTGGGTCAGCAAAAGGCATTAGGCAAGCTAAAATATATGCTAAAGAAAATAAATTGACCGTAGAAGTGCTCAATAAGAAAGATAAATTAGTGCTATATTGTAACCAAAGCAATAAGTTTGCACAACGGGATAAAGTTTCTTTTTTTGAATTGTACAACGAACCTTTGCCGTATTTGAAGGGGTTCTGCCTAATCGTTCCATGACAGTTAGCTTGATTTGGTTTGAAGACACACCCTGACTACTAATACATGGTTGGACAGTGTGTAGATATGGAGGTTACTGGGGAGTTGAGCTTTAATACTTTGAAAGTTTATAATATATTAGTGCTAACGTAAGGAGATGTTCTTAAATGGAAGTTACAAATCAAGTAATTTTTGCCACAGTTGTTTTTCTAATTACTTATGCAGTTATTATCTCTGAAAAGATTCACCGGGCAGTGGTTGCCCTTTTTGGGGCCATGCTGGTCATTGTAGGGGGGGTTCTGCATCAGGAAAAGGCTGTTCAGGCCATTGATTTCAATACCATCGGTCTTCTGGTGGGAATGATGATTATTGTTGGCATTGCCAGAAATTCAGGTGTTTTTGAGTATCTGGCGGTTAAAGCTGCCAAAAGAAGCAAGGGAGAGCCTCTGGCCATCATGGTTTCCCTGTCCATTATCACAGCTATTTTGTCGGCGCTTCTGGACAATGTAACAACGGTACTGCTGATTGTACCGGTGACTTTTTCCATTGCCAGGGCTTTGGAAATAAACCCTATGCCCATTCTCTTTGCAGAAATTATGTCGTCCAATATCGGAGGTACGGCTACCTTAATTGGAGATCCGCCTAATATTATGATTGGTTCTGCCACGGGTTTAGGCTTTATGGATTTTGTTATGAATCTGGCTCCGATTGTGGTGGTTGTTATGGTTGTTACGATTATTTTATTGAAAATAATTTATGGAAAACAACTGATTGCCCGGGAAGAACTAAAGAGGAACATTATGGAATTGAATCCCGAGGATGAAATTAAAGATTTGGTATTACTGAAAAAATCTTTGTTTGTAATCTTTTTAACGGTTGGAGGGTTTTTAATCCATCAGTATGTCCATTTGGAGTCTGCAACTATTGCTCTGACCGGGGCGGCCTTGCTGTTACTGCTAACAAGAGACGAGCCGGAGCATGTCCTGTCAGCGGTAGAATGGCCGGTAATATTTTTCTTTGCCGGACTGTTTATTTTGGTGGGGGCATTGGAGGAAGTCGGCATTATTGAATGGATTGCTAAGAAGGCTTTACAGATCACCGGGGGAGCCATATTGCCCACCGGTATGCTGATTCTTTGGATGTCAGCCATAGCCTCGGCCTTTGTGGACAATATTCCCTTTGTTGCGACTATGATTCCGCTGATCCAGGATATGGGTAGGTTGGGCGGCATTAGCGATTTGAATCCTCTGTGGTGGGCCTTGTCCCTAGGAGCTTGCTTGGGCGGCAATGGAACCATTATAGGCGCCTCCGCAAATGTTGTGGTAGTAGGTATGGCTGAAAAAAGGGGATATAAATGGACCTTTTTAAGCTTTATGAAAGTAGCCTTTCCATTAATGCTTATATCGATCGTTTTATCGACAATCTATCTTTATCTGTTTTTTCTAACCTAAAGAGAAATTCCTTTTAACTCTATGAAAAAAAGCAGGAAACGATATAATAACTAGTTTACAAAAACAAAATGGTGTTCCGGGTCCCAGGAGATATCCATATCCAGAATCTCAGAGAAAACCTGGCCGGGGACGAGCAATCGTTCCTTTTCCAGCTTACACGGGCTGCCCAGGGAAATAACTCGATCATTTAAGAGGACGTCGTTTCTGCCCGGGTAAAGTCCTAGTCTCAAACCCTGGTGATCAACCATGGCCGTTTCCCTTTGGGCGTCCCATTCCACCTTGGAACCTAGAGCTTCTAGAGTTGCCCGCAGCGGAATAAAAAGAACTCCATTGATAAATAAAGGATCCTGATCCGTAGTGATTTTCTGTCCGTTAACGAGAAGGCTAAAGGGCGGGAAGGGAGGCGGGGATGGAGGTGCCGGTGGCAAAGGTTCCTGTGAAGCCAAGGCTATTTGGGTTTGCAAAAGCAGCGTAAGCACAAAAGTCGCTGTGATGGAAAAAAAGCGATATTTCATAAGCGTAACCTCCTTGAGATTTACAAATGGTGAATGGATTCTTTGCCTAGTTATCGGCCTTAATATAAAAAATCTTTGCAATTTTTAACTCAATATTCTTTAGGGAACGAGGGAGTGGTGAAAACGACTTTTTAGCAGCAGGCCAAAGAACAGGTAGATATACAAACAAGCAATTAAATAATCGCTACTAATAGAACGCGGATTTAACGGATGATACGGATTTGCGCGGATATTTAATAAAAATTAAAAAAATCCGTGAGAATCAGTAAAAATCCGTAAAAGTCGTGTTCTATTATTCTTAAAATAAAGGCTGCGCAAAATGAACACAGCCTTTTGCGCAGCCCCTTTTACCACTATGCGGATTATTAATTGGGTTGATGATTTTGCATGTAATCAATAGCAATTTTTAGATGCTGCAGTTCCTCTTCGGAAAGTTTGCACCCGCATTTAGGACAGGAAAGAAAATCCTTTTGTAGAATCTCTTTAGGGTCTACGATAAATTGTTCTTCACAATCAGGACAAGTAAAACGCACATCAATTTCGCTCAAAAAATGCACCCCCAAACTATTAACAGGCTTTCATCCTGTTTTTTTTCCTATTTGGTTTCTCTTTGCCCGTTTGGTTATTTTTTATGTGCCATCGGTATAATGAAAAGCAAAATACAAAGGTGCCCAAGGACAGCAGCATGGGTTCCCAGGAAAAAGCGGTGGATTTGGTCATCAACCCGTCCAAATATAATACCCCGGAGACAATGAAAATAGAACTGGACCATCCCATCAGGGTAATGGGCAGAATGCTTTTAGGCGGGTGATATATTTTTATGCCAATCAAAAAAAATACGGTGACCAGACTCCATACCCAGGGGGCAAGTATCATGTGTTCCGCTCCTTTTGTATACTTATGTAAATTATAACTGCCAACCGCCAAATTTGGAAACATTTTGCGAAAAATTTCATGCCTGTTATAAAGAAGGTTATCCTATTGAAACTTTTTGTGATAAATTAAGATGAGTAATCATTTGCTTGGAGGATTTAGCCATGGAATTCTTTGATCCCCTTGGAATATTGAAACAGATGACCGGTACCGGAACAAAGGCTAATGCTGAGTCCGATAAAAAAACGGTGGAATGCGCTAAATGCCAAGACCGGGGAATTTATATGGAGGGTGATTTCGCTGTTCCCTGTTCCTGTATGGCACAGAAATCTTTAGCCAATAAATTTAAAAACTGCCAGATTCCCAAAGCCATGCTGGGGCACTCCTTTGATCGTTTTAATTTTAAATATTACTCCAACAGTTTGAAGGAACCCAACTCCCAGAGGACCTATCTGGAAATTGCCCAAAAGACCTTTCATTATGCTAGGGAATTTGCCAGATCCTTTATCCGTGGAGAGGAAACCGAAGGTTTATTAATACAAGGGCCGGTGGGGTCCGGAAAAACCTTTCTGGCTTGTTGTATTGCCAATTTTATATTGCAAAATTGTGAAAAACCCATCCTTTTTATAATTGTACCGGACCTGTTGGAAAAGATTAAAGCCAGCTACGCCAACCCTGCTTATCTTGCCGAGCATATTCTGGTTGAGGCGGCTAGCGAAGTACCGTTGCTGATTATGGACGACCTTGGGGCTCATAATTATACGGAATGGACGCAAAATAAAATTTATAATATCATTAATTACAGGGTGAACAACCAATTGCCCACGGTGATAACCACCAATCTTGATTTATCCGGTGATTTAACCAAGTTATTGGGAGAAAGAACCGTTTCCCGCATCGAACAAATGTGTTATCCGCTCTGGCTGGAGCGGGAGTACAATATTCGGGAAGTGATTCGTCAGGAAAAAATTGCTAAACATATTACCGGATTGCTTTGATCTTAAGAGGCTTTGTATTTAGAGAAAAATAATTAAACAATTAAGAAAATAAAAGAAAAAGGGCATGTGCCTGTGAAAAAAAGAATTAGCTTATTTTTTTGTATGATCTATTGACCTTTGTTTTGTTTCCGGTATAATGAATACAATATCGGTGGGGGTTATGAACTGCATATGTTGCGGTTTAACTCTTGCCTACACACATTTTTAAAAAGTCCACTACAGTGGGCTTTTTTTCGTACTCCTGCCGCCTCTTGGGTTTTTATAAAATGGGCGTACCGCAAAGCAACTTTTTAATAACGCGCCAAAAGAACAGGCAGAGAATGAACGACCGGCTAAAGGAATAGAACACGGATTGAACAGATGATACGGATTGGCGCGGATTTTAAAATAATAATTTAAAAATCCGTGAGAACCCGTGGAAATCCGCAAAATCCGTGTTCTGTTTTTTATTTTAGTATCTAAGGGGCTGGAATTTATAATATGACATTGAAAAACCACAGGATCATCAGGGACTGCAGGATCAGTTTAAGGACGGCTCCCCCCAGGAATCCCAGCAAAGTGCCAAGGCCGGCCTTCACCGCCTGGTCCAAGGGTTTCCGGGCCATTAATTCTCCTCCTACGGCTCCCAGGAAAGGACCTAAAATAATCCCCGGGGGTCCTAAAGCCAGTAACCCGATCAGTGTGCCGATCAAAGAACCCCAGACAGCATACTTTGACCCGCCTGTTTTTACAACCCCCAATACACCCGCCAGATAATCCACACCAAAGACAAAAAGCATCAGAATGGTTTGACCCAGAAAAAACTGCCAGGTTAAATGGACGAAGTGATCAAAGAAGCCATAGATCAACATGCCGATTACCAGCAGAGGGGCTCCGGGAAGAACGGGAAGAATGGTTCCGGCCATCCCTGCGATGAAAAAGATGCTTGCCAGAATAATGCCGGGCACAGACATTTTACCACCTCTTTTCTAAAACATTTTACCATAATTTACAGCCGGGCTTAATCTTATATTCTATTTATTGACGGATGCGTGATTCTGGAGATATAATCTCCAGGTAGGAAAAGGAAATCCGAGCCGGGAAAATAAATGAGTCCTTGGACATAAATCTTGGTTGGTAAAGTTTGCCGGTCTACCCGGAAGGGAACACTGAAGATATAATTTTGAAATGCGGTGGTTGCTATGAAGAAAATTCGCTTAATGATGGCCATTTTTGCTGCCAAACTTGCAGCTTTTGTTAGCCGTCAACTGGGTTGGAAGGGTTCTTCTCTACCCGGTGTGGTGGCCAGAAAAATCTATAAGAACACCCTGAAGGATCTGGCCGGACAAGCCCGCAAGGGCGTAATTATGGTAACCGGGACCAATGGTAAAACGACAACCAACAATATGATCGCCGGCATCTTCCGGACCGCAGGCTATAAAGTGGTCATAAATCAGGAGGGCGCCAATTTAATTACCGGTGTAACGGCCGCCTTTATCCGCCAGGCCAATGGATTTGGCCGCATTGATTGTGATTATGCCCTATTGGAGGTGGATGAAGCCTCCTTTCCCCTGGTGGTACAGGAAGTGCGTCCGGAGACGGTGGTTGTGAATAATTTTTTCAGGGATCAATTGGACCGTTATGGTGAACTGGATAAAACCGTCGGCCTGGTAAGAGATGCCTTGAAAAAAATACAGTCGGTACAACTGGTGCTGAATGCCGATGATCCTCTGGCAGCCCAGCTTCAGGCCGCCACTGGGCATGGGGCGGTCTTTTTCGGTATCGCTGCTAATCAACGGCCTGAGACCGGAGCCAAACAAACAAGAGAGTCGCGGTTTTGCCCCCATTGCGGGCAGGAACTGCGGTATACCTATTATCAATACAGTCAATTGGGCGCTTATCAATGCCAGAGCTGTAATTTTCAACGACCTGTTCCGGGGATTGAAATTCTGGAAGTTCAAACCTCTCAAAACATCAGCCGCTGCCGGGTGAAATATCCCGGAGGCGAAATAACTCTGTCGGTCAATACGCCGGGTTTTTATAACCTATATAATGCGCTGGCAGCTTTTTCAGTGGGATATTTGAAGAATTTGCCGCCCCAGTCCATCCTCCAGGGACTGCTGCACTATACTCCCGCCATCGGCAGAATGGAGACCTTCACTTATAAAGGAAAGCCGGTACTGTTGAATTTGGTTAAAAATCCCACGGGATACAATGAAGGCATCGCCAGCCTGTTAGACATGGAGGGTTCCAAAAACGTATTTATGGCTGTTAATGATAATGATGCGGACGGCAGGGATATTTCCTGGCTCTGGGATGTGGATTTTGAACATCTGGCCCTGCATCAAGACCGCATTGCCCAATTTGTCTGCTCGGGCCTCCGGGGTGCGGAGATGGCCCTGCGGCTAAAGTACGCCGGCGTGGCACTGGAGAAGATTACCGTTGTGGAGAGCATGGAAGAGGCCATTCGTAGAACTCTGGAAGGATCCGGGGGGCTTAGTTATTTATTTTCCACTTATACCGCTCTCTGGCCGGCCCAAAAGATATTACTGGAACTGGCAGTAAAGGAGGATTCCCATGCTCAAAATTTGTCATCTGTATCCTGATCTGCTCAATTTATACGGTGACAGGGGAAATGTGATTGCCTTTGTGCAGCGCTGCCGCTGGCGGGGAATTGCGGTGGAAGTAATGGAAATCAATATTGGGGAACCGGTAGATTTTTCAGAAGTGGACTTCCTGTTCCTGGGGGGAGGTTCCGATAGGGAACAAACCCTGATGGCCCAGGACCTGATGACTCGGAAAGAGGGGCTGCAGGCAGCCATTGAAAATGATTTGGTGGTGCTGGCCATTTGTGGCGGTTACCAAATGCTTGGCCAATACTATTTAACCCAGGAAGGACAGGAAATTCCCGGTCTGGGCTTGTTAAACCTGTATACCCGGGCTGGAACTAAAAGGCTGATCGGGAATGCGGTTATTGAAATGATGATCCATGGCGAAAGGGTTCAGGTGGCTGGTTTTGAAAATCATTCCGGTCAAACCTTTATCAATGAACTTGAATCCTTGGGCAAAGTACTTTCCGGTTATGGGAATAACGGGCAGGACGGTACCGAAGGAGCAAGATATAAAAATGTCTTTTGCTCCTATTTGCACGGACCCCTGCTGCCTAAAAACAGCAGATTGACAGACTTATTCATTGGTCTGGCCTTGGCCCGCAGGGGACTGGATAATCGGCTTACACCCCTGAATGATGAATTGGAGCAAATGGCTGCCGGGGTGATTACTAAGCGGCTTTTAAAATGAGGTACCGTAAAGGGCGGAAGGTTAACTCCAGGTAAAAAATTTAAAAATAAGCATTGTCAGCCACCTTGCAATTTGATAAAATAGTCACAAGAAGGAATACTGTATACAGGATACGGGGGTGGCGTTATGCAATATTTACTCACCTGGATCGAAGGTGAAGAGGTTTTTTACCGCCTTGTTCCCACTTTAGAATATGATCATTTGCTGCTGGAAGGCAAAAACTTAATTATTACTAAACTGGATGAACCGGAATGTGAGAAAGTAACCCATTAATAGGATGGGTGCTGATAAAATTCTGTAAACATTTTTATGATGAACAACCCCGTGAGATCAATACCACCCTTGGGTGGTTTTTTTGTTTTCCGGGGTTTATCTACGTTAACGGGCTGTTTCATCCGAGGCTTGTCCCGCCAAATATTCTTTTATCGAGTAACGCTTTATTGGAATAAGGAATAGGATGATGCAGGCTACCTAAAAACGGTAAAAAACGCCGTATTGTTCCAAGCTGAGACCCTGTTACTTTTAGTACAAACCGTCTTTTTGAGTACCCGGCGGCATATAAATTAGTTAATTACCCGCCTGATTAATTGCCATAAAGGAGTGATCAAATAAGTGGATTTTTTAAAACGCCTGGAAGAATACAGATCATTGGAAAAAAGTTTGTCCTGGGAAGGAACTTTTCAGGATTATCTCGCCATAGTTAAAGAGAAACCTTATATTACCCAGCTTGCCCACGCAAGAATATACAACATGATTAAAGATGCCGGGGTTGAAGAGAAGGAAAATGGCAAAGTTTATAAATTTTTTTCCAAGGAAATATTCGGGCTTGATAAAACACTTGAAAAATTTGTAGAAGAATATTTCCACCCGGCCGCCAGGCGCCTGGATGTTAGAAAAAGAATCCTGCTGTTAATGGGACCGGTCAGTGGGGGCAAATCCACCTTAGTAGCTATGCTCAAGCGAGGTCTGGAACAGTACTCCAGAACAGAAAAGGGAGCCATTTACGGGATTAAAGGCTGCCCCATGCATGAGGAACCCCTGCACCTGATACCAAAGGAACTGCGGCCGGAATTTGAAAAGGAATACAATGTTTATATTGAAGGGGAGCTTTGTCCTTCTTGCCGTATGCGCCTTGAGACAGAATTTGGAGGATGCATCGAAAAGATTCCTGTGGAAAGGGTCTTTCTTTCGGAGGATAATCGCGTGGGCATCGGAACCTTCACTCCTTCGGATCCGAAGTCCCAGGATATTGCGGACTTAACCGGCAGCATTGATTTTTCAACCATTGCGGAATACGGTTCGGAATCAGATCCCAGGGCTTACCGCTTCGATGGAGAGCTAAATATCTCCAACCGGGGCTTAATGGAATTCCAGGAAATGCTGAAATGCGATGAAAAATTTCTTTGGAACCTATTGTCCCTTTCCCAGGAGGGAAATTTTAAAGCCGGCAGATTTGCTCTCATCTATGCCGATGAGATGATCATGGCCCATACCAATGAAAATGAATACCGGGCATTTATCAGCAATAAAAAGAATGAAGCCCTGCAATCCCGCATTATTGTAATGAAAATACCCTACAACCTGAAGGTGAGCGATGAAGTTAAGATCTACGAAAAGCTGATTAAGCAAAGTGATTTAAGTCAGATTCATATCGCTCCCCATGCTCTCAAAGTGGCCAGTATTTTCTCGGTGCTCTCAAGGCTAAAGGAGTCCAAAAAACAGGGCATGGATATTGTGAAAAAAATGAAACTTTACGATGGGGAAGATGTAGAAGGTTTTAAACAAAAAGATCTTAAAGAGCTGCAAAATGAAGCCATTGACGAAGGCATGAGCGGGGTGGATCCCCGTTATGTGATCAACCGCCTGTCATCGGCCCTCATTCGCACCAACACCCAGTGCATTAACCCTCTGGATGTTTTAAGAGCTATTAAAGACGGTTTGGATCAGCATGCTTCCATTACCCAGGAAGAAAAGGAAAGACTGTTAAATTACATTTCCATTGCCAGAAAAGAATACGACGAAATGGCCAAGAAAGAAGTCCAGAAAGCCTTCGTCTACTCCTTTGAGGAGTCGGCCAAAGTATTGTTTAATAATTATCTGGATAACGTAGAGGCCTATTGCAATGGCGTAAAAATAAAAGATCCCATTACCGATGAAGAAATGGATCCCGATGAAAAGTTAATGAGGTCCATTGAGGAACAAATCGGTATTTCCGAAAATGCCAAAAAGACTTTCCGGGAAGAAATACTGATTCGCCTATCCATCTATGCCAGAAAAAATCGGAAATTTAATTATGACAGTCATGAAAGACTGAGGGAAGCCATTGAAAAGAAACTCTTTGCCGATCTGAAGGATGTGGTCAAAATCACCACCTCCAGCAAGACTCCGGACGGGGAACAACTGAAGCGAATTAATGAGGTCAGCGCGCGGCTGATTGCTGAACACGGTTATTGCCCGGTTTGTGCTAATGAATTGTTGAAATACGTAGGAAGCTTGTTGAGCCGTTAGGAGTGATGGCTGTGGAACAAAACTATATTATTACCCGGGAGGACTGGTCCCTTCACCGTAAAGGGGAAGTGGACCAACACCGGCATAAAGAAAAGGTGCGGGAGGCCATCAAAAAAAATCTTGCCGATATTGTTACCGAGGAAGGAATTATTTTATCCGATGGACGCAGGACGGTAAAAGTACCCATTCGTTCTTTGGAACAGTTCCGCTTCCAATATGATACCCGCAAGCAAAAGCATGTGGGGCAGGGGAACGGCAAAACCAAAGTAGGGGACATTATCGGAACGGATCCCCAACAGGGGCCGGGGAAAGGACCCGGAGCCGGGGAAGAACCCGGGGCGGATTATTATGAGGCCGAGGTAACCATTGATGAAGTAGCACAAATTGTTTTTGAGGATTTGGATTTGCCCAATCTGGAAGAAAAGAGGAATAAAAAGCTGGCCTCGGAATCGGTGGAATTCAGAGATGTGAGAAAATACGGGATTCAGAGCAACATTGACCGGAAAAAGACCATCCTTGAAGTACTGAAAAGAAATGCTCTCAAAGGAAATCCAGGATTACACGGGATTACTCCGGAGGATTTACGCTATAAGACCTGGGAAGTGATTCCCAAATTTGAATCCAGCGCGGTGGTGCTGGCCATGATGGATACCTCCGGGTCCATGGGTCCCTTTGAAAAATATATTGCCAGAAGCTTTTTCTTCTGGATGGTCAAATTTTTGCGGACAAAGTATGAAAATGTGGAAATCGTTTTTCTGGCCCATCATACGGAAGCCAAGGAAGTTACGGAAGATGAATTTTTTACCAAAGGGGAAAGCGGCGGCACCCGGTGCTCCTCCGTTTATAAATTGGCCCTGGAGATTATTGAATCCCGATATTCAACGGATGATTACAATATCTATGCCTTTCATTTTTCGGACGGCGATAATTTAAACAGTGACAATGAAGTATGCATTCGTTATATTGATCAGTTGCTGTTGAAATGCAATCTGATCGGCTATGGGGAAATTGAAGGGCCTTATTACTATACCAGTACCCTGAATACGCAATACAAGCGAATTAATCATCCCCGTTTTATCAGTGTAAGCATCCGTGATAAATCAGGAGTTTATCCGGCATTAAAGACATTTTTTAAAAATCAGGACCAAAGGGGAGGGTAACCATGGCCGACCAGGTTCTGGAGGAGTTAAAACAACTGGAAACCGCCATTCCACAAATGATAGAAATCGCCGGGAATTTTAAACTGGATTTTTACCCCATGCGCTTTGAGATTTGTCCAAGTGAAATTATCTATACCTTCGGGGCTTATGGTATGCCGACCCGTTATACACACTGGTCCTTTGGCAAGTCCTATCACCGCATGAAAACGCAATATGACTATAATTTAAGCAGAATTTATGAGATGGTGATCAATTCCAATCCCTGCTACGCTTTCCTATTGGATGGCAATTCCATTATTCAAAATAAAATGGTGGCTGCCCACGTACTGGGACATTGTGATTTTTTTAAAAACAATATTTATTTTAGTTTTACCAACCCCAAGGATGTGGTTGAATCCATGGCGGTGGCGGCGGACCGGTTCCGAAATTATGAAATGGTGCATGGGCAACAAAAGGTGGAAGCCTTTGTGGATGATGTCATGGCCATCCAGGAGCATATCGACCCGCACAATCTGATCCGGGGAAAAAACCGGGAAAAGAAAGAAAAGGACGGATGCTGCAAGAGAACCTCCGGCACGCCCTATGATGATTTATGGGAACTGGATCATAGCCGCTGTGACTGCAAGGGGGGCTGCAGCCGGGAAAAAGGGAAATTTCCGGAGCAGCCGGAAAAGGATATCTTATTATTTATTATGGAAAACGCCCGGGAAATGGAAGAATGGCAGTTGGATATCCTTTCAACCCTGAGGGATGAAATGTTTTACTTTTGGCCCCAGATGCAGACTAAAATTATGAATGAGGGCTGGGCTACCTACTGGCACCTGCGCATTATGAGGGAAATGGATTTAACGGAAGCAGAGACCATTGAATTTGGGAAAATGCATGCCGGGGTGGTGATACCCTCCCGCAACAGCATCAATCCCTACCATGTGGGTCTGAAAATCTTTGAAGACATTGAAAAGCGATGGGATAAAGAATTAGGAGAAGGGGCAGGAAGAGAGAAAATATTCGAAGTCAGGGAAATGGATAACGATATTTCCTTTTTACGCAATTATCTCACCAAAGAACTGGTGGAAGAACTGGATCTCTATTTATACCGGAAAATTGGGCACGAGTGGAAAATTGTTGAAAAACAGTGGGAAAAGGTGAGGGATTACCTGGTTCACAACTTAACCAACGTCGGATTTCCCACCATTGTTGTGGAAGACGGGGACTTTGGCAAAAGGGGAGAAATGTACCTGAGGCATTTATTTGAAGACCGGGAATTAAATATCCCCTATCTGGAAAAAACCCTGGTCCATGTATACCGGTTGTGGAAACGACCGGTGCATCTGGAAACAAAAATTGATAACAAATCGGTATTGTTTAGCTATGACGGAGAAAAAGCAAGTAAGAAGTTTATATAATAAGAACAGGCAGATAACCACCACTGAATAGGAATAGAGCACGGATTGAACGGATGATACTGATTCACACGGATTTTAAATAAAGAATTAAAAATCCGTGTGAATCAGTGTTCTATTATTTTATTTTTTGCAAATAAGGGTCTGCGTAATAGGAACCTTTCTGGGTTCTTTTTGCATAGGCCTGTTTTTTTATTCGGGAGTGACCGGGTTTGCAGTGAACAAAAGGTGGCAGAAAAGACAATTTTCCATTCCGTATCATTGATTTTTTCCTAAAGGGTATACTACAGGAAAAAATCAGGAGTGAAAAACCATGAGATCCCTCTGGAAAGGGGCCGTCAGCTTTGGTCTGGTATATGTCCCCGTAAAAATGTACGCTGCCACTGAAAAGAAAAATGTTAAATTTAATTACCTGCATGAAAAATGCAAAACTCCCGTACAATACCGGCGTTATTGTCCCTACTGCGATGCGGAAGTGGAGATGGAGGAACTAGTAAAGGGCTATGAATATGAGAAGGGCCAATATGTGGTGATCCGGGAAGAAGATTTTGAGAACCTGCCCGGAGAAAATACCCGCAGTATTAATATTGTGGATTTCGTGGATTTAACGGAAATTGATCCCCTTTATTTTGATAAGGGATACTATCTGGCGCCGGGAGACGGAGGACAGAGAGTTTACGAACTGCTGAAAAAATCCATGGAGGAAACCGGCAAGGTGGCCTTGGCCAAAGTAGTGATTCGTAATAAGGAGTCCCTGGCAGCATTGCGGGTGGCCGAAGGGGTTATTACCATGAGCACTATGTTTTACCCGGACGAAGTGAGGAAAACCACCGCCATTCCGGAATTGCACTACCAGGTCAGTATTCACGACAACGAGCTAAAAATGGCCATTGATTTGATCAATAATCTGGCGGCTCCCTTTCACCCGGAGAAATACACCGATGAATATCGTGAACAATTGATGCAGGTTATTCAGGCCAAGGTAGCCGGAGAAGGCGTTGAATTGCCGCCGGCCAAGGAATCGGAAAAAGTAGTTGATTTAATGTCCGCTCTCAAAGCCAGCATAGACCTAGCCAAACAGGAACGGGACGGCCAAAAGAAAAAGGGCCAAAGGACCAAGAAAAAGGCAGCCGGCATTTAGAGGAGGTCTATATGCGGCAGGAAAAAGAACTACCCAATTTAAAGCCCATGCTGGCGGTGAAGGCCGCTCCCTTTGACAGTGACGATTACTTGTATGAAATTAAGTGGGACGGCTATAGGGCATTGGCCTATCTAAATCAACAAACCCTTCTTTATTCCCGCAATCAACTGGATCTTACCAAAAGTTTTCCAGACCTGCAGGGACTGCATCTCAGGGTAAAGCAGAAACCCCTCATTTTAGACGGTGAAATTGTGGTATTAAAGGACGGAAAACCTTCCTTCAGCGCTCTACAATCCAGGGGCAAGCTCAGTGATCCTTTGAAGATACGCAGGCTTTGCCAACAAAATCCCGCTACTTTTGTGGTCTTTGATGTACTTTTTAGCAACGGGAGGAATTTAATGAACCTTCCCCTTCTCCAGAGGAAAAAATTTCTGGAGGAAATGGCGGAACAGGGACCGGATTTAATTGTCTCCCAGTATGTGCTGGGTTCCGGTTGTGAGTTCTTTAGGGTGGTTAAAGCCGCAGGTTTGGAAGGAATGGTAGCTAAAAGACTGGACAGCCCTTACTTACCGGGTAAAAGATCCGGCTACTGGAAAAAAATCCGTTGGGTTCAGTCCGCCGATCTGGTTATTTGTGGTTGGGAAAAGGGAGAAGGGCAGAGATTGTTGGGAGCACTGATTTTAGGCGTCCCGGAGAAGGGAGGCTGGGTATATATGGGGAAGGTAGGGACGGGTTTTAGTAGGGAAGAGGAGAAAAGAATCATTACTTTGTTAAAACCTTTGGAAGGACATCCCCCCTTTTCCAGCCTGCCGGATGAGGATTTTCGGAAAACCGTCTGGGTTTGTCCGGAATTAGTTTGCGAGGTTACCTTTAGTGAGATCAGCCCGGAGGGGCGGTTGAGGCACCCAAGTTACAAGGGGCTGCGCAAAGATAAAAAGGCGGAAGAATGCGGCCACCTATAAAAGCACATAATCCTTAAAATTATGTGCTTTGTTATTTAAAGTTTAATTTTATATTTTTGGGCTCTATAAAGGAGTGCGGAACGGGTGATGCCCAGCAAATTGGAAGCTTTGGTTTGATTGCCATTGCTTTTTTCCAAGGCCTTTAACAGCAGTTCCTTTTCAACTTCTTCAAAAGAAATGCCCTCATCAGGAAAATTCAAGATCAGTCCTTTAGAAGAAGCCTCTTTTTTCGGGTCATCGCTTTTTTGAATTTCCTTGGAAAGATGATGTTCTTTAATTTCATTGCCCTGGGAAAGGATGACCGCCCGTTCAATTACATTTTGCAATTCGCGGATATTTCCGGGCCACTCATAAGCACACAGCAGACCCATGGCGCCGGGAGTAATTTGCGGTTCCCGGTTGGGATTAAATTTATTTAAAAAATGCAGTACCAGCAAAGGAATATCTTCAACCCTTTCCCTTAAGGGGGGAAGGTGAATGGGCAGGACATTTAAACGATAATATAAATCCTCCCGAAAGGTTCCCCTTTTGATGCAATCCACCGGGTCGCGGTTGGTGGCGGCAATGACCCGGACATCCACTTTAATGCTCCCGGTGCCGCCCACCCTTTCAAAGGTCCTCTCCTGTAAAACCCGTAAGAGTTTCACTTGCATGGACAGGGGCATCTCGGTCACCTCGTCCAGAAAAAGAGTTCCTTCATTGGCTAACTCAAAGCGACCCAGTTTGCGGGCCACCGCCCCGGTAAAAGCACCTTTTTCATGGCCAAACAACTCACTTTCCAGTAATGATTCAGGCAGGGCGGCGCAATTAATGGGCACAAAAGGCTTATCCCGCCGGGAACCGGACTGGTGAATGGACAAAGCGGTAACTTCTTTGCCGGTGCCGCTTTCGCCGGTTATCAAGACCGTGGCGCTGCTGTCCGCGACCTTTTCAATCAAGGCGCATACGTCTTGAATGGCTTGGCTGTTGCCGACAATCTGGCCGTATTTTTTATTCAGTTCTAAACGCAGAAAAGTCACTTCGCTTTGCAGATGGCTCACCATTAAGGCCTGCTTCACCACCATTTTCAGCTCGTCCAGGTCGAAAGGCTTGGTGATGTAATCGGTGGCCCCGTGCTTCATGGCTTCAATGGCGGTGTCGATGGTGCCGTGGGCTGTAATCATAATGACCGGAAGCTTGGGATAGAGGTCCTTGGCTGCGGTTAAAACCTCCAGACCGTCCATTTCCGGCATTTTTAAATCCAGGATTACCAGAGAGGGAACTTCATTGCGGATGACTTCTAGCCCCTCCTTGGACCGGGTGGCTGTCAGCACTTGATAACCTTCCTGACGCAGGCCTTTTTCCAGTGCCCAGCACATATGCTCCTCATCATCAATAATTAAAATCTTATTGCTCATACAAAACACTTCCTTCCCCTGGGGTGCATTTCGGCAGGCTTACATTAAAGATGGTTCCATTGGGAGAGGTTTGTACAACCCGAATGGTGCCCTGGTGCATGTGTATTATTTGATGGCTGATGGACAAGCCCAGGCCGGATCCGTCGTCCTTGGTGGTATAAAAGGGATCGAAAATTCGCGGCAAATCCTTACTCTCAATGCCCTTTCCGGTATCCATAAAGTCTACCTGGACCGTACCGTTTTCAGCATAGGTTTTTATGGTTAATTTTCCTCCCTCGGGCATAGCCTGAATGGCATTTAACATTAAATTTACAAAAACTTGTTTGATCCGGTCCGCATCAATGGCTGCCAGCGGCAGTCCGCTAGACAACTCTTTGACCAGCGTAATTTTGTTTTGTCTGAGCATGGGGGAGATAAAAGTAAGGACCGAATCCAACAAGGAGTTGAGATCTGTTGGATGGATGATCGGCTTACTTGGACGTCCAAAATCCAGTAACTCCTGGATGACTTTATTTCCCCGGTCAATCTGATCGCAAACCACGCTGGTGTATTCCCGAATACCCGGCAGTGCCTTGTATTCACCCTCCATGACCTGAACGGTGGCCTTGACAATGCCTAAAGGATTGCGAAGTTCATGGGCGATCCCGGTTACCAGACGACCTAAGGCCACCAAACGTTCAGAACGCAGCAGCTCTTCTTCCAGTCTTTTCTTTTCCTTTAAATGATCCGCCATGTTGTTGATGGCCTGAACCACTTCCCCCATTTCTCCCGGCATGGACGGCAGCCGTTGAGAGATGTCCTCTTCCATTCCCAGCAACCCTTTTTTGATTACACTCACCTCGGCAGCCAGATTATGGATCACATAAAGGGCTGCCAGCAATCCAAAAATGAGCCCGAACAAAGTGAGGTATCTGGCCACTAAACTGAATTGCCTGCTTTGGGCAAAGACCGGGTGTACTTGTTCGTCCGCCCAGGCGATAGCAATAAGTTTATCATTGTTCATAACCGGGATGAGATATTCAAAGGTTTGATCTCCCAAGGAACCGGTAATGCGGGATAAAGGTTCTTTGGTGGCGGATACGGCCGTTAAACCGGAGGAAGCTTCGTTAAAAATACGTCTTTCACGGGCTTCAATTTCCTCCTGGGAAAAGGGACGGTAGCGGTGTAAAAAACCATGAACAAAAATATCATGGGTTTTTGGAATATAGAGACCCAGACGAACGCCAGGATTTGCCTCCGCCAAAGGTTTAGCCGTAATTTCAAAGGCGCTGCTGAGCATGGCCACTCCCGCCGGGGAAGTAAGGAGCGTGTCTTTTTGCGGATGCTCATTCAGAAAATCATGCAGACCGTTTACCGTGGCTTTGACGATGGTTCCCAGGCGTTCTTCCTTGGTCTTTAATAACATTTCATCCTTGGTGCCCACGAAAAAAATGTCGTAGATCATGACCAGGATGGGAATCAACATAATGACGGATATGGTAATGGTAATTTGGGTAGCAAAGGACCTATTTCGTAAGATTTTTAGCAAAGGGGATCCCCCTTTCTGATAAATGCTTGTTAACAAGCAAAAAGAATTACAAGTGTACAAAAACATACAAAACCTTTGGATAAGGTTGTTTCTGTTAAAAAGGGAGGGTCAAGGAGTAATAAAAAAATATTGCTTCTCTTAAGCAAAGCAAAAGGTGTTTAAAAACGTACAAAAATATTTGCTCTATAGCTATTTATTATTGGCACGAGCCTTGCATAATGTAATGACAAAATGAAAAGACAAAATTCACAATATGCATGACAAAACTACCTTAATTATAACATATCACTTTTAAAGCTTTAAAGTAGAGGGCGGGAATGTTTGTAAAAAAATTTACAAACAAAATTTTACACCGCTTTTTGTACAAAATCAAACAGGTATTGCTGCGGATACAGGAGGGTGAGTCCTGCATGCCGGGTTGTATGGAAAAGAAGGTTAAGGACATTATGCTCCCAATACAGGACTATGCCACGGTATTTTTAGAAAATACCCTGCGGGATGCCGTGTTTGTTCTTAAAAATACATTCTATGCCGGTTGTGCGGAAGGATCCCAGGCACACCGATCTGTTTTGGTATTTAACAGTAAAAAAAAACTTGTGGGAACTTTAGGCTTTAAAGAGGTTATGCATTTGCTGCGGTTATCCAAGGAAATGCCTAAAAACCGGGATGAACTTTTTATCTCTTTGTGTATCAGTCAATCGGGCAAAAAGGTTAAGGATGTTATGGCACCCATTGGGAGCGAATTTGTAAATGCTGAAGACAGTGTTTTGGATGCTGCTCATCTTTTAATCCATTCGGGCTTGGATTTAATACCGGTTTTGGAGAAAGGGAATGTCGTCGGTATGATCCGCTCGGCAGAGATATTTAAGGAAGTTAGTCAATTGCTTGAGGAAAACACCTTTTAAGGGGTGGGAGACCTGTTGAATTTTGAAATGCTGAAACATTATTTTACTGCTTCCCTGGATTCCGAAAAGATGAATGAATATTGGCGCAATGCACAAACAGCCAGTGAATTGGCGGATACTTATCCACATTTGAATAAAGAGCTAGTTATCTACTGTACTTTTTTGCTGCCCTTGGTCAAGCAAGGGATAATAAACATTCATAATCCCCGTGATGTAATGGATTTGTTTACTGAAGCAAATTGGGAGCAGGGTCTGCAGGTATATCATGCGCTGATCCATTCCCAGGGGGCCTTTGCTACCGGTGAAGCTAGGGTTGCTCAGCATTTTTGGCAATAAAACAAACATGTCAGTGGGGTGGTGACTGTGGAAAAAAAGTATTTTAAGAAGATCAAACATAATCATTCCCGGAACTTAAAAGTGGTGTTGAGAGAGCTGCGTCGATGCAGCGAACAAGGGGGGGCGTCCCTGGAGTATTTGGCACAAAAATGCGGAGTCAGCACCCGGCAGATTTATCGCTATTTAAATGAATTACAGGCCATGGGTTTTGAAATATTGAGATCGTCGAACCTGCCTCCCGGGGAACGCGGCGGTTATACCGTAAGGGAACCGGAAAACGCTAAAAACGGGCCGGAGTTTGGTTTAATGTCGATTTTGGTTGAATTAAATCAATATAAAAATGAACTCCAGGCAGCCAAGGTGTTTATTAAAGAATGGCTTTTACGAGTCTGGTTAAGCCAGTTGGGGATTGTTCTTCCTTTAACACAGCCCATCATTTTTTATGATCTTAACGATGCCGTCCATGTGAGTCGGCAGACCATGGTATTTTCGGATTCAGCCGAGGAACTGGTAGAGGATGTGAAATTAAAGGTATCACCTAAAGTTGTAACCAGTGTATCCAGGGCGTTCATGCCCGAAATGGTTTCCAAACAAAGATATTCTGATGGAAGCTATATTATCAACTTAAAAACAAAACGTCCGGCGGAATTAAGCGGGTTGCTGGTGCAGTGGGGTCATGATGTGGAAATATTGGAACCCGGCTGGTTGCAGCACCGGTTAATTGAAAACTGCAAGGCCATTTTGTTTGCCCACCGGCAAAGGAAAATTGCCAAAACAAGTCTGTATTCTCCGGAAGATAAAATGCTATTTAGTTATTAATCTGAAACGGGGAAGAGGAGGGAGCGTGGGAATAAGTTGAGGGCGGAAGAATCCCTTGACTCTTGAGAGACTATGAGCAGCTAGTCATTCTATTAACGAAAGAAAAAGTGCCTTGTTTTTTTAAAGATATAAATGCAAACTTTCACAATCCATTCCTAAACAGCAACAGGATTACAGCACCTTGTGGGTTACAAAAATTCGGTTTGGGGGCTAAATTTATGAATATCCTTAAATTTATACCTATTTTGGACACCTTGCGTCATTATAACAAAAGTGACTTTAAGTTTGATCTTACCGCCGCTTTAACCGTTGCGGTGGTGGCCCTGCCGCAAACCATGGCTTACGCCATGATTGCAGGAGTTCACCCGGCTTACGGGTTGTATTCGGGGATTGTGCTGACCATCCTGGCGTCCTCCTTTGGCAGTTCCAACCAGCTTGCCACCGGTCCCACCAACGCCATCTGTTTGTTAATTGCCGCTTACATGGTTCCTTTTGTGGGTCAGGACAACTTCTTTGCCAATTTGTTTTTACTGACCTTTATGGTGGGGGCAATTCAATTTGCCATGGGCGTATTTAGGCTGGGTTCCCTTGTGAATTATGTATCTCACGCAGTGATTGTGGGTTTTACAGCCGGAGCCGGTATCATCATTGCCATGGGACAGCTCAATAATTTGCTGGGCGTTAAACTTCCCGGCGGCCACCTTTCCAGCATTGATAAAGTGGTCATTTGTTTTCAGAGTCTGGACAAAATGAATTATACCGCCTTTGGTATAGGCCTCTTTACCATCGCAGTGATTATTTTATGCAAAAAGATTAGCAAAAATATTCCCGGGGCCTTGTTGGGAGTTGTTTTTTCGGTTATTTTAGTGGTAGCTCTTGATTTGGAAAAATATGGGGTGAAAATTGTAGGTGAAATACCCAAGGCCATCCCTCCCCTGAGCATGCCGAACTTTAGCCTCTCGGCGGTATCGGACTTATCTGCCGGGGCGCTGGTGATCGCCATTATCGGTCTGGTGGAGGCTGTTTCCATATCCAAGGCCATTGCTTCCCAGACCCAGCAAAAAATTAATCCCAATCAGGAGTTTATTGGTCAGGGTATAGCCAACATGGGCGGCTCCTTTTTTAGCTGTATCGCGGGCTCCGGTTCCTTTACCCGCTCCGCCATTACCTTTCAGAACGGCGGCAGAACCAGACTGACCGGAGTCCTGGTTGGATTCATTATCCTGATCGTATTATTCTTCTTTGCGCCCTATGCCAAGTATATTCCCAATGCCAGCCTGGCCGGCGTGATCATGGTGGTTGCCTATTCCATGATTGATAAGAAGGCCATGGTTAAGGTGCTGAAGACCAACCGAAATGACGCGGTTGTTTTATTGGTCACCATGCTTACCACCATCTTTGCCCCGGAACTGGAGTACGCCATCTATGCCGGCGTGGCCCTCTCCCTGCTGTTATACTTAAAGGACTCCGGGGTGGCCAGTGTTCGAACCCTGGCTCCTATACAAGCCAGTGATGGAAGATTTGTGGAGCGGGAAATTAATGGAGAGAAAAATACAGCGGAAGCCCAATCCATCTCGATTATCCAGTTGGAAGGAAATCTTTATTTTGGATCTGCCTCAGACCTGGAGAAAAAGCTGAGTGAGGCGTACAATGATTCCAAAGTATATCTTATTCGCTTCAAAGGAGGGGCGATCATCGATATTACCGCCCTGGAAGTGATCGAATCCTTTATCAACCGGGCCATGGGCGATGGGAGAAGAATCATCCTTTCAGGAGTTACCCCCAAGCTTCATAAAATGCTGGATAAGATGCATATTATTCATCATGTTGGTGAAGAAAACATTTTCATGGAGGACGACGAGGTCTTTGCATCCTCCGGTAAAGCCCTGGATGAAGCCAGCTCTTTTGTGAGAAAGATCAGTTATAATGTTCAGGAGAAAGCCGTTCAGATATAAAAATTAAATATAATAGAACGTACTAATTAAGTCAAGTTCAGATTTTTTTTTACAGGTTTTATTAAAAAAATGAAAAAGTATTTTATAAAGCAGCTCCATGGGGGCTGCTTTTTTATACGATTATTCAAAAATATAAGCTGTAGGGATGAAATTTCGCCAGGGGAACAGCCAAAATTTTCTCAGGCAAAGGGATAAAAAGATTTTTTAGAGTAGTGTATAATTGGCAGATAAAGCATGTGACTGAAAGAAAAATAGAGATAAGTCCCAAAAATTGCTTCTTATGGCGTTGTACAAAATATTTATTAAAAGTTATCTTAAGAAAAAATAAAAGTACCTTCTTTTTAAAGACTTGTGAATTATTTCTGTTATGGCGGACAGGGTGCGAAGCGATGGCTTGGCATTGGGTAGGCCAGCATTTTTTACGGATGTTTCATCCGTTTCCTAATGCTGGTTTTTTTGTTTTACTAAATTTATATTCTTTAAGGTAGTATAAGTACAACCGGAATTGGTCTGAATCAAAGGTAGCTTAAGTGAATGATGATGTTATTTATTTGGTAATTTTGAGAGGGGGAAAAGGAATGGTCGGAGGAGCGAAGTGTGGAAAATGCGTGTATAAAGAACAGTGTGATATTCGCCATCATCTTAATGAAATTATAAAAACAGCCATTGAAAAAGCGGAAAGTTATGTTAAAGAGTTAGCCCCCAGGGAAATTGATTATATGATTGTTACCGATATCTCGGTTATCCCTACCCGGTGTGAAAGATTCCGCTGTATTGAGGAAAGTCCGGAAAAAGACCTGGGCCGTAATGAGGAAAGCTTATTTATTCTGGGCCGCAGGCTGGCTCCCACAGCAATATAAGATTTACGTAAAGAGAGTGTGCAAAGCTCTTTTTAATAGCGCCCAAGAACAGGCAGATAACACAAACAATCAATGGAACACGAATTTAACGGATTATACGGATTTGCGCGGATTTGAAATAAAGATTAAAAGATCCGCGTGAATCCGTGAAATCCGTATAATCCGTGTTCTATTATTTTTATTTTTGGCTGCAGTAAAAAGAATATCAAAACGGTGGAAACGAGAGCAGTAAAACCATTATGAAAGAATAAGTGCAAAAAATCACTAAATCAACTTAAAATGACCCTGTACATTAATTTTTTGTTTTATTACATTAGTACCACAATGACAGAGAGATTTGTCAACAGATACGGCTTTGGTTTGTCACAAAAAGTGTAAAGGGGGCTGTTTGAAGATGCAGTCCGTTATGGAGAAAAAGATTTGCGATGAATTTATAAAGTTTCAAAAAAATCTGGTTGGCCGGGGGCCCGAATGCACCAGAGTCATGATTTGTCGGGATATGGTCATCATCCGGTCTTCCGGGGTTTTGACCAAGGAAGAGAAACATGTTTGTGGAACCCCCAAGGGCAGATCCCTGGTAAAGCAGTTGCGCTTGGAACTGCGGGATACGTATATTAATCAAATTGAATCCCTGATCAAGAGCATTACCTTTTGTAAAGTTAACAGCAGCCACGGAGATATTTCCATTCGCACCGGGGAACACATTGAAGTTTTTATCCTGGACCAAGATCTGGAAAAGCGGCTGCAAACCGGCGGAATGAGTCAGCGGTAAAAGATTGATTGCGGAAAATAATGAAGAAATATCAATAAATCATGCCCGGTTTGAATAAACCGGGCTATTCTATTGCCTGCTGGGGAAGATTATAGTAAAAAAACAGGGAGGCAGTGGAATGGCCGCAAAAGGTTCCACCGAGGTTTCCATTAACGGAAGAGTGCTTAAGCTTACCAATCTGGATAAACAATTGTGGCCCGAGGGGTTGACCAAAGCGCATCTGGTAAAGTATTATACGGACATTGCGCCATACCTGTTGCCCCTAATTAAGGATCGTCCTCTGGTGATGAAAAGATATCCCCACGGCATCGAAGGGGAATATTTTTATCAAAAAGAATGTCCGGAATATGCGCCCGAATGGATCCACAAGGAAAAAATTTCCCATTCGGGGAAAGATGTCCGATACGTTATTTGCAATGACCTGCCGACATTGATCTGGCTGATCAACCAAGGGTGCATTGAGATTCATGGCTGGCTGTCCAAAAGAGGAGCCATTGAATATCCGGATGTGGCTGTCATTGATTTGGACCCTGGCAAGGATGTTTCTTTCCAGGGGGTTATGGAAGTGGCCCTGGTGGTTAAAAAAACCCTGGATCAGCTCGGTTTAAAAGGTTTTCCCAAAACCTCCGGCGCCAGCGGCATTCATGTTTTTATTCCCTTAGAACCAGGATATACTTTCCGGGAGGCAACCAAGGCCATGGGCTGGGTCGCCAAGCTGGTAACCGGAGCCTTTCCTGAAAAGGCCACCATTGAGAGGGTACTGACCAAAAGGAGACCGGATAAGGTTTATGTGGATTATTTACAAAATACCCGGGGCAAAACCATGGCCTGGACCTACAGTCTGCGGCCGCTGCCGGGCGCACCGGTTTCCACACCGTTGTTATGGGAGGAAATTGAAAAATTTTCAATTCATCCCGCCCAATTTACCATGGACTCCATTTTTCACCGTATAAAAATCTTTGGCGACATTGCTGCTGCCATGAATTTGCAGAGGCAAACCTTGGATTCTATAAGGCCAATGGTCTCATTTTAAGGTTTTTTTTATCGGTTGGAAGGAAAAACCAAATGACATCCCGAAAGTGGAAGGAATGTTTCCATCGGGGTGATTTTTTGAACAATCGCCAATTCTATATTTGCTGGCAATTATTACTGCCGGGCTATGGCCGGCGAATTTGGGAAATCATCGACTTTTTTGGCTCTCCCCGGCAAGCCTGGGAAGCTTCCGAAAAAGATTTATCCCAAATATCCTTTTTGGGCTCCCAAGGAGCCCAAAGGCTGATCAGACAAAGAGAAAATATAAATTATGAGCATATCATACAGCATTGTGAAAATATTGGCTGCAGCATCGTAACCATGGTGGATGAAAGTTATCCCCCGTTGCTAAAAGCCATTTATGATCCACCGCCGGCCCTGTTTGTCCGGGGCCGGCTTCCCCGGGAAAAGGCAGCCGTTGCCGTGGTGGGTTCCCGGCGGCCAACGCCCTATGGTCTGGCTGCTTCCGAAGCCATGGCCGGAGAACTGGCCATGGCCGGTTTGGTCATTGTCAGCGGCATGGCCAGAGGAATTGACAGTGCCGCTCACCGGGGAGCTCTTAAAGTGAAGGGAGATACGGTAGCCGTATTGGGTTGCGGTCCGGATATTGTATATCCCAGGGAAAATGGCTGTTTAATGAAGCAAATCATTGATCAGGGTGCGGTGGTCACCGAGTTTCCACCGGGAAGCCCTCCGGTGGGGTGGCATTTTCCCAGCCGCAACCGGATTATCAGCGGCTTAAGTGCCGCGGTGCTGGTGGTTGAGGCGGCGGAAAAAAGCGGCGCGTTGATTACCGCAGACCTGGCCTTGGAACAGGGAAGAGAGGTTTTGGCCATACCCGGGAATATTACCAGTTTGCAAAGTTCCGGCACCAATACATTAATTAAGGAAGGTGCCCGCTTGGTTGCCGGTCCGCTGGATGTTTTAGAGCCTTTGGGATTAGGGGAGCTTTTCATTCATCCCCAACCGCAAGATCCTCCTTTGGCTCCTGAGGAGAAAAAGGTGTATACTTGTCTTTCCTATCTGCCGCAATCCCTGGAAGAAATTGTTGCAGAAAGCCATTTAAAACCTCAAGAGGCTGCCGCAGCTCTAACCTTGCTGGAGGTAAAAGGGCTTATCCGGATTGTACAGGGTAAAATGTACGTCCGGGCCGGGCAACCCGGTTTGCCGATGTTCTAAAATAAAGTCTTTTGGGATACATTTTTAAAAAGATATCGGAAGGCAATACTAACGTTATTAACCGAGTCTAGTCGTAATAAGAAAGGTTATGCTATTCATAACAAAGGTTTCATAAAATGAGGTGTACCAATTGAGTAAAACATTAGTTATTGTTGAATCTCCCGCCAAGGCGAAAAGCATTGGTAAATATTTAGGAAGAAATTTTACAGTTAAAGCTTCTATGGGGCATGTGCGGGATTTGCCGAAAAGCCAATTTGGTGTCGATATAGACCAGGAATTCTCACCCAAATATATTACTATCCGGGGAAAGGGAGATATTATCAAAGAACTGCGTTCGGCAGTGAAAAAATCCGATCGAATTTTACTGGCTTCTGACCCGGATCGTGAAGGAGAAGCCATTGCCTGGCATTTAACCAAACTTTTGGATATTGATGAGCAAAGTCCCTGCCGCATTGAATTTAACGAAATTACTAAAAATGCCATTCAGCAGGCAGTGAAAAATCCCCGGCCCATCGATCAGGATCGGGTGAATGCTCAACAGGCCCGAAGAATTTTAGACCGCCTGGTGGGTTACAATTTAAGTCCTCTGCTCTGGCGGAAAGTAAAAAAAGGACTGTCCGCCGGCAGGGTGCAGTCGGTGGCCGTGCGCTTGATCTGCGACCGGGAAGACGAAATACAGGCTTTTATACCGGAAGAATACTGGACCCTGATGGGCAAATTTGTAAAGTCAGGGAAGTCTCCCTTTGAAGCGAAGCTACACAAATATAAAAACAAAAAGATAGAAATTCCCAACCAGGAAATGATGGATAAAATTCTGGGGGATTTAAAGGGTGCTTCCTATCAGGTAGCCACGGTCAGCAAAAAGGAAAAACAGAGAAATCCGGCAGCGCCCTTTACCACCAGTTCCTTGCAGCAGGAAGCTTCCAGAAAACTAAACTTTACCTCCCGTAAGACCATGGTGGTTGCTCAGCAGCTTTACGAAGGTTTGGATTTAGGCAAAGAAGGACCGGCGGGTTTGGTAACCTATATCCGTACGGATTCCACCCGGGTTTCCGAAACAGCGTCGGAAGAAGCCAAGAAATTTATTTTGGATCGCTTTGGCCCGGCTTATGTTCCCAAACAGCCCAGGCAAACGGTGGCCAAGGGCAAGGTTCAAGATGCCCACGAGGCCATTCGTCCAACTTCCATTGAAAGAGATCCGGAAAATATAAAGCAATACTTAACCAATGACCAGTATAAATTATATAAATTGATCTGGTCCAGATTTCTGGCCAGTCAGATGGCATCGGCGGTGATGGACACCACCAGCCTGGATATTGCCGCTGGTGATTATGTGTTCCGGGCTACGGGCTCGGTGATTAAATTCCCCGGTTTTATGCAGGTGTATATTGAGGGGAACGATGACGGCAGCAAAGAAGAGGAAAGACTCTTGCCGGAACTGTCGGAAGGAGATAAGGTAGAGGCTAAAAACCTGACACCCAAACAGCATTTTACTCAACCGCCTCCGCGCTATACCGATGCAACCCTGGTAAAAATTCTGGAGGAAAAGGGCATTGGACGTCCCAGTACTTATGCTCCCATTGTTGACACCATTCAGAAACGGGGTTATGTGGTCCGGGAAAATAAACAATTTTATCCCACGGAGCTTGGCATCGTGGTGATTGATTTGTTAAAGAATTATTTTCCGGACATTATCAATATCGAATTTACCGCGGAAATGGAAGAAAAGCTGGATAAGGTGGCGGAAGGCGACGAGCGATGGGTGGGGATTTTAAAGGATTTTTACCAACCCTTTCAAGAAACCTTGGAAAATGCCGATGAAAAGATTGGCAAGGTACAAGTAGCCGATGAAGTTACCGATGAAAAATGTGAGTTATGCGGTCGCAACATGGTGATTAAGCTGGGGCGCTATGGCAAATTTCTTGCTTGCCCGGGCTTTCCGGATTGTCGCAATACCAAACCCCTGCTGGAACCCACCGGGGTGGGATGTCCCAAATGTTCCGGTGAAATGGTACTGCGCCGCAGTAAAAAAGGCCGCAAGTTCTATGGCTGCAGCCGCTATCCGGAGTGTGATTTTGTTACCTGGGATGTGCCCACTCAGGAAAAATGTCCCCAGTGCGGCGGAATGATGGTGGAGAAAAACAGCCGCGGCAAGGAAAAGCGCACAGAGTGCATCAATGAAAAATGTCCCGGCAAAGAATATAAAGCCTCAGAGCAGACCAAGAAAGAAGCTGGGGCAGTTTCCGGCAAGACTGCTGCCAAGGCCGGGAAAAAGACGCCCCAGCGAAACCGCAAAAAAGCAAATCCATCCGGTTAATATAAAAAAACCATGCCGCCCGGTTAAAGGGACAGGGGCGGCATGGCTGCATAATAAGGTAAGTTCTATTCGCGTACAGGAGGCATGGAACGGATGACAGAAGACAAGGTTACCGTGATCGGAGCGGGATTGGCAGGTTCGGAAGCTGCCTGGCAACTGGCCCGGAGGGGGATCAGGGTGGACCTTTATGAAATGAGACCCCACACCTTTACGCCTGCCCATCATACCCCTCTTTTTTCCGAGTTGGTGTGCAGTAATTCCCTAAGAGCCGCAGCAGTTGAAAACGCCGTAGGATTACTGAAGGAAGAAATGCGGCAACTGGGCTCTTTAATTATGTCCAGGGCAGACGCCCACCAAGTGCCTGCCGGAGGAGCCCTGGCGGTGGACCGCTTAGGTTTTTCCGCTGCTGTCACAGAGGCTTTGGAGCAGCATCCTTTGGTCCATATTTACCGTGAGGAAATAACGAAAATACCGGAGCGGGGAATGGTCATCATTGCCACCGGCCCCCTTACTTCCCCGGCGCTCTCTGAAGAAATCGCCCGATTGACGGGAGATCGTCATCTTTATTTTTATGACGCCGCCGCGCCCATTGTGGCGCTGGAATCCTTGGACATGACCAAGGTTTTCAGGGCCTCCCGCTACGGCAAAGGGGAGGAGGCCTATCTAAATTGCCCCATGAACCGTGAAGAATACGATGTTTTTTATGATGCCCTGATTCAGGCCGAAAGGGCTCCGCAAAAAGAATTTGAAAAACAAATTCATTTCGAGGGCTGCATGCCGGTAGAGGTCCTTGCTTCCCGGGGAAAGGAGACCCTGCTTTACGGTCCTTTAAAACCGGTTGGACTGACGGATCCCCGTACTGGAAAACGCCCCCATGGGGTTGTGCAGTTGCGCCAGGATAATGCGGAAGGGACCCTTTATAATCTGGTAGGATTTCAGACAAACCTTAAATGGGGGGAACAAAAAAGGGTATTCAGCCTGATTCCCGGGCTGGAAGAGGCGGAATTTGTGCGTTTTGGCGTGATGCACCGGAATACCTATATTAATTCTCCGGTTTTATTAAAACCAACGCTGCAGTTTAAGCAACAGGAAAATCTGTTTTTTGCCGGACAGATGACCGGGGTGGAAGGATATGTAGAGTCTGCGGCCTCCGGTCTGGTGGCCGGAATCAATGCCGCCAGACTGTTAAAGGGAGAAGAATTGCTGGAATGGCCAAGGGAAACAGCCCATGGTTCCCTGCTTCATTATATTACTTCCACACCCACGGGAAATTTTCAACCCATGAATGTAACCTTCGGATTGTTTCCGGAACTGCCGGTCAAAATTAAAGGCAAAAGAGAAAGAGGAAAAGCCCATGCCCAGCGTGCTTTGCAAAAGCTGGCAGACTGGGTAAATAAAGAGAAAATTGAAATTGTCAAAAGGTAGTTGCAATTTCAATCTTTAGTATGCTATATTTTGTTTAATGTCATATTTCGACATTGGATGTGTTCGCTGCATGTATGTTTTAGTGGATGATTTTATTCATTTTTTAAAAGTACAAAAGAATTTTTCCAATTTAACCGTAGAAGCTTATCAAAAAGACCTGTTTGAAGGAATTGATTTCTTCGCCAAGGCTTTGAACTGTTCCGACGAATCCCTGGAACCGAAAGAAATCAATACCCGTTTGATGCGGGGGTTTTTGTCCCACCTACAGAAAAAAGGACTGAGCCGGGCCACCATTGCCAGAAAGTTGGCTGCCTGGCGCTCTTTTTTCCGGTTCTTGTTTCGGGAAAACCGGGTTAAGGGCAATCCCATGGTCCGGATGACCAATCCCAAGCAGGAGAAAAGACTGCCCCAATTCCTTTATCAGGAAGAGGCCCGGGTATTGATTGAATCACCGGACAGCTCGCTCCTGGGAATCCGGGACAGGGCCCTGCTGGAACTGCTTTATGCCACAGGAATCCGGGTTTCTGAGCTGGTATCAATGGATTTGGCCCAATTGGACCTCCACCGGGGTTATGTCCTGGTCAGCGGCAAAGGATCCAAGGAAAGAATGGTGCCTCTTCATGACCGGGCCGTTCAAGCCATAGAAAAATATTTGCATACCAGCCGACCGAAATTGGCTGCCATGAATTGTTCAGCGGTTTTTGTGAATTATAAAGGAAACAGAATCAGTGACCGGGCTGTTCGTAAAATACTGGTAAAATACTGTCGGCAGGTTCATTTTAAAAAAGAGATCGGTCCCCATGTCATCCGCCATTCCTTTGCTACCCACCTGCTGGATAACGGGGCGGATTTACGAAGTGTGCAGGAACTATTGGGGCATGTATCCCTGTCAACAACCCAGATTTACACCCATGTTACCAGGCAGAAGCTTAAGAAAATATACCGCTTGGCTCATCCCAGGGCCTGAGCGATATAAAAAGAGGAAGGGATTTGTATGTTTCACGCAACCACCATTGTTGCTGTTAAAAGAGGAAACCAGGTTGCTTTAGCCGGAGACGGACAGGTGACCTTTGGCCAAAACACCATTATGAAACATTCAGCCCGAAAGGTCAGGCGTCTGCATCAGGATAAAGTGATTGCAGGATTTGCCGGATCGGTGGCGGATGCCTTTACTTTATTTGAGAAGTTTGAAGGAAAACTGGAAGAATATCACGGCAACTTAATGAGAGCGACGGTTGAACTGGCTAAGATTTGGCGTACCGATAAATATCTAAGGGCCTTGGAAGCCATGTTAATTGTGGCAGACTCAGAACATCTGCTGGTTTTATCGGGAAACGGTGAAGTGATTGAGCCGGATGAGGGGGTAACGGCCATTGGTTCAGGCGGTCCTTACGCTCTGGCCGCGGCCAGAGCTCTGGTAAAACACACCCAGATGTCGCCCGGTGAAGTTGTCAGAGAAGCCTTAACCATTGCTGCGGATATCTGTGTTTACACCAATCACAACATTGTTGTTGAAGAAATATAGAGGTTAACCGTTTTGAATTCGTAAACCGAATTCGGAAGGAGTGAGTTGTTTGGAAGCCCTTACGCCCCGGGAGATCGTGGTAGAGCTGGATAAGTATATTGTGGGTCAAAAGCAGGCCAAGAAAGCGGTGGCGGTTGCTTTAAGGAATCGTTACCGCAGAAGTAAACTGCCGGAAGAATTAATGGATGAAGTGGTTCCCAAAAATATTTTAATGATTGGACCCACCGGTGTTGGGAAAACGGAAATAGCCCGGCGTCTGGCCAAATTGGTCAAAGCACCCTTTGTCAAAGTGGAGGCCACGAAATTTACCGAAGTAGGTTATGTGGGACGGGACGTTGAGTCCATGGTCCGGGACCTTGTAGAAACTGCCATTCGCATGCTTAAGCAGGAAAAAATGGAAAAAGTGGAAGAAAGGGCCCGGAAGATGGCCAATGAGCGTATTGTGGAAATGCTGGCACCTCTTCCAAACCGGTCGACTCAAAGCCGTAATCCGCTGGAAATGCTGTTTGGCGGTGTCCAGGAAAATCAGCCGGATAATCAGAACCTGGATCAGCAAAACAGCCGGATTAAATTTGAGCGGGAGACCCTGCGGGAGAAGCTGGCGCAGGGAAAACTGGAGGACGAGGTGCTGGAAATTGAGGTGGAGGACAGCAGTATGCCCATGCTGGAGGTATTTAACAATACCGGGGCGGAAGAAATGGGCTTACAGATGCAGGATGTCCTCGGCAGCATCTTTCCCAAGAAAAAACGAAAACGAAAAGTAAGCGTCAGTGAGGCCCGCAAGATTCTGATCAATCAGGAAGCGCAAAAATTAATTGATATGGATGAGCTGACCTCCGAGGCGGTAAAACGGGCTGAAAATCACGGGATTATCTTTTTAGACGAAATTGATAAAATTGCCGTCCAGGAGGGAAGTTCCGGCGGAGCGGATGTCTCCCGGGGAGGCGTACAGCGGGATATTCTGCCCATCGTGGAAGGTTCCACCATTATGACCAAGTATGGTCCGGTGAAAACCGATCATATCCTTTTTATTGCAGCCGGCGCCTTTCATATTACAAAGCCTTCGGATTTAATTCCGGAACTGCAGGGGCGCTTTCCCATCCGGGTGGAATTGGAAAGTCTCAGCCGGGAGGATTTTCAACAGATTCTGGTAGAACCCCAAAATTCTTTAATAAAACAATACACAGAGTTGTTAAAGACCGAAGGGGTTATAATTGAATTTTCAAAAAATTCACTTGTGGAAATTGCAGAGATCGCTTATACTGTTAATGAACAAAATGAAAACATTGGCGCCAGAAGGCTTCATACCATACTGGAAAAACTCTTGGAGGACATCTCCTTTGAAGCCCCGGAATTAAAAGAACAGTCACTCACAATTGATAGTGATTATGTTCGTGACAAATTAAAGAATGTTGTAGCAAATCGAGACCTCAGTCGTTATATCTTATAAAATTAAGGAGAGTGACAAAGTGTCGAATTTACTTGATAGAACCAGATCCATTAATAAACTGTTGCAAAAATCGGCAGGTTACCCGGTGGATTTTGGTGAAATCGCCGAAGTATTGTCCCAGAATATTGTTGCCAACTGCTATATTATTGACCGCCGGGGCCGGGCTCTGGGTTACCGGTTCATGCCCCAGTTTGCCTGCGATATCATGAAGGACATCGTCGAGGGTTCAAAACGTTTCCCAGAGGAATATAATGATAGCCTGCTGGATATCAATGAAACCCATGCTAATTTTTGCCAAACAGTGAATGCTTGTGTTTTCTTTAATGAAGAAGAATGCAAAGGAACCAACAAGGTAACCACGGTGGTTCCCATCGTGGGTGCAGGTTCGCGTCTGGGCACCTTGGTTTTGGCTAAATTTAACCAGGATTTTACTGATGAAGACCTGGTTTTGGCCGAATATGGTGCCACAGTGGTGGCTATGGAAATTCTCCGCTCCCGGGCCGGGCGCATGGAGGAAGAAGCCCGTAAAAAGGCTGCCGTCCAGATTGCCCTGGGAACCCTTTCTTATTCCGAACTGGATGCTGTTCAGCATATTTTTGAGCAGTTGGAAGGGGATGAGGGCGTTTTAGTGGCCAGCAAGATCGCCGATCGTGTGGGCATTACCCGTTCCGTGATCGTGAACGCCCTGCGCAAATTTGAAAGCGCCGGTGTTATTGAGTCTAAATCCTTGGGCATGAAGGGAACCTACATCCGTGTGTTAAATGATCGCCTGCTGGAGGAACTGCAAAGACTGAAACATAATTAACAACGCATTGGAAAGTCCACGGCCTTAAGGCCGGGGACTTCTTTACTTTCGACCCTGCATTTTATAGGAAAAATATTTTATTAATTTGTATAGAAATCCCTTCTTTGGTTAGGACTTGCGCCCCGGGAGGGAATGTGCTAAAATATGCCTTGGTGTTAATTACACACGCTGTCGGATTTGTGCAAGGTTGCCTTCTATAAGGTCTTGCCGGGAATGAGGACAGCGGAGGACTAAAAACAAAGCGGAGAGGAGGTGTAACTAGCTATGGCAGTTATCTCCATGAAGCAATTATTGGAAGCCGGCGTTCACTTTGGGCACCAAACCCGTCGCTGGAATCCAAAAATGGCTCCTTATATTTTTACAGACCGTAACGGTATTTACATTATTGATCTACAGAAAACCGTTAAAAAGGTCGAAGAATGTTATGACTTTGTAAAGCAACTGGCTGCCGACGGTGGTACCATTCTTTTTGTCGGAACCAAGAAGCAGGCCCAGGAAGCTGTGAAGGAAGAAGCCGAGCGTTGCGGTATGTTTTTTGTGAACCAGCGCTGGTTGGGTGGAATGTTAACCAACTTCCAAACCATCCGTAACCGCATTGACCGTTTGCATGAACTGGAGCGCATGGAAGAGGACGGTACCTTTAATGTTCTTCCTAAAAAGGAAGTTGCCCAGCTTCTGCATGAAAAAGAGAAACTGGATAAATTCCTGGGTGGAATAAAAAATATGCGCCGTCTCCCCGGGGCCCTGTTTGTGATTGATCCCCGGAAGGAACGCATCGCGGTGGCAGAGGCCCGCAAACTGGGTGTTCCCATTGTGGCCATTGTGGATACCAACTGCGATCCTGACGAGATTGATTACGTGATTCCCGGTAACGATGACGCTATTCGGGCAGTAAAACTGCTTACCGCTAAAATGGCCGATGCTGTTTTGGAAGGAAAGCAGGGCGAACAACTCGCAGAATAGAAATGGTAGGTAGAGGGCGTCTAGCACGATTGGGAGGCCCCTACCTTTTTTTATGTTTGTTAACGGAGGCAATTGGATATAATAGCACGAGATTGTCAGGATTATGAGGAAAAGGGGGATATTGATTATCATGGCAGAGATTTCTGCAAGTATGGTTAAAGAGTTGAGAGAGCGTACCGGTGCCGGTATGATGGACTGTAAAAAGGCTTTGGGTGAAACCAATGGAGACATTGAAAAAGCCATTGAATTCCTGCGTGAAAAGGGGCTGTCTGCTGCGGCTAAAAAGTCCGGCCGAATTGCGGCGGAAGGGATTGTAGAAGCCTATATCCACGGCGGGGGACGCATCGGTGTGCTGGTGGAGATCAACTGTGAGACGGATTTTGTGGCAAAAAATGAAGATTTTCGCGGCCTAGCCAGGGATATTGCCATGCAAATCGCTGCGGCCAAGCCGGAATATGTTCGCCGGGAAGAAGTTGCCAGCGAAGCCATTGAAAAGGAACGCGAAATTTTGCGTGCTCAGGCCTTGAATGAAGGCAAGCCGGAAAAAATTGTGGAAAAGATGGTTGAAGGCCGCATTGAAAAATATTACAAAGAAGTATGCCTGTTGGAACAACCCTTTATTAAAGATCCCGATAAAAACGTGCAGCAGGTTGTGAATGAAGTGGTGGCTAAAATTGGCGAAAAGATCGATGTTCGTCGCTTTACCCGCTATGAAATGGGAGAAGGCCTACAAAAGAGACAAGACGATTTCGCAGCGGAAGTGGCAGCTCAAATTAAATGTTAATGAATCCGGGTAGAAATTAGGTCTTTAAGAGGATTTTTAAAATTGTTGTAGAATAACAGAACTACCAAGACTGGAGGACATCCTCAATGGTAACTCCCAAATTCAGGCGGGTCATCCTGAAATTAAGCGGTGAAGCCCTGGCCGGGTCACAAGGGCATGGAATTGATCCCGAGGTGGTTTATTCCATTGCCAAGCAAATTAAGGACGTTCTGGATCTCAGAGTTCAGTTGGCCATTGTCGTTGGCGGAGGAAATATTTGGCGGGGGATTTCCGGCAGCACCAAGGGGATGGACCGGGCAACAGCGGACTATATGGGCATGCTGGCTACGGTGATCAATGCGCTGGCCCTGCAGGATGCCCTGGAAAACATTGATGTGGATACCCGTGTACAAACGGCCTTTGAAATGCGGGCGGTGGCCGAGACCTATATTCGCCGCCGGGCCATTCGGCACATGGAAAAGGGCCGGGTTGTCATCTTTGCCGCAGGCACCGGTAATCCTTATTTTTCCACAGATACCACAGCGGCTTTGCGGGCTGCTGAAATTGAGGCGGAAATCATTTTGATGGCCAAGCAGGTGGATGGGATTTATGAGGCAGATCCTTTGAAAAATCCGGAGGCCAAGAAATTTGACGAACTCACCTATATTGAGGTTTTAAACCGCGGCTTGCAGGTGATGGATTCTACGGCGGCTTCACTTTGTATGGATAATCGTATACCTTTGCTGGTATTTGATTTAAATAAAGAAGGAAACATTAAAAGAGCAATTCTAGGCGAACGTATTGGTACCTTTGTTGGGGGGGAATAAAATGGTTAAAGAAATTATTTCGGCAGCGGAAGAAAACCTGAAAAAAAGTGTAGAAGTGGTGCGTAAGGAGTTTGCCTCATTGCGGGCCGGGCGTGCAACACCTGCTCTGGTTGATAAAGTGACGGTGTCTTATTACGGAACTCCCACTCCGCTAAACCAACTGGCCAATATTTCTGTACCGGAGGCGCGGACCCTGCTGATTCAACCCTGGGATAAAAGCGCCATGCCTGAAATTGAGAGAGCCATCTTAAAGTCTGATCTTGGGATTACACCCACCAGTGACGGCACAGTGATTCGTTTAACCATACCCCAGTTAACCCAGGAACGTCGTGTGGAATTAGTAAAATCCGTAAAGAAAAAGGCGGAAGAAGGTCGTGTGGCCATTCGCAATGTCCGCCGGGATATTAATGATACGCTGAAGAGCAAACAAAAGGAAGGAGTCCCGGAAGACGAAGTAAAGCGTGGTCAAGATGATATGCAGAAACTTACGGATAAATACATCAAGGAAATTGATGAAATGGTGAAAACCAAGGAACAGGAGATTATGCAAGTTTAATATGGGTATTCCCGATGTTTTAGGTTTTAAACTTGAAGATGCTGTTTCTCTGCTAAAGGAGTCCGGTTTCACCGTATCCCAGGTGTTAACCAGGCCGCCCCAGGGGAATCCCCAGGGGACTAAGCGGGTAGTAAAACTCCAGCCGGAGGGAAATGAATCCAGCCCTTTGGTTTTAACAGTGGCTTGTGAGGAGAGGGGAAAGGAGGTGTACTAAATGGCCTTCAAGATTACGGATGAATGTCTGGCCTGCGGTACCTGTTTAGATTCCTGCCCCAACAATGCCATTGAGGAGGGCGAAATTTTTAAAATTACCATGGCATGTGAAAATTGTGGAACGTGCGTGGATGTTTGTCCCACCGGAGCCATTATTGAAGAGTAACGCAATAAACCCCCTTCAAATCCGGAAGGGGGTTGTTATATTGGAGGAAGGGATGTTTAAAAAATTAAACGGCTTGTTTGTTAAAAAAGATAAGCTGGACAATGAAAAAGAACTTCTTCAACGCATTCATCAAGACAGGCTCCCCCGGCATATTGCTATTATCATGGATGGTAACGGGCGCTGGGCCCAGCGCAAGGGTTTGCCGAGATCCTTTGGACACAGGGCCGGAGTTGAATCCTTGCGAAATATTGTAAAACTCTGTTCGGAACTGGGAATTAAAGTTTTAACCTGTTATGCTTTTTCTACTGAAAATTGGAAACGTCCCAAAGACGAGGTCTCCATCCTCATGGATCTGCTGGTGGAATATTTAAACAAAGAAGTGGACGAACTCCACCGCAATGAGGTAAAAATAAACGCCATCGGCCGCCTGGAAGAATTGCCCCGGCAGGCCCAGGAAGCTTTGCACAGGGCCTTTGCAATTACCAAAGATAACCAGGGCCTGGTGTTAAATTTAGCCCTTAACTACGGGGGACGCAGTGAAATAACCGATGCCGTGGTTAAGATTGCCGGATCTCTTGATAAGGGTGAAATTCAAATATCGGATATTAATGAACAACTTGTTCGTGATTATTTATATACGGCAGGATTACCGGACCCGGACCTGCTGGTTAGACCTTCCGGAGATTTTCGAATCAGCAATTTTCTGCTGTGGCAGTTGGCCTATACGGAGTTTTGGCTATCGGATGTAATGTGGCCGGATTTTAAAAGAAGCCATTTGCTGGAAGCAATTATTGATTTTCAACGCCGGGACCGGCGCTTTGGCGGACTAAAGAAAAAATAGGTTGGTGGATAAAATTGCTGCACTTACGAGTGCTAAGTGCGTTGGTAGGTATACCGGTCATTCTTTTAGCTGCATGGTATGGAAATGAATTTCTTTTACTGCTGACCGCTGTTGCTTACGGTATAGCCATTCGTGAGATGATGGTCATCCTCAAAGGACTGGGCATCAATTCAAACCGATGGATCATCCAGGCAGGAGGGCTAATCCTACTTACCAGTGCATACTTATATAAAGATGATGGCTTAGCCCATACGCTGATATTCGTTGTGATGGGTAATTTATTTATGATGGCTTTTTTGTACCCCCGGACCACGCCTTTGGACACTTTTGGCAACATAACAACCACTTTGTACCTGGGGAATTTTATTTTCTTTTATTTGCTAAGGGATTTACCCGGCGGCTGGAGCTGGATCTTATTCCTGCTGGCTGCAACCTGGGCCAGCGATACCTTTGCCTATTTTGTGGGTAGATCCTTTGGCAAACATAAGCTGGCTCCCCTGCTCAGCCCCAAGAAAACCATTGAAGGCGCTTTGGGGGGCGTAGCGGGAGCGGTATTGGTGGGTTTTATCTTTACTCTGGTTGTTCCGGGTATGTCCACAGTGGTTATATTGCTGCTGGGCGCACTGATTGGGGTGGCTTCTTTGCTGGGGGATCTGGTGGAGTCGGCCTTTAAGCGTCAAGCCAAGGTGAAAGACTCGGGACAGATTATACCCGGACACGGGGGTGTGCTGGACAGGTTTGACAGCCTGCTGGTTACCGCACCGCTGGTATACTACGTTGTAAAATTGTTTATAATTTGAATATCATTTAGTATAGAGGTGAATTTTGTTGCCTACCTGGCTAAAGACCGCCCTAAATGTTGTATTGGCCGGTCTACTTCTTTTAGTGGCGTTTTTTACCCTGGATCGCCTTTGGGACTATGTGGCCAAGTGGCTTGGTTATCTAATTCCCCTTGCCATTCCTTTTATTGTGGCAATCTTCATGAGTTTTATACTTGAACCCATGGTGGTTATTTTTCAAGAGCGCGGACGCATGTCCCGGGGGCCCGCGGTGGCCTTGGCCATGCTGTTGGTGCTGGGTTTTTTTGGCATTATTATTGTTCTTTTATTACTCAAACTGGCTACTGAATTGTTTAATATATCCAAGGCTTTACCCGGGATCGTCGGCGAAATTCAAATTTGGCTTCAGGAGTCCCTGCCCAAATTAAAACATTTTTACGGAGAACTTCCGTCCAGCACCACAACCTATATTGAGAGTTCCCTTGGTTCCTTTGCCCAGTCTTTGCAGGGTTTTCTCAGTAAGACCACGGAATCCATTTTAAGTATTTTTACAGCGGTTCCCGGTGTGGTTGCATTTATTATTATCAGTTTACTGGCCACTTATTTCATCAGTAAAGACAGACGGTTACTGGCCCGCAAATGGGTCAGTCTTTGCCCTGCTCCCTATGGCGAGAGAAGTTTGCACATTGTCAGAGAGGTATTTGGGGCTTTCATTTCTTATATTAAGGCCCAGGGAATTTTAGTCAGCATCACTACCTTCACCAGCATCGTCGGTTTATACATTATCGGTGCTGAATATGCTTTGACCATGGGTCTTTTAATTGGTTTCTTTGATATTATTCCGGTGCTGGGTCCGGCTACGGTTTTTATTCCCTGGATTATTTGGGCTTTTATGAGCGGGCCTGCCATTTTTGCCGTTAAACTGCTGATTTTGTACGTAATTGTATTGGTTACCCGGCAGTTGCTGGAAACCAAAGTGGTGTCCCATAGCCTTGGCTTGCATCCACTAGCCACTCTCGTTGCTTTATTTGTTGGTTTTAAACTTCTGGGTTTTCTGGGTATGATTTTAGGTCCCATTTTGTTAATTGCAGTGCAGGCTTTTATAAAAGCAGGAATTCCCACCTCAAGGGTGAAATAAAAAAGATTGAGGTGCCTTTCATTATGAAACAACTTTCCATCCTTGGCAGTACCGGTTCCATTGGCAGGCAGACCCTGGAGGTAGTTGAGCAATTTCCAGAGGAGTTGAAGGTGGTAGCCCTGGCTGCCGGTCGAAATCGGGATGATTTCTTGAAACAATGCCTTTCTCATCGTCCCCGGGTGGTTTCTCTGGAATTAGAGGAAGATGCGCGCTGGCTTCGGGAACAACTGCCCGGACAGTATCATCCGGAAATTTATTTTGGTTTAAACGGGTTGGTGGAAGTGGCCACCTGCAGCGAAGCCGCGGTGGTATTAACGGCATTAAGCGGAGCCGTTGGTCTGATCCCTACCTGTGCCGCCATTGAGGCCGGCAAACAAATTGCTCTGGCCAACAAGGAAACGCTGGTGGCAGCAGGGGAATATGTAACCGGCCTGGCGGCAAAGAATAAAGTTCAACTGCTGCCGGTGGACAGTGAACATTCCGCCATATTTCAGTGCCTGCACGGGGAATCCAAACTTTGGGTCCGCAGAATCATACTAACGGCTTCCGGCGGACCTTTCCGGCAGCTGGATCAAAAAGCCCTCTCCCGGGTTACGCCCCAGATGGCCTTAAAACATCCCAATTGGTCCATGGGACAAAAGATTACCATTGATTCGGCAACCTTGATGAATAAGGGACTGGAGGTTATTGAAGCCAAGTGGCTTTTTGACTTGGATTTTGCTGCTATTGATGTGGTGGTGCATCCCCAGAGCCTGATTCACTCCATGGTGGAGTATGGCGACGGATCCATTCTGGCCCACCTGGGGATACCGGATATGCGCATCCCCATCCAATACGCTCTCAGTTATCCGGACCGCTGGTTCAATTCCTTACCCCGGTTGGGTTTAACGGAAATAAAGGCCCTGACCTTTGAGCAGCCGGATACCGGTCGTTTTCCCGCCCTGGCTCTGGCCTATGCGGCCGGGAAGGAAGGCGGCACGGCCCCGGCAGTGATGAACGCCGCCAACGAGATCGCGGTTCATGCCTTTTTAGCAGGAGAGATTCAATTTTTAGATATACCCCGGGTGGTTGAGAAAACCCTTAACGCCCACCAGACCTTTAAACCATCCAGCCTGGAAGAGATTATTGAAGTGGACGGCTGGGCCAGAAAAAGGGCTGTACAATTTTTAACAAATATATAGAGGTGAAGAAATGCAAACATTTATCGCTTCGGTAGTTGTCTTTGGGCTATTGATTTTTTTCCATGAACTGGGTCATTTTTTAGTGGCCAAGCGGGTGGGTATCCTGGTACATGAATTTAGCCTGGGATTTGGTCCCAAGATTTTTGGGATTCGCCGGGGCGAGACAATTTATAACCTTCGCCTGCTGCCTCTGGGCGGCTTTGTTCGCATGGCGGGGATGGACCCCAATGAAGAGGAAAACGATATTCCCGTTGAAAAAGCCTTTAATCATAAAACAGCCCTGCAAAGGGCGGCGGTAATTATCGCCGGACCTTTAATGAATTTTGTGCTGGCTGCGGTGTTATTCGCTTTGGTGATTATGATGCAGGGGATCCCGGTTGCTTCAACCAAAGTGGGAGAGGTTATCAGCGGTTATCCCGCTCAACAGGCCGGTATGCAAGCCGGAGATAAGATTGTGGCTGTCAACGACAAGCCGGTTCAGGACTGGAACGAACTGGTGGGTGAAGTGAATAAATATCAAGGCGAGCCCGTCAAATTGAACGTGCTGCGTGACTCTCAGGAACTGCAGCTGACCGTAACCACCATGAAAGATCAAAGCGGCCGCTATATGATCGGTATCCGGGCGGATGAGAAGGAAACCTTTATTAAAAAAATGAATCCTCTGGCGGCCATGGCGGAAGGAACAGTTTATACCGGCAAGGTTACCGTCTTTATTTTGGTCTACATCGGGCAAATGATTACCGGCGGCGGTGAAGTGGACTTGGGAGGACCAATCCGGGTGGTTTCGGAAATTAGCAAGGCGGCGGCCTTTGGCCCTTTTCAGGTTATGCAGCTGGCGGCTTTTCTCAGTATCAACCTGGGGCTGTTTAATCTTTTCCCCATTCCCGCCCTGGACGGCAGTCGGGTTTTATTCCTGCTGTGGGAGAAGATTTCCGGAAGGCCGGTGGACCCTTCCAGAGAGAGTTTCATTCACCTGGTGGGCTTTGGCCTGCTGCTTTTGTTAATGGTGGTCATTACCTATAACGATGTGGTATCCATCATGTTTGATAAATAATGGCGGAGGCTCCCATGAAATTCAAAAATACCCGTCCGGTGAAAGTCGGCCCGGTGCAAATTGGCGGCGGCGCACCGGTGATTGTACAATCCATGACCAATACCGATACCCGGGACGCCCGGGCAACCATTGAACAAATCAAAGAGCTGACCGAGGCAGGCTGTGAAGTGATCCGGGTCGCGGTGCCCGACAGAGAAGCCGCCGGGGCTCTGGCAGCCATCAAGGCCGGTATTGCCATCCCGCTGATCGCAGATATTCACTTTGATTACCGCTTGGCCCTGGCTGCTTTAGAAGCCGGTGTTGATGGCTTAAGAATTAATCCGGGGAATATCGGGGGCCAAAGGAAGGTTGCCGAAGTGGTGGCCGCGGCCCGGGAAAGGCTGGTGCCCATTCGCATCGGTGTCAATGCCGGTTCCCTGGAAAAAGAACTCCTAAGCAAATACGGCGGGGTAACCGCCGCTGCCATGGTGGAAAGTGCCCTGAGACATATTGAAATGCTGGAGGGCCTGAATTACCGGGAAATAAAAATTTCTTTAAAGGCTTCCAACATTCCTTTGATGCTGGAGGCTTATCAAAAGCTGTCGGCCCAGGTGGAATACCCCATGCATATTGGCGTAACCGAGGCAGGTACCGTCAAGGGCGGCATGATCAAGTCCGCCGTGGGTATCGGGGCCTTGCTGGCTGCAGGAATTGGCGATACCCTGCGGGTTTCTTTAACCGGACATCCCAAACATGAAGTGTATGTGGCCTGGGAAATCTTAAAAGCCCTGGGGCTGCGGAGGAGAGGAGTAGAACTGATTTCCTGTCCTACCTGCGGCAGAACCCAGATTAATCTGATTCAGATTGCGGAACAGGTGGAAGAAAAGCTGGCCCGGGTGGACAAGCCCCTTAAGGTGGCTGTCATGGGCTGTGCGGTGAACGGCCCCGGAGAAGCCCGGGAGGCCGATGTTGGCATTGCCGGAGGGAAAGGGGTTGGCCTGATCTTTCGTAAAGGGGAAATCATCCGTCAGGTCCCTGAGGAGGATTTGCTGCAAGAATTGCTGAAGGAAATAGAAAAGCTGTAGAATTAGCACTGTCAGGAGGAGACCATTGATGCGAACAACACAAATGCTGATGCCCACTTTGCGGGAGGTTCCTGCAGAAGCCGAAGTTGTCAGCCACCAGCTTTTACTGCGGGCAGGCTTTATTCGGAAACTTGCCTCGGGTGTATATACCTATTTGCCTTTGGCCATGCGGGTTTTGCAAAAAATAGAACGAATCGTTCGGGAAGAAATGAACCGTCAGGGCGGTCAGGAGCTTTTAATGCCCATTATCCAGCCCGCTGAAATATGGCTGGAATCCGGAAGGTGGCATGTCTATGGCCCGGAACTGTTTCGTTTAAAAGACCGCCACGACCGTGATTTTTGTTTGGGACCCACCCATGAAGAGGTCATTACCCTTTTGGTGCGGGGTGAAGTAAGATCTTATAAGCAAATGCCCTTGTTGCTTTATCATATAACCAATAAATACCGTGACGAACGCCGCCCCCGTTTTGGACTGATGCGGGGCCGGGAATTTATTATGAAAGATTTGTATTCCTTTGACCGTAATGAAGAAGAGCTGGATGTCAGCTATCAAAAGATGCACGAAGCTTACACCAATGTATTTACCCGCTGCGGTCTGAAATTCCGTCCTGTGGAAGCGGATTCCGGCGCCATTGGAGGCAGCAGCACCCATGAGTTTATGGTCCTGGCGGATTCCGGTGAGGCAGCCATCCTTTATTGCTCCCACTGTGATTATGCCGCCAATATTGAAAAGGCTTCCCTGCCTGCCGCAGGACTGGATGCCGCCGTGCCGCCGCTGGAGCTTGAGCAGGTGTCTACGCCGGGTCAGAAGTCTGCCGCTGAGGTGGCACAGTTTTTTGGCCTGGAAACCAGTCAGGTGATCAAGACCATGATTTACCGTACCGATAAAGAACTGGTGGCGGCCTTGGTACGGGGTGACCGGGATGTTAACGAAATAAAACTGCTGAATGTCTTAGGAGCCCTGACTGTTGAACTGGCCAGCGAGACCGAGGTTCAGCAGGCCACCGGGGCGCCAACGGGATATGCCGGTCCGGTGGGTCTTAAAAAAATTCGCATGGTGGCGGACCACGAAGTGATGGCCCTGGTTAATGCCGTTGCAGGCGCCAATCAAGGGGATGCCCACTATAAAAACGTAAATCCGGACCGCGACTTTAAACCCGACTTGGTAGCAGACATTCGCATGGTGCAGGCCGGTGAGTCCTGTGCCAACTGCGGGGGAACCCTGGAGGAAGCCCGGGGCATTGAAGTGGGCCAGATTTTCAAGCTGGGCACCAAATACAGCAAGACGTTGGGGGCAACCTATTTAGATGAAAACGGCAAGGAGCAGCCCATTGTCATGGGCTGCTACGGGATCGGGGTGAGCCGTACCATGGCTGCGGCCATCGAGCAAAATCACGATGCGGACGGGATTATCTGGCCGGCCAGTATTGCTCCCTACCATGCGGTGGTGATCCCGGTATCGGCCAAGGATCAGGGACAAATGGAGCTGGCCGGGGACTTATATGATCAACTAAACCGTCTGGGAGTGGAAACCATCCTGGATGACCGGGCGGAGCGTCCCGGCGTTAAATTCAAAGATGCGGATCTAATTGGCTATCCCTTGCGCATTGTTGTAGGTGCCAAGGCCCTCAGTGAAGGCGTGGTAGAGGTCCGGCAGCGCCGTTCAGGACAAGTGGATTTGCTTCCTGTAGATCAGTTGGCGGAAAAAGTTAAAGAAATACTAACTTCCCTGTAGGTGTAAATAATGCAATTACAAAGGATTTTGCTGCTGTCCGTCTCCGCCGGGGAAGGCCACATGAGGGCGGCGGCAGCGATAAAAGAGGAGATTTTCAGACGCAATCCCGGCGCTACGATAGAGATTCTGGATACCTTCCGTTACGCCAGTCCTTTAATTGAAAAGGTTGTGCTGGGGACCTACATGGAAATTATTAAAATGTCCCCGGTGATTTACGGTTACCTTTACCGCCAAGCGGAAAAGGAAAAACCCTTTTCCGGTTTTGCCAAAAAGGAGTTTAACCGTATCATGAGCCTTTTGGCGGCTCCCAAACTGGAATCTTTGATGAATCAGATGCAGCCTCAGGCCATTGTTTGCACCCATCCTTTCCCTCTGGGCATTTTAATTCATTTACGCCAGCAGGGGAAATGCCCAATGCCCATTTTGGGGACAATAACGGACTTTACGGTGCATCCCTTCTGGTTGTTTGAAGAGGTGGATTGCTACCTGCTGGCAGCGGAATCTCTGGTAAAATCATTTCAGGAGTACGGGATTGCCAAAGAAAAAATTAAGGCTACGGGAATCCCCATTGATCCAAACTTTGCCCTGCCCAAAGAAAGGGCTTCCTTAAGGAACCGTTGGCGCCTGAAGCCGCAGCATCAGGCGGTTTTGGTCATGGGTGGGGGCTTGGGGATGGGCCCTTTGGAAGAAGTGGTGAAGGATTTGGCTTCTTCCGGGCTGCCCTGCCAAATTGTGGTGGTCTGCGGGCGAAATGAAGAACTAAGGCAGAAATTGTTAAAAGTAACGCCTCATTTGTCCGGAAATGTTCAGGTGCTGGGTTATGTTACCGAGATACAGGATTTAATGGCCGCCTGCGATTTTATGGTGGGAAAAGCCGGAGGGCTCACTTCCTCGGAAGCCATGGCCAGCGGGCTGCCGATGTTTATCACCGATCCGATTCCCGGACAGGAAGAGCGGAATGTTGCCTTTCTGGAGGCCGCCGGGGCGGCAAAACTGGTCAGGAACCCTGAGGATTTAGTTTATCAGGTTAAAAAATACTTGACCGATCCCGTAGCGCAACAGGTTATGAAAGAAAATGCCCGGAAAATTGGCCGGCCTAGATCGGCGGAGTCTGTGGTGAACGTTATTGAAGAGTTAATCAATCACCGGTTGGCAAGAATAAAAGGATTTGCATGATCGCTTCAGCTTTTCACCTGGGGGGGTTAACTTGACCGTTTCTTTAGTAGAAGTTTTAGATCCATCCAAAATAAATCCCGACTTAACCAAGATTGCAAAGCAAATGCAGGTTGTCGGGGTTGTTGTCAATACACAAAAGAAGCAATGGAAATTAAAAATCTTTTTAAATAAACCTTTGACCCGTGAAGTAGAAAACCAATTCAAAGCGGCCCTGGAACCCCTTACACCGAGGCCGGTTGTTTTAGAAATTGACTTCCACTGCCCAAGGATAATGCCTTGCCAAGAACCGGATATAAGATTTCTTCAGGAACAATTGGCGGGGCAATATCCGGTTGTTCGGGGTTGGCTGGAGCAGACGGAATGGTTTTGGGAAAAGGACTGCCTGACGGTAACCCTGCCGGATGAGGTTAGTCTGGATTTGCTAAAAAGCAGAGAGGGCGACCTCTTTCTTAAAAACCTGATTAAAAGAAATTTTGCGGTTGAAGCAAAAATTGTTTTTGATTTAAAACCTCAATCCTACTCGGAGGAGGACTGGTGTTCTAGACAGGATCAGTTGGAGCAAGCCCTGCTGGAGAAACTGGCCTCTGAACAAGCGGTGGTTCCCAAGGAACAAAAGAACGGGGCTGCCAGTAAGGAAAAAGCTCAGGACGATACCGTTATCCTGGGCAGACCCATCAAAGGCGAAGCGGTGCCCATTAAAACCATCCAGGAAGAAGAGCGCCAGGCGGTGGTGAAGGGTAAGATCTTTAGCCTGGAAATCAGACAGTTGAAAACCGGCCGGCAAATTTTGACCTTTCATCTGACGGACTTTACCGACTCCATTGAAGTAAAAAAATTTCTGGAAGAAACAGATGCGGATACCGCCGAGCAGTTGAAGGAAGGGCAGTGGATCCTGGTCCGGGGACCGGTTCAGTACGATAAGTTTACCCAGGAACTAACCCTGATGGCTTACGATATCAATCGAGCAAGCATGCCGGTGCGTTTGGACCTGGCGCCGGAGAAGAGAGTGGAGCTGCACTTACATACCCGGATGAGTTCTATGGACAGTGTCTGCAGTGCCGCGGAAGCGGTGAAGCAGGCGGCGGCCTGGGGACACCCGGCCGTGGCCGTTACCGATCATGGTGTGGTTCAGGCCTTCCCCGAGGCCTATGCCGCTGCCAAAAAGGCCGGTATTAAACTCATTTTTGGCCTGGAAGGATATCTAATTGATGACGGCGCTGCGCTGGTTTTTAATCTTAAAAAGAATGTCCCGTTAAATAACCGGGAATACGTTGTGTTTGACTTTGAGACAACCGGGTTTTCGCCGCAAAAGGATGATATTATTGAAATTGGTGCTGTTAAATTTCTAAACGGAATAGAGACAGGCCGCTTTGGCACCATGGTGAAACCCGGCCGGGAAATTCCCTACGAGATAACCAAGCTTACGGGGATTACTCCGGAAATGGTCAAAGATGCCCCGGAACCGGCCCAGGCCCTGGCCGAATTTCGCAGCTTTATTGGCGATGCCATCCTGGTGGCCCATAATGCTTCTTTTGATCTGGGGTTTCTGCGGGTAGGATTTGCTAAATATCTGGATGATGAAGTCCGCCATCCGGTCATTGATACCTTGGGGGTAGCCCGGGCTTTATGCCCCGAACTGAAGAATCATAAGCTGGGCACCTTGGTGAAAGAGTTTAAAATCGAGCTGGCCAATCACCACCGGGCGGTGGATGATGCGGCTGCCACCGGCAAACTGTGGCAAATTTTAATGAATAAAGCCCTGCAAAAGAATGCCGAAGATCTGGAATCCCTGAATGATTTAGGCCATAAAATCAGCCACGAAAAACTCCGCTCAAGGCATGTTACTTTGCTGGTTAAAGATGAAAAGGGATTAAAAAATCTTTATCAACTGGTTTCCTTATCCCATCTTGAATATTTTCACCGGCAGCCGCGAATTCCCAAATCAAAACTGGTGAAACTGCGGGAGGGGCTATTGATCGGGTCTGCCTGTGAAGCCGGCGAGTTATATCAGGCCTTGCTGTCCGGGGTCTCGCCGGAAGAACTGAAAGAGATCGCTTCCTTTTATGATTATCTGGAAATACAACCCCTGGGCAACAATGAATTTATGGTACGTTCCGGTCAGGTCAATAGTCTGGAGGACCTGAAAAAATTGAACCAAAGGATTGTTGACCTGGGGAATCAGTTAAACATACCGGTGGTGGCCACCGGGGATGTGCACTTCATGAATCCGGAGGACGGCATCTACCGCAGTATCTTGATGGCGGGCAAGGGATTTGAAGATGCCGATAACCAAGCGCCCCTTTATTTTAAGACCACCGAAGAAATGCTGAAGGACTTTTCTTATCTTGGGCGAAAAACAGCGGAAGAGGTGGTTATCTGGAATCCCCGCAGCATTGCGGAGGCCATTCAAACCTTTAAACCCATTCCGGACCAGCTTCATCCCCCTTGTATTGAAGGGGCGGAGCAGCAGATTACCGATATGACCCTGGCCCGGGCTGAGGAGTTGTATGGGAACCCCCTGCCCTTGGTGGTGCAGCAAAGGGTTGATAAAGAGCTTAAATCCATCATTGGCAATGGTTTTGCCGTGTTGTATCTGATTGCTCATAAGCTGGTGAAAAGGTCTCTGGATGACGGTTATCTGGTAGGATCCAGGGGCTCCGTCGGGTCCTCCCTGGTGGCCACTTTTACCGGCATCACCGAGGTCAATCCCTTGCCGCCTCATTACCGCTGCCCGGATTGCCGGCATAGCGAATTTCTTCAGGACGGTTCCGCCGGGTCGGGGGCCGACCTGCCGGACAAAGCCTGCCCCCACTGCGGTACTGGCTATGTGAAGGACGGACATGACATTCCCTTTGAAGTATTCCTAGGCTTTGAGGGAGATAAGGTCCCGGATATTGATTTGAATTTCTCCGGTGAATACCAGCCCAGAGCCCACAAGTTTACGGAAGAATTATTCGGCAAGGATCATGTGTTCCGGGCGGGAACCATTGGCACCATTGCGGAAAAAACCGCCTTTGGTTTTGTGAAAAACTATCTGGACGAAAGAAATATTAAAAAGAGGAATGCCGAAATTAAAAGACTGGTAACCGGTTGTGCCGGCGTAAAGAGAACCACCGGCCAGCATCCCGGCGGGCTGATGGTGGTGCCCTCCAATGCCGACGTGCATATGTTTACGCCGGTGCAGCGGCCTGCGGATGATGTAAAGTCCGATACCATTACCACTCACTTTGATTATCATTCCATTCATGACAGCCTGGTAAAGCTGGATATTCTGGGCCATGACGATCCAACGGTGATTCGTATGCTGGAGGATCTTACGGGGATCAACGCCCGGGAGATTCCCCTGGACGAACCCAAAACCATGAGCCTGTTTTCTTCCACAGAAGCCCTGGGAGTGACGGCGGAGGAACTGCGGTCTTCGGTGGGCACCTATGCCATTCCCGAGTTTGGCACCAAGTTTGTGCGGCAGATGCTGGTGGATACCAAACCCACCACTTTTTCGGAACTGGTGCGTATCTCCGGTTTTTCCCATGGTACCGATGTGTGGCTGAACAATGCCCAGGACTTAATTAGGGCGGGAACCTGCCGATTGTCCGAGGCCATTTCCGCCCGGGACGATATTATGGTTTATTTGATTTATAAGGGATTACCTCCCAAACAGGCTTTTAAAATCATGGAGGGAGTCCGCAAGGGAAAAGGAGTAACGGCAGAGGATGCCGAAATTATGCGGAGCCACCAGGTTCCCCAATGGTATATTGAGTCCTGCCAAAAGATTAAATATATGTTTCCCAAGGCCCACGCCACCGCTTATGTGATGATGGCTTTCCGCATCGCCTGGTTCAAGGTGCACCAGCCTGAAGCCTTTTATGCCGCTTATTTTTCCGTACGGGCGGATGATTTTGATGCGGAATTGATGGTTCAGGGACCGGGAAAATTACGGCAAGTCATTGAAGAGATTGAAGAAAAGGGAAACGCCGCCTCCCAGAAAGAAAAAAACCTCCTGACTATTCTGGAAGTGGTGCTGGAAATGAACTGCCGCGGCTATAAACTGCTGCCGGTAAGCCTGGAACAATCCGATTCCAGCAAATTCCTTATTACCCCTGAGGGCCTTCTTTCACCCTTTGCAGGCTTACAGGGGGTGGGAAGGACGGCGGCGCAAAGTATTGTGGCGGCCAGGGAAGAAGCGCCCTTTACCTCCATTGATGATCTGCGCAACCGGGCCAGGGTTTCCAAGACGGTCATTGAGGTGCTTCAGGAGCACGGCTGCCTTCGTCACCTCCAGGCTTCCGATCAAATGGCGCTCTTTTAAGGACCTTTATTCATGGGCGATGAGCATGAAGCCGGGGGGCAGGTACCGGATCAGCCAATCCAGATCCTTTTCCCGCAGGTAAAGGCAACTGTAAGAGGCCGGCAGGCCCAGTAAAGCATGGATGTCTGCAAAACCTTCCGGTAAAACATGCAGCAGGATATCGGCGTTTAACCTGAACCAGGGCAGGGGGGCGCCGGCCTTGGCAGTGGAGACTCCGCGATCCTGTTCGTAAAGCGTTCCGATAGGGATATTGTTCCGTGGATGCAGGTTAACCTTTAAGGAGCGGGTGATTTTATTGCCTTGATAGACCCACAAGGCGGGCGAAGGGCCCAGTTTCAATTCAACCCAACGGTTGTTTCCCAGATTGGTGGTATGGAAGGAACCCCGATAGGTGATCACTTCATTGCTGACAGAGGTTAAGGTTGCGGTTATCGAGTAAGTGGTGTCGGGCAGCATAACTCTCTCAGCCATGAAGGATACCTGGTTTCCGTTAATCCTGCTTTGTCCCCGCAGGCCCGGAATGACAATGTCCGCCCTTTTTAGAGGCTGGTTGACGGTAAAAGAGACCGTTCGGGTCAGCCAGATGCCGGTAGAACCTGGTTTTGGCTGCATTTGCTGGATATTGAATTCGGGACTGGTTAAAAATTGAACCTTTTGGCTTTGCGTCAAGGCATCACCGGCCAGACTGGAGAGCCCCTTTTTAATCTCCAGGGTATACCGGAACCGGTTTTTCATTTTTTGATCCGGGTAATAGAGCCACCGGCTAAAGTCGCTTTCTTTGGTTTGCTTATTTATGAAGGGTTCCAGTTTTCCCGGTTCCGGGAGAATAATGTGTTTTGGCAGTTGCGAAGGCTGAACCGGGGTATTGAATTGCAGCACCACGGGTCCCCGGGAGGGTACTGCATCCTGGTTTTCAATGCCGATGAATCTTAGTTTAACCCGGGATTGCCATTCGCCGGAGGACCAGACATAAAAAGGCCAAATCATGGAAGAGGCCATCTTAAATTGATACCTGTAGCGGAGTCCTCTGGGATATTCCCGCTCCGGGAAGGAAATATGAAGGGTATTGGCGGTAACCCAGTGGTGATGGAAAGGGACCCTTTGTCCATCGGTGAACCTTTCGATGACCAGTCGGTTAACCGCGGAAGGTTTCATGGGTGTAAGAAACTTAAAACAAACCATTACCTGTCCCTCGGGGCACTCCAGCAAATCCTGACGGACAAAGGAACCTGTAACCAACCATGAAACGAACATGAAGGTGACAAGGAAGCCTACTTGAACAAGACGTGTCCGGCGAATATGAACGATCATAAGTACCTGTCCTCCCGGAAAGTATACTTTTCTACAGCTATGGTTGGGCGGGTTGCACAAAAAGGTCCCGTAGTTATATATGCCAAAGGCATTGGGATATGACTGAAATAACCGGTCTGTGGTCATAATGATAGCACCGTAAAAAATAACCGGGAGGACTTAAGATGACGAAAACCCATAAAAAGATGGCCCTGCTGTTGACCTTGTTCCTGGTGCTCCTGGGATCCGGCTGCTTATATTCCCGCTCCGTAGATAACCGGACCCCGGCGCCGGTAGGTGCGGAACCGAAACAAGAACAACGGCAATCAACGGAGAACAAACAGGCTGAGCTACCCCAAAAGCAACAAGAAGAGACCGAAAAGCCGGCGGCAGAGGCGCCGGAGGATCAGCAAAAGCCTGCCATCCCCGCGGAAACCACAAAGGCCCAGGATGTTTCCAATGAGAAATACAGTTGGTATTTTAAGCCCAATGACCAACACCTTTTGCCCGAAGTAAATGCCAAAGGAAAAGAACTTTTAGATCAGTATCAGGGTATTTATCATGGGGATACCTCCGGAAAAAATATTTATCTAACCTTTGACGAAGGCTATGAAAACGGCTATACCCCAATGATCCTGGATGCCCTTAAAGCAGCCAATGTAAAAGCCGCCTTTTTCATTACCGGGGATTATATCAGGAGGAATCCTGAATTGGTGCAAAGGATGGCCAATGAAGGGCACGTTGTGGGCAACCATACGGATCATCATCCCAGCTTGCCCTCGGTGGACGATGCCACCTTGCGCAAGGAACTGACAAGCCTGAGCGATGCCTATAAACAGTTAACCGGCCGGGAAATGAGCTATTTAAGGCCGCCCATGGGCGAATACAGTGCCAGAACATTAAAAATAACCAGGGAAATGGGTTATACCAACGTATTTTGGAGTGTGGCCATGAAAGACTGGATCCCCGATGCCGGAACACCCCAGGAGCACCAGACCATGGTTATGTCACGGCTGCATAACGGCGCGTTGATTCTCCTGCATGCAGTTAATAAGGCCAATGCGGAAATGCTGCCTTCACTCATTGAGGAATGCCGGCAGCAGGGCTACCAATTTAAAGCTCTGGACGAAAGATAGATAAAAGAAAATCCCGGCCTGTGACGAGGTTACTGGAAAATCCAAACTAAAAACAAAGGAACCACTACGATACCGAGTGGTTCCTTTGTTTATTCAAACTTGTACAGTATTTTTCTTATCTAGTTACAAGTAAAAAAATTTTATTTCAATCCTACTATTTTTTTATTTCTAACGTCTTAGTTATAAAAGGAAGTGAATTAAGTGGATATACCAGAGGAAATTATCCAACGCGTATGCCTTAAGGATGAGAAAGCATATGAAGAATTATTCCGACTTGGTTGGGACCAAGCTGTTCGAACCTGTTGGCTGATTCTTAGGCATCAACACGATGCTGAGGAAGTAGCCCAAGATGCGTTCCTTAAACTTTATATACATCGGGAACAACTACAAGATATACGCACATTTAGAGGTTGGTTTTACCGAATTTTAGTTAACACAGCATTGGACAGAGTGCGTAAACGAAAGTTTCTTCTAAACATTGATAAAATTAACCTTTCAAATCAAAGTAACGATATTCTACAGTCTGAACATCGAATGCTTATTGACGAGGCTATGAAACAACTTTCATATAAAGAAAGAATTGCCATTGTATTGGTACACTTTCTTGGATGCACAGAGGCGGAAGCCGCTAAAGCCGCCGGATGGAAATTAGGAAAGCTCAAATATCGACTTAATCGAGCACGACAGGTACTCTCTCAAGCGATAGAAGGAGATATGACAACCTAAACCAACCAAACAACTGTCTCGAGGTGTCAATTTTAGTTGACACATTTAAGAAGGAGGTATTTTAAATATGTCTGATATATTCCATAAAGCATTAGTAAAAGATGCTGCGCATATTAATGTATCCAAGACGACATGGGAACAAGTAAAACAAGACTATAGACACGTACGTAGAGTGGCTCATTGGAAACGTCGTCTGCTCGTCTATGGAACTAGTGCCGCATTAGTACTAATTGTAGTTATTAGCACTTTAGGATTCGTTTCACCTATTGTAGCTTCAGCATTGCAGAAAATACCACTCATCGGTGATTTATACTCGTTTAATTACCCAAAACTAGACCAATATGCCTTAAAGGCTACTACATCTGCAACAGATAAAGAAATTACTGTGACTGTGCCCAAAGCCTATTATGATGGTAGAAAGTTATCTTTAATTTATATTATCGAAGTTCCGCAAAAATATAAACCAATTGATCTTCCACAGATTAACCTGACAACCACGAAAATTCAACTGAACGATGAACCGCTTTTTTTTCAAAGTGCTATAGGCAGAGATTCTTTGGTGTCGACGAATATGTACCGTGGTGATTGTTATTGGGACTTATCAGCAGATCAGATGTCCCAGAACGGCACTTTGACGATTTCTATTGACCAAGTAGGTACAATAAAAGGAAATTGGACCCTGTCTGTTCCCGTTTCTAGTGAATCGATAGATGCGGCTACTGAAACTTTGTTTCCACAAAATGTAAGCAGCACTTATGATGGAGTCACACTTACCGTCAATAAGGTTAGCAAAGGACCGGTAGATACCACCATTTGGATGCAAGTACGCCAGCAACTACCCCAAAATACCAAACCAAAATATAAACTAGGTTTTAGAGGAATGAATTTTGTGATTTACACACCAAACCAGCAGGTCATAGGTCCAGGGAAATACGTTGGCAAGCAACAGCATCATGCAAAAAAAATTGGAGATAAAGAAGTTTGGGATATAGTAATCCAATGTGATACGCCATCTAAAGACGTAAAATCCATTATTGTTGAACCCGTTTTGACTATAGAAGATGATGAAGAAGGTAAAACACAATACTGCCCACATTTACCACAACTGGCCGTCACGGTTCCACTTAATGTTGAAAATAATGATAAGTAAATATTATTTATTTTTGATTTAAGAAATGGCCTACACCGCTGTAGGTGAAGGCCATTCCTTTATCAAAGAACTACCAAAGAATATAGAGATAGCCAGCCCATGTTCCGGATAGATTATTTTTGATATATGCTCTATAATTTCCAGCGAGCATATCCGTAAAAGTAACTTGCGGATTACTAGAATTCGCAGTTTTAGCGACGGTCCAACGACCAGTGTCGATATTATACAATTGTACACTAAATGACCATGAACCGTTTACTGTAAATTGTACTACCACGGTGTCACCTGAGCCTAAAACAATCTTGCCCGGTTCGGCAGGAGACCAGACATAATCTGAGAAATTAAAATATGCAGGGCCGTACAGTGCCAAATCAAACACCCCCTTTCCTAGAATTTTAAAGAGATTACTGGGAAACGAAGAAATTTTACAGCCGTTTCCAGACTCTTAAAATTTCTTTTCAGTTGATCCCTTCACTTATAAGGTGAACTAGCTAGTAAAAATACAACCTAAAATTATAAAAATCCCTTTCCTTGGTAAGGGATTTTTAATTTGATCTTTTGCAAAGTCCAATTAATTGCAAAAATTATGATTGTATGAGCATTCTTGAAAGGTACGAGCATATTAAATGATATTGAGATATTTTTGTGAAAAAATTTTAAAATTAAGGATAGATTCTGATGATTTTTAGCTAACGGTAATAGGTTTTGGAACTCAGTTTCTGATATAAAGAATGGAGAATCTTTGTTTTCCATTTGTTCACCGCTTGTTGACTAATATTCATTTCTTTCGCTACCTGTGCTTCTGTTTTGTCATTAAAATAAATCTCTTTAATAATCTTCTTTCCAATATCAGAAGAAATAGAATTGATCAACTGTTGTATGAATATCTTGTTATCTGAATACTCCGTAAAATTTTTACTGTGAATGTGATCTAATGACCTGCCCCCAGGTTTTGTACCACAGGGGATGTTAGTCACGAAATTTGTTCACAGGTTTTTTTAGCCAGATCTGTAGCATATTCTACTGGTGTTTTGTTGCTCAGTCCGCTATGTGGACGAACTGTATTGTATTCATGACGCCACTCTTCAATAATTCGACGAGCCTCACTTACGCCTCTGAACCAGTGTTCATTAAGGCATTCATCTCGGAGTTTTCCATTAAAGCTTTCTACATGGCTATTTTGCATTGGTTTACCGGGGTCTATAAACAGTTGGATAACCCTATGTTCATAAGCCCATTGATTCAAGGTCAGTCCTGCAAATTCAGGTCCGTTATCAGAGAGGATTTCTTTGGGATAACCTCTGTAAATAGCAATTCTATCTAGTACTCTTGTCACACGCCGTCCTGTTATTGAAGTATCCACTTCGCTGGCCAGACACTCTCGAGTTGCTTCATCAATCACTACAAAAACTCTAAATCGCTGCCCAGTTGCTGTTGAGTCACTAACAAAATCCATAGACCACCTTACATTCGGTTGAGGCGTAACTGTGGGGGGGCGGCCCCTTCCAGAGAGAACACGTTTTCTTTTGCGGCGACGGACAGCGAGTCCAGCAAGCCGGTATAGCCTATATACTTTCTTGTGGTTAACTTTCTGTCCTTCACGCTGAAGTAAGGCATGGATTCGTCTATATCCAAAGCGACGCCACTTAAAGGCAAGTTCAGATATTCTCGTTTTCAATGCCTCGTTCTCTTCTGAAGTAGAAGGAACATATCTATGACTGGAGCGTCCGATACCAACAAGCCTGCACGCTCTGCGTTCACTCATACCAAAAGTATCTTGGAGTTCTTTAACAAGCTTTCGCTTGCGAGCAGGCTTTACTTGTTTTTTTCAATAACCCACTTTAGAGCCTGGTTGTCGAGGGTTAGTTCACCTACGAGTAGCTTAAGTCTGCGGTTTTCCTCTTCCAACTGCTTAAGTTTCTTCGCATCACTTGCTTCCATTCCGCCGTATTTAGATTTCCAGCGATAAAAGGTTTGTTCGCTAATGCCATGTTGCCGAAGAATGTCAGCTACCGGCATCCCATTCTCATGGGAGTTAAGTATTCCAATGATCTGCTCTTCGGTGAAACGTTTTCTCATAACTGTCCCCTCCTGACTTAGTTATACTACATCAGGACTAACATTTCCTTTGGACCAGTTTTCGGGGAGCAGGTCACTAATTCTAAAGGCAGCTCACGTTTTAATGTCACCTTGGACTTATATTGTAGACGCCAGGCAATTCGTTTTAGTTCTTCTCTGTAAAATTGAATAGCGTTAGATTCTTTTTCCATATTGATTCCTCCCTATTTTTTGCTTCTATAATATAGGGAGATTTATAGATCGATTTTACAACCCTAAAGGGTGGTTTCATCTTTATATCTTAATAGCTGGACAGTAAAAAAATTTTGTAAAAAATAACCCATCAAGCGATCTTATGATATCTTGGGTTACTCATACCAGAAAAGAGATCAGATCGCGAAAAGGATTACACCATAGCTTTACACAATTGCCCCGAATTGATGATACCCATATCCAAATTTCTCAACAAAGTATTATATTCGTTTCAATCTTATTTTTCTCTTAAGTGGCTTGTGATTATCATTCTTGGTCATGCTACTGTCTGATGATCCAGGGATTACTTTTATCACTGTAATCTCTTTTGGAACATAGCCAGTTATGAAACTTAAACCATTTCTTTCTCGCACGATCGACAAACCTGACGGATCGTTCGATAGGTGACTTTTCTTCACTATGACCAATATGTCGTAATCTTGATTGACAATAACGTCAAATAAGATAAGGAAGTCCATTTGCATGCGCGTTGTGAAAAAATGCATCAAAAATCGTAGAATCCACCAAAATGGACTATATCTTACGATATCTGTTTGGCGCGATTGTTTCTCTGGGAACACCGCAAGTTTTGCTTGTCTTGTTCCTCTAGTTGCAGGATGGGGTGGGCGTATCTTGGGGTGGGGAGAAAAGTCCTATCAGCAATCGATCCAGGTAGTTCAGATTAATTGACCAGGGCTTTGCAGGTTCAAAAGCATTCGTCTTAGGCTATCTAGTTGCCGCATCGAATCATCCTATCAATGATGAGAGAGAGGATGTAAACAGTGTGGTCAAGGATGGAGTCGAATAGAGTACTTTCAACTATTTTTGGAATACCAGCCCTTAAGACTGAACTGAGAAAAGGAGATGGCGGGATGTCTGGTGACGGGGACCCCGGGATGAACATCCACTTGTCTAGGATCAACAGACTATTTTTTGTAGTACTTCCTCACCTTCAGGAAGTTTTCTTACCACAAGTGGTGATAGTTTGTAGAGAAGATCCGGTAAACGGATTTATTTGGCGAATAGTAGTTTGTGGCAATCTGCCATATCGAATGTGCAAGTATCTAGGTTTTGTCCGCACTGGATAAAGTGCTCAACCAGAATGTGTGCTGCTGCAGCCGGATGCAAAATCTCCGATTTCTCCAGCTTACGATAGGCGTAGTACTCCACATCATCAATGGCTATGTTAGGGGAAATTCTATATCAGTTATAAGTTGTAAAATGAACAAAAACGCCGGAAAACTAGACATTTTCACAGCGCATAATAATCTGAGTCTAACATATGAAGTGCTTTATTGTACTTGATATAGGAATTGTTGATGGATCAAAAAACTACATAAAGAAGCGGCTCATGGAAAACCTGATGTTCAAGGAAAAACGGGAGGGAAATACCTCACGGTCGTCCAAATCTGGGAAAATTATTGAGCCATGAATTTAAAAATTATTCTTTTATTTAATTTGGTTTCTTAAAAAGTTCAATCAACCCCAAAATCATGCTTTGTATGGCATCTTCCTGAGTTGTGTTAATGTATTTGCTTAATGTCAAGATATCTTTCTTGAAAAATTCTAATAGTTTAAGGATAGATTCTGAATCGTTTTCTTTAGCTAATGATAATAAATGCAGAAACTCAGTTTCTGACATGGAGATTGGGGAATTTTCTCTTTCCATAAGATCACCGCCTGTATACAGTGTTTGTTTTCTGTGACCGGGTCTGTTTTTGGTTACATAAATTTAATTAAAATAAAGTAATTAATCGCGAGCTTTGTATAGTATAGCCATTAAGAGGAACCATAAAAATTAGTCAATGTATATGGTGCAGCATGATACCCTTTTTGAAAGCAGCCTATTTTAATGAAAACCCTATTTTGTAGATCTTGTTTCCCTGCTCATTTCTTTTTTAAAAAATATTTAAAAATAAATATATATACATCTAATGTAAATAAGTTATATTTTCTAATAGACGGTTTGGATCAAAGGTTTGTTTCAAAGAATATTAGTAAAATATCTACATGATATCGAGCTGTTTTGAGAGAAAATATTTTTCAGAGTCCGGAATTTACGCAATAGGCGGTTATAAAAAGACTTCACCTCTTTTTTTGGTAAAGTTATATAAATACCATCCAATAATCAATCAAAGCATTTAACTTTGATTTTCTAGACCTAATTATTTTAAGAGTTCTATTTTAATCTAAATTAATTAAGTTAGGTCCTTGATTTTTCACAATCTTATATTTTTAATAAATTTCTGTTTTGCTATTGATTTATTTAACTAAATTATTTATATTGGCTCTGACCCATTAATCCTTCCCAGGAAGAAGAGGAGAAGTTGAATGATAACCATGGTCCATTCCATATCCAAAGATCAAATTGATCAAATCATGGAACAAATATTGGCCGATCATCAAAATTTGCACCCGGGCAAAAGAGTCACCATCAAGGTGGACCCGGATCCGTCCACGGTAGATTTTTGCGGGTATATTTCCAAATCTTTTATTGCCACCATTTCTGTTGAAGATATTCCCGCAGAAGAAGAGTTGGCTGCGGTCGAGTCTTAGAGAGCGCGGCCTTCGGAAGTACGTTCGGGGACTGTCTCAAGGGCGGATCCCTGTCTAAAATACTGTAAAAATTGTAAGAGGATTCCATCACCCTGCCGGGTGTTTTCTTTTTTAGATTTCAAGATATTACCTTTATACATGGGAATGAGATTCGTTTAGAATGAAATGGGTGTGAATTTCTCTAATGAGGTGAACCATGTATCATTATTCCGGAGTAGTACATATTCATACTTGTTATTCCGATGGTTCCAGTGATTTTTCCGGCATCGCCAGAGCGGCTTTGAAATCAGGGGCTCATTTTGTGCTGGTTAATGACCACGATACCCTGGCGGGTCTGTACCGGGAGGGGGAGAAATATCTGCACGGGGTTTTAGTGCTGGTGGGGTCGGAAATAACTCCTCAAAGAAACCATTTCTTATGTTACGATGTGCAAAGGGTTCCCAGCAATAAAATCTCACCCAGGGAATATGTGCGCAAGGTATACCGCCAGGGGGGCTTCGGTTTTTTAGCCCACCCGGATCAAAAGGAAAACCCTTTATTTCCTGCCAAAATGCATTGGGATCATTGGAATGTGGATATGGAAATGCATTACGGCCTGGAGATATGGAATTTTTTCGCCCAATGGATGGGCAGCTTTCAATCGGTATCCGGTCTGATAAAAAACATTTTATTTCCCAAGGCTTTTTTAAAACCACCGAATCCCAAGACTTTGCTCGAGTGGGACAGGCTGGGAGAAAAAAGGCCGGTGCCTGCCATCGCGGGGGTGGACGCCCACGGAGGCAGAAACCTGGGGTGGCTGCCCACCATTTTAAGCAGCTATGTGCACCAGTTTAAAACACTGCGGACCTACGTAATGACTCAAAAGCCGCTGCTGGGAAATGTTCAGCGGGACCGTGTTTTGATTTTGCAGGCTCTCAAAAAAGGATGTAGTTATTTAGTTAATCATTATGCCGGACGGGTAAATCATTTCTCCTTTTGTGCCCACTTTGGGGATCATTGCTGCCGCATGGGGGAAGAAGTGGATTACGACCCTTCCATGGTTCTGGAAATTGTTCTGCCCGCCAAAGCGCATCTGCGGGTCATTAAAAACGGTTCACTCTATGCACAATGCACCACGGAAAAACTCAGGCTTCCTAATCCAGGACCGGGAGTTTACAGGGTGGAGGTTTATAAGGGCAAATTCCGGCCCCGCCCCTGGATTTTCTCCAATCACCTTTATCTCAGAGGATAAATAATCCATGCTAAGACTTCTTTCAGGACATAGGTCCGGGGGAAGTCTTTTTTAGAAAAGGAATTTTCCTATTCACAACGAATGAACTAGGTAGAGGTGTTTGTTGATGCGCTGGGTTCTTTCGCTGGGGGTTGTAGCTTTTTTGACCATTGCCATATTTGCCGTTCAAAATTCAGAGGAGATTACCATCCACTTTTTGTTCTGGCAGCTTCCCAGTTTTCCGCTGGTGCTGGTAATCCTGGGAGCGGCGGCGACGGGAATGCTGGCTGCCTGGCTTTTTGGTCTTTCCCGGCGGTTTAAGCTTTATGGTGACATCAAAGAAATGAACCGTTATATTGAAACCCTCCGGGCGGAACTTGTGCAATATAGGAAGAAAGAAGAAAATGAAGGGAACAAAAATGTATAAATGAATCCCATTGGGATAACATAGTTATATCCATTGGCCAGCAGGGCCGTACTTGTCAAGAAATGGTTTCCGTGGTATACTTAATATGTTTTTTAGTATGTTCTCTTTTGCGTAATTTTTTGCCAGTAGAGGAGTGGGTCTTTCCCACTCTTTCGTATTACTCCAGGTAAAAAATAGATAAGGAGGATTTTCTTTGGCTAAAGGTACAGTCGCAGAAAGAGTCAAAGCAGCAGTAGAACCAATTATTGAAGCAGAACATCTGGAGCTAGTGGATGTTGAATATGTAAAAGAAGGTGGCAATTGGTACCTGCGGATTTATATTGATAAGCTTGGGGGTGTGGATTTAGATGACTGCCAGATGGTGTCGGAAAAGATAGACACCCTGCTGGATGAGTTGGATCCCATTCCCCAGGCCTATTTTTTGGAGGTATCATCCCCTGGAATTGAACGGCCTCTGAAAAAGCCTGCTGATTTTGAACGGTTTAAAGGACATTTAATCATGGTAAACACCTACACACCCGTTGATGGAGCCAAATCCTTCACCGGAAAATTGGAAAATTATTCGGAAGCAGGAGTTCAATTAAACATTAAAGGAAAATCCATGGTTATACCCCTTGATAAAGTTGCAGCGTCACGTTTAGCAGTGGAATTCTGATTTCAGTACGGGAGGAGCAAAAAGTGAATAGCGAGTTTTTAGAAGCTTTAAAAGACCTTGAAAAGGAAAAAGGCATTGCCGTCGATGTTTTACTGGAAGCCATTGAGGCGGCCTTGTTATCGGCCTATAAGCGGAATTTTGGTTCCCTGCAAAATGCCCGGGTTCATATTGATAGGAATACCGGTGATTACAAGGTTTACTCCCAACGTACGGTAGTTGAAGAGGTTACGGACGACCGGTTGGAAATCAACCTGGAAGAAGCAAGAAAAATCGACCCCCGGTTTAACCTGGGAGACGTGGTGGAAAACGAAGTAACGCCCCGCAATTTTGGCCGCATTGCCGCACAAACAGCCAAACAAGTGGTGGTTCAGCGCATTCGCGAAGCGGAGAGAAATATTATTTTCGAAGAGTTTGCCAATCGGGAAGGGGATATCCTCACCGGTGTGGTGCAACGGATTGAAAATAAAAATATTTATATTGAATTAGGCAAAACAGAGGCCATTTTAACCCCTTCGGAGCAAATGCCCGGTGAGGAATACCGGCATGGGGAGAGGCTGAAAACCTATATTGTAGAAGTGCGGAAAACTACCAAAGGGCCTCAAATATTGGTTTCCCGCACCCACCCCGGACTCCTGAAACGGTTGTTTGAGCTGGAAGTCCCGGAACTGCATGAAGGGGTGGTGGAACTGAAGTCCATTGCCAGGGAAGCCGGCTACCGCTCCAAAATTGCCGTTTACTCCAAGGATGAAAATGTTGACCCTGTAGGCGCCTGTGTAGGACCTAAGGGCATGCGGGTGCAAAATATTGTCGGTGAATTAAACGGTGAAAAAATTGATATTGTTAAATGGAATCCCGATGCGTCCAAGTTTGTTGCCTCTGCCCTCAGTCCCGCCAAGGTGGTGGCGGTGGAGGTATGGGAAGACGAAAAGGTTGCCCGGGTGATCGTGCCGGATTATCAGTTATCTCTGGCTATTGGTAAAGAAGGTCAGAACGCCAGACTGGCTGCCAAACTGACCGGTTGGAAAATTGATATAAAAAGTGAGTCTCAGATGGCTGAGATTTATCCTGAATATGATACTTTTGAACAAAACCTGGACGACATTGAGTTTGCAAGCAACTATTCCCTGGAGGACCAGGAACTGTTAGAGGATTATGAGGATGAAAGTCAAGGCCGTTCAGAGGATAAATAAGGGGGAGCCGCAATGCCTAAGGTCAAGAAAGTTCCGCTTAGAATGTGTGTAGGATGCCAGGAAATGAAGCCCAAGCGGGAATTGACACGGGTGGTTCGAACCCCTGAAGAGAAGGTTGAAATTGATTTCACCGGGAAGAAATCCGGCCGAGGAGCCTATCTTTGTCCTAATGCCGACTGTTTGCAAAAGGCGATTAAGGGCAAGCGATTGGAACGTTCCTTGGAGTGTGCCATTTCCCCAGATATAATTGAATCTCTCAGGCAGGGATTGATGAAATAAATGCATGGACCGGTTTTTCAATTATTAGGATTGTGTCAGCGGGCAGGAAAATCCGTGTCCGGGGACTTTGCCGTACGGGCCAATATAGCCAAGAAAAAAGTAAAATTGCTTATTGTGGCTGCAGATACTTCAGAAAGAATAAAGCAGGAATATCTTCGTTTAGGTAAGACTCACAATCTGTTAACGGTGGAGGCTCTTACCAAAGAAGAGATAGGGTTGGCGCTGGGAAAATCTCCCCGTGCTGCAGTGGCAATATTAGACGATAATTTTGCCAGAGGAATCAGTCACTCGCTTGAAAGGGGAGAGGTGTAACAGTTTTCACGGTTGCCAAAATGATGGAGGTGGATGTATGGTAAAAAAACGGGTCCATGAACTTGCCAGAGAGCTTAACATAGAAAATAAAGAATTGATTCATAAGTTAAGTGAAATCGGTGTAGTGGTTAAATCTCACATGAGTGCCCTGGAAGATCAGGATATTCAAAGAGTTTATAAAGAATTTGCCAAGACCAAGCAGGGAGAACAGAATAAAAAAACATCTCCCGTGACAGAAGAAAGAAAATCAACAGAGCGGAGTAGGGGGCAAGGAATGGAAGTCAGAAAAGAAAAAGATCAGTTATTTAGGCCGGATAATGCAAAGGGACCGGGATTGGTGGATCGGGTTCCCAACCGACCTCCAGACAGGCGTTATGAAGATAAACCAAAGGCCCCGCAGCGTTCCGTCCAGGACAACCGGCCAAAATCAACGCCCAACAGGCCTGTCCAGGAAGTAGCCCCCAAAAGTGAAGCCAAGGAGCAAACTTCTCAAAATATAAAGACGGAACGTCCTGTAACTTCAAGCCAACCAGAGGAACGTTTAGAAAAACCCGGTATGACCGCCCAGGCCAATGAGGGAAACCGTACTGCGACGAAGAGTCAACCAGGCGGAGGAAGAGCTCAGGGGGATCGTCCCGCCCAGGGCGGCCAGGGTAGACCGCCTTATGGCAATCGCCAGAATCAGGGGCCCCGTCCCCAGGGAGATCGTCCGCCGCAAAGCGGCCAGGGCAGGCCGTCTCGTCCGCCCGGTCAAGGACCTCAAAATAGACCGCCTTATGGTGACCGTTCCAGTCAGGGCGGGCAGAACAGACCGTATGGCGACCGTTCGGGTCAGCAGGGAGGCCAGAGACCTCCTTACAGTGGTCAGGGCGGGCAGAACAGACCCCCTTATGGCGACCGTTCAGGTCAGCAGGGAGGCCAAAGACCCCCTTATAGTGGTCAGGGCGGGCAGAACAGACCGCCCTATGGCGACCGTTCAGGTCAGCAGGGAGGCCAGAGACCCCCTTACAGTGGTCAGGGCGGACAGAACAGACCCCCTTATGGTGGGCAGGGCAGACCGCCTTACCAAGGCGGAGGTCCTCGTCCGGCCGGAGGGCGTCCTGCCGGGCCGCCGGCTATTCCCAAGCCGCCGGAACAGGTTACACAGCCCAAACCCACCAAGGCGCCCGACAAAACCAAAGGGGATCGCAGGAAGAACTATGAAAAAGACCGCCAGTGGGCCGACGGCAATTTAGAAGCCAAGAAATTAAATAAAAACCGGTATAATAACAAAGGTAAAAAAGGCAGGGAGAAATCCCCGGCGCCGGTTATTTTAGATAAGAGACCGATACAAATTGCTGAAAGCATCACGGTTCAGGAACTGGCTGAAAAATTAAAGAAAACAGCGGCGGAAGTTATTAAGAAATTAATGCAGATGGGTATTATGGCTTCCATTAATCAGGAAGTTGACTACGATACCGCCACCATTATTGCCGGTGAATTTGGAGTTGAAACAGAATTAAAAGTCGCGGTAGATAAAGAAGCCATCTTAATGGCTGAACCGGAGGATAACGAAGCAAATCTCATTATCAGGCCGCCGGTGGTCACCATTATGGGCCACGTGGACCACGGGAAGACTTCCCTTTTGGATGCCATCCGGGAGACCAATGTTACAGCCGGAGAAGCAGGGGGAATTACCCAGCATATCGGAGCCTATCAGGTGGAACATAACGGGAAAAAGATTACCTTTGTGGATACTCCCGGTCACGCGGCCTTTACCGCTATGCGGGCCCGGGGCGCTGAAATCACCGATATTGCCATTCTGGTGGTTGCTGCGGATGACGGCGTGATGCCGCAAACCATTGAAGCCATTAATCACGCCAAAGCGGCTGAGGTGCCAATTATTGTAGCCATTAACAAAGTGGATAAACCGGAGGCTAACCCGGATAAAGTAAAACAGGAACTAACCCAGCATGAACTGGTGGTGGAAGACTGGGGCGGCGATGTGATTGCCGTGCCTGTTTCCGCCAAACAACGTACCGGATTGGATAACTTGCTGGAAATGATTCTGCTGGTAGCCGAAGTAAACGAGCTAAAAGCCGATCCGGAACGGATGGCCAGAGGCACGGTTATCGAGGCCGAACTGGACAAAGGAAGAGGACCGGTTGCTACGGTGCTGGTGCAGAATGGTACCCTGCGAATTGGGGATACTATTGTGGCAGGTCATGTTTTAGGACGCGTCAGGGCCATGATTGATGACAAAGGACGCCGGGTTAAGAAGGCCGGGCCTAGTACACCGGTAGAGATACTGGGCTTGTCCGATGTGCCGGAAGCCGGAGATACCCTGGTGGCGGTTGAGGATGAAAAACTGGCCCGGGAAGTGGCAGCCAAACGGCAGATTCGTAAGCGGGAAGAGGAACTGAAAGTTACCAACAAAATATCCCTGGATGATTTATTTAAGTATATCCAGGAAGGACAGATTAAAGAACTGCCCATGATTGTCAAGGCGGATGTTCAGGGTTCCATTGAAGCCCTGGCCCAGGCCCTGGAGAAATTAAGCACCGATGAGGTGAAGGTTAATATTATCCACAGTGGCGTAGGCGCCATCAATGAAAGGGATATCATGCTGGCCTCCGCCTCCAATGCTCTGGTCATTGGTTTTAATGTCAGACCCGATATGAGCGTGCGCAAGGTGGCCGAGGCGGAAAAAGTCAGTATCAGCCTTTACCGGGTCATCTATGAAGTCATTGATGACGTTAAAAAGGCTATGAGCGGTCTGCTGGACCCTGAATTTAAAGAGGTTATCCTGGGTCATGTGGAAGTTCGGAAGACCTTTAAGGCCTCCAAAATTGGCACCATTGCCGGGGGTTATGTAACTGAAGGCAAAATCACCCGGGACAGCGGTATCAGACTCATTCGTGACGGCATTGTCGTTCATGAAGGGAAACTGGATTCTTTGAAGCGGTTCAAGGATGACGCCAAAGAGGTTGCCCAGGGTTACGAATGCGGTATTACCATTGACGGCTTTAATGATATCCAGGAGGGGGATATTATCGAAGCTTATATTGTAGAAACCATTAAAAGAGAGCTTAAATAACCTGCACAATATTACCACAGGAGGTGTGTCTATGTCACACCGGCCGGAACGGATTGCTGAAGCCATAAAAAAAGAAGTTGCCGACTTGATTTGTCAAGAAGTGAAGGATCCCAGGGTGGGTTTTGTAACCATCACCGGGGTGGAAGTAACCCGCGACTTATCCTATGCCAAAATATTTGTGAGCGTTATGGGTTCCGAAGAACAACGCCAGGAGACCCTGCAAGCCCTCCAGAAGGTTGCCGGGTTTCTGCGGAGCGAAGTAGGACGCAGAATTAAGGTTCGGCATGCGCCGGAATTAATTTTTAAACTGGATACTTCTCTGGATCATGGAACCCGGATCATGAAGCTGCTTCATGAAGTGAATAAGCAGGAGGAAAGCTCCACTAATGAATAATCTTTCCCAGGTGGCGGAGATCATCAAAGGCGCAAAAAGGCCGCTGTTGTGCGGTCACATTATGCCCGATGGTGACAGCCTTGGTTCAGTATTGGCCCTGGGCTTAGGGCTCCGAAGGCTAGGCAAGGAAGTGACCATGGTCAGTTCCGATCCCATTCCTGAGGTATATTTGTTTCTTCCCGGTGTTGAAGAGATTACCGTAGGTCATTTGCCCGAGCGGGATTATGATTTGCTGATTGTTTTGGATTGTTCGGTCAAGGATCGCCCGGGGCCTCTGGTACTCCCGCTGCTGGAAAGAGATTTGCCGGTGGCGATCCTGGATCATCATGTCAATGACCATCCCTTCGGGAATTATAACTATATTCACACCAGGGCGGCGGCGACCGGTGAAATTGTCATGGATCTCCTGGATTTGCTGCAGGTGGATCTCGTGTTGGATATTGCCGTGAATCTTTACACAGCCATTGTTACGGATACGGGTTCTTTCCGTTACGAAAATACCACGCCGGGGACCCACCAAAAAGTTGCCCGGCTCATCGATCACGGGGTGCCGGTTTCTAAGCTGTCCAATTTAATTTTTGGCGAGCAGCCTTTGGAATCCATCCGGTTAATGGAGGTGGCCCTGGGAACCTTGGAATTGAGTGAGTGCGGTCAAATTGCCTGGATGAGTATTACCCAGGAGCAAATTCAAAGGGTCGGAGCCGAAGACCAGCACGTGGACGGGCTAATCAATTATCCGAGGAAGATCAAAGGGGTTGAACTGGCCATTGTCTTCAGAGAACTGGGCAGCAATCTGGTTAAAGTCAGTTTTCGTTCCAAATATAAAGTGGATGTGAACCTTTTAGCCGGGACCTTCGGCGGCGGAGGCCATGTCCGTGCCTCCGGATGCACCATCGAGGCTGATTTGGCAAAAGTAAAAGATGAGGTCTTGAAAGAGGCTCACCGGTTATTGCGGGGGTGTTAGCTTGGATGGGATCATGAATGTTTTAAAACCACCGGGCATGACCTCCCACGATGTTGTTTATTTTATCCGTAGGCTGACGGGAATTAAGAAATGCGGGCATACCGGGACCCTTGACCCCGGTGCAGCCGGTGTTTTACCGGTTTGCCTGGGGAAGGCCACCCGCCTGACCCGGTTTGTCACCGAAGGGGATAAGACGTACCGGGCAGAATTAACACTGGGTGTGGCCACCACTTCCCTGGACGCCTTTGGTGAGATTTTGGAAGAACAGGATGCTTCGCGAATCTCACCGGAACAACTGCTGGGGGTTTTACCCTTGTTTACAGGGAAAATACAACAAACCCCGCCCATGTCTTCAGCCATTAAAATAAAAGGTAAAAAATTATATCAATTGGAGCGGGCCGGTCAAAAGGTGGAAGTCCCCTCCAGAATGATTACCATCCATGATTTGCGTTTTATTGCCGGTTGGCATTGGCAAAAACCTCACCCCAGAATATTATTGGATGTCACCTGCTCTAAGGGGACATATGTGCGAAGCCTTTGCTCGGATATAGGGAAGGCATTGGGCTGCAGCGCTTATATGTCCTTTTTATTGCGTTCCCGGGTGGGTGCCTTTACCTTGGAAAAGAGCTTTACCTTGGAACAATTAAATTTATTAGCGGAAAACAACCGCCTAGAAGAAGCCCTTTTACCCATGGAGCAGGCCGTAAGCAATTTGCCGGTGATTGAAATTCATGCTACCGCTTTGAAACCCATTGTTTCGGGATCCACTCTCTTTCCTGCGGGAGTGAAGAAGATTTCCCGCGCAATTCAGGAGCAGGAAATGGTTCAAGTCCAGCATAATGGTCGCTTGCTGGGTATTTATAAAGCGGTTTTGGACCAACAGGAACAAGGCCTGCGGCAAATATTTAAACCTGAAACGGTATTATCCTCTGATTGATTACCAAAGAGAAGTGATTGCCCGGAGAAATCATGGGCATTCTATATAAAAGACGCACTGTTAAAAAACGCAGGGGGTATTGGCGTTGCGTATTTATGAGAGTCTTGAAGGGCTTAAAAATAGATATCCAGGTATCGTTGTAGCCCTGGGAAATTTTGATGGAATTCATCTAGGTCATCAAAAACTGATCGGTGAAGCGGTAACCAGCGCACACCGCTCCGGCGGTACCGCCGCCGTGTTAACTTTTTATCCGCACCCCCTTCAAGTTTTAAGGCCGGAACGGACACCACCTATGTTGCTCAGCCGTGAAGCCAAGGAAAACATGATGGCCCAGTTGGGGGTTGATTTACTGCTGATGCTTCCTTTTACCATGGAGTTCGCCAAACGAAGCCCGGCGGATTTTATAGAAAAAGTGCTTTGGGGGCAACTGTCTGTAAAAGGCATTGTGGTTGGCTATAATTATACTTTTGGTCACCAGGGGCGTGGAACTCCGGAGACCCTTTGGCAGTACGGTGAAAAATACGATTATTTTTTAAATGTGATTCCACCGGTTAAAGTTGGCGGACAAATTGTAAGCAGTTCCCTTATTCGCAGCAAGCTGGCGGAGGGGGATGTGGTGTCCGCCAGAAAACTACTGGGATATTACCCTTTTACCGAAGGAACGGTGGTTCTCGGTGAACGGCGGGGGAATACCCTGGGATTTCCTACGGCCAATGTGGAATGCCCGGAAGGCATGGTGGTTCCGGCCAAAGGCGTTTACAGAGTCAAAGTTGAAGTGGATCATGAGATCTATATTGGCGTAACCAATGTAGGAACCAAACCGACCTTTCACAGCAATAGTCAACGAACCAATATTGAGGTGCACTTGCTGGACTTTTGCGGTGATTTGTATGGCAAAAAAATCCGGGTCAATTACACCCGTCGGTTAAGGGATGAGAAAAAATTTAATTCCGTTACCGATTTAATTCAGCAGATCCGCATGGATGTACAAAATGCCAGAGTTGATTAATTCCCTTACGAATAAAGTCGAATATTCACCGGGTATTCCTAATATATTTATTATTGCCTAACATTTACTTCTTGTACACGTTATGCTACAATGAATGCGGCAAACGTCCCGAGAGAGATTGAAAGGAGACGTTGTCCATGGGATATCCGAAATTTGACACTCCGGAGGAGGAAGTCAAACGCTGGCTGAATCATATTGCTTTGATTTGCGTCAGTGAGGAGTTCCAAAGTCTCAAGCGAGAGTTGGAATCCCTGTATGTAAAATCCAACCTTGACAATGTAAGGATTACGGCCTTTCAAGATGCCTTATATGCCTTCCTGGCCCAGGAGGATGATGAGGATTGCCGTTACCAGTCCCATAGTTGTTAATGGTGTGATGTATGCGAATCATTATCACAGAGCATGCTCACAAGCGCCTGAGGGATTTTCGTCAGGATAAAATAACAACGACGGATATTATCTGCGCGGCCAGAGGTATCCCGGGGCGTATTCCCACTGCCACAAGATTTAGAGGTTTTTTTGCCAAATCAGGCCGTATGTTTGATATTGTTGCTAAGGATATTGAAAATGGCCGTTTGGTGATAACCATAATTGGGAAGTGATTTTCCATGAACTGTTATCTAGGGAATTTCGTTCACTCCGACGATTGTCTTGGGTAACAGCGATTATTTAGTTAAGGAGGTGAATCCCGTGGCATTAACGGTAGAAAAAAAGAATGAAATTATTCAGACTTTCAAAACCCACGAAAATGATACCGGTTCTCCAGAAGTGCAAATCGCCCTGTTAACCGAACGTATCAATCAGCTCACCGAACACCTGAAGTCTTTTAAGAAAGACCACCATTCACGTCGTGGTCTCTTAAAAATGGTCGGTCAGCGTCGCGCCCTTTTGAATTATCTGCGGGACCGTGATTTTAACCGGTACCGTAAAATAATTGAAAAATTAGGACTGCGCAAGTAGCAAAAGCGGGCTTATAGGCCCGCTTTTATTATTTTACATAAGTTAAAGTCGGTAAAAGTGGTATTTTTCTTTAATTAAGAAGGAAATACTATAAAAAATGTCGAATTGCTAACATTTGTAAGGAGAATAGGAGATTCAGGAGGTTAGAAAAACAGAATGCTAGAAGAGAGTCAAAAATTAATCAGGGAAATGAACCTGGGGGGAAGAACCATTTCCCTGGAGACCGGTCGTCTGGCCAAACAAGCCAGTGGAGCCGTATTGGTTAAATATGGCGATACGGTGGTCATTGTAACGGCGACTGTGGCCAAAAATACCCGGGATATTGATTTTTTCCCGCTGACCGTTGATTATGAAGAGCGGCTCTATGCTGTAGGCAAAATCCCTGGAGGATTTATAAAAAGGGAAGGCCGTCCCAGTGAAAAGGCGATTCTTTCGGGAAGATTGATCGACCGGCCCATTCGGCCTTTATTTCCCAAACATATGAGGAACGAAGTTCAGGTGGTTGCTACGGTTTTATCGGTGGATCAGGATAACGCTCCGGAGATCGCGGCCATGATTGGCGCCTCCGCTGCGCTGCATATATCCAAGATCCCCTTGAAAAAGCCCATTGGCGGCGTTATTGTTGGCCGGGTTGACGGCCAGTTTGTAGTAAACCCTATGGTAAGGCAGGCAGAGAACAGTGATATGCATCTGGTGGTAGCCGGTACCGATGATGCGGTTATGATGGTGGAAGCCGGCGCCAAGGAAGTTCCGGAAGATCAAATGCTGGAAGCCATTATGTTTGGTCATAGCGTGGTTCAAGAGATTGTCAATTTTATTGAAGAATTCCGCACAGCCGCCCTTGAAATGGGCTTGGCCCATGAAAAAATGGTTGTTCCGGAACCGGAAAGTGATCCGGACATGGGAGAAGCGATCCTTCCCAAAGCGGAAGAAACCATCCGTGAGGCTGTTCTGCATTGCTCCAGGGAAAAACTAACCAAGAAAGACCGGGAAGCCTACATGGACGAAGTGATGACCGGCTTAAAGAAATCTTTCCTGGAACAGTTCCCGGAAAATGAGAAACAAGTGCTTGCTTTCATTGAGAAGGCGGAGAAGAAGGTTGTACGGCGAATCATTACCCATGATAAGCTGCGCATTGACGGCAGGGCGGTGGATGAAGTCCGTCCCATTTCCGTTGAAGCCGGCGTTCTTCCCCGTACCCATGGTTCAGGACTGTTTACCCGCGGACAAACACAGATTTTAACGGTAGCTACCCTGGGTTGTGTCAGTGAAGAGCAAATCCTGGATGGGCTCGGCCTGGATGAGACCAAGCGCTATATGCACCACTACAACTTCCCGCCCTTCAGCACCGGCGAGACCAAACCCATGCGTTCTCCCGGCCGGCGTGAAATCGGGCACGGCGCTCTGGCGGAAAGGGCACTGGAACCCATGATTCCTTCGGAAGAAGTTTTCCCTTATACTTTAAGGGTGGTTTCGGAGGCTCTTGAATCCAATGGTTCCACCTCCATGGGCAGCGTTTGTGGAAGTACTTTGTCCCTGATGGATGCCGGCGTACCTTTAAAAGCCCCGGTTGCCGGGGTGGCTATGGGTTTAATTATGGAAGAGGATCAATTTACGGTCTTGACCGATATCCAGGGACTGGAAGACCACTTGGGCGACATGGACTTTAAAGTGGCCGGAACTGCCAACGGCATTACTGCGCTGCAAATGGATATAAAGATTCCGGGGATTACCCGGGAAGTCTTTGAGCAGGCCCTTGCGCAAGCCTACAGAGGCCGTATGCATATTATGGGTGAGATGCTGAAGGTGATTCCCGAGCCCCGTCCGGAGATTTCCCAGTATGCGCCCAGTATTTTACGCACCACCATCCATCCGGATAAAATCCGCGATGTTATTGGACCCGGCGGAAAGATTATCAAGAAGCTGGTTGAGGAAACCGGTGCGGATATTGATATTGAAGATGACGGCAGAGTATTTATTGCCGCCGTGGACCGGGAAAAGGGCAAACGGGCCCTGCAGATTATCCAGTCTATCACTGCCGAGGTTGAGGTTGGCAAGCTTTATGAAGGGAAGGTTACCCGGGTAACGGATTTTGGTTGCTTTGTGGAAGTGATCCCCGGCGTCATGGGACTACAGGGCAAAGAGGGATTGGTCCATATTTCCCAATTGGCTTTCCAGCGGGTGGAAAAAACCGAAGATGTGGTTAAGGAAGGTGAAATTATCACCGTTAAAGCCACCGGATATGACCACCAGGGACGGCTTAAACTGTCCCGCAAAGAAGCTTTGCGGGATATGGGGATGGCGCCGCCGGTAGAGGAAGCACCTGCCGGTGAACGCAAGGAACGCAGACCTTTTAGCAGACCAAAACCTACCAAGGAATAAAATCTCATCAACCGGTAAATGGGAGTGAACATTTGATTTAACTTTCCATTACCGGTTATATTTTTTTTATAGCGGGTGAGTGGAATATATCTGCTTTTAGCAGGCAATACACTCTTTGCCAAATATCCTAAGGAATAGGTAAAATTAATTTGGCCAAGCTGCTGCATTTATTAAGAACAGAGGTGATGACGATCATTAAAGGCAAGAAAGTAGCAATGCTTCTGTCCTTTTTTGTATTCAGCTTGCTACTGATTTTACCCTTGCAAAAGGCCGATGCTTACCTGGGTGACCGGACCCTCCGGTATGGCTCCCAGGGTTATGATGTACAACAACTGCAAAAAAACCTAGGGTACCTTGGTTATAAAGTTGGTAAGGTCGACGGAGCATTCGGTTGGCAGACCCTTCAGGCAGTGAAAAATTTTCAAGGGAATAACGGTTTAGTGGCGGACGGAATTGTCGGAAAAATAACGGCCAATGCGCTTATACGCCAGGTTAGCGGCGGACAGGCCCAACGTGCACAGACACAAACCGTATCCCGGGGTTCCATTTCACTTTCCAGGCAGGACATGTATGATTTAGCCAGAATTGTCTACGGCGAGGCTAGGGGAGAGTCCTTCCAGGGGCAGGTGGCCGTGGCCTCGGTGGTACTAAACCGGCTGTATTCCGGTCAATTTGGAAACTCTGTTCAAGAGGTCATTTATCAGCCCTTGGCCTTTACAGCCGTACAGGACGGCCAATTTTACATGACGCCCAACTCCAGTGCCTATCAAGCAGTGGATGCGGCTGTAAAGGGTTGGGACCCCACCGGAGGAGCGATCTATTACTGGAACCCGGTTACCGCCACCAGCAAATGGGTCTGGAACCGGCCCATTGTTACCAAAATCGGGCAGCACGTCTTTGCCTTGTAGGTTTTTAACTGTATAAAAACCATAACAAAACCGCAGGTACGGAAAAACCGTACCTGCGGTTTTGTTATTTTTACACAATAATCTCGCCGGTTCCGGTAAGGATATCCGCCGGGCTTGCTTCGTTTTTGTCCGGATCATGCTTGCTCTTCATGGGAGTATAAGCCACCTGATCCTGCTTCTTCAAGGTGCTGTGCCTTTCTTTTTCCGGCGGCGGACCTTTGCTGATAACCAGTTTAATCTTAGCATTTTTAGACGAGGCTCCTCCAGGGGCGGGAACCTGGGTAATCACTTGACCTTCAGGCACCCGTTCGCTGTATTCCGCCACCACCTGCCCCACCCGCATGCCTGAACCCTTTAGTTTGGAGGCGGCGCCATTCAGCGAGAGACCTAATACCGAGGGCATCGGTCGTGGCTCCACCCGTAAAGGTTTCAATTTTTCTGCGGCTGCTTTAATTTTTTGATTGCTTTCATACACCATTTGGTAAAATCGGTCCAATTCTTGTTCCATTTCATCTTTCTGGGTCAGGATTGTATCAACGGTTTCCGGCGCAAGAACCGCCGCATCCTCCTGGCTCTGCTCCGATGGCGGGGCAGGAGGACTGGCGGCACTACTTTGACTGCGGCCTTCCTTAGGGGTGCTTTTAGAAATTTGGTGGACGCTGCTTTTTTGTTCCACAGGGCCACCGGGCGGTATTGAGCTGTATTCCATAAAGAACACCTACTTTCGCGGTTCTGAATCTTTCCACCGTATTCTTTATAAGGATTATCGGCACAGGCTATGGGAAATCTTTAATTGACAAAAACAGGGCCAAGAAAAATGTTTCAGCCATGGTAGTTTTTCATTCTGTATGCCGGAAGTATACTATTCCTTTTCTTTCCTGCATAGAGATCTATGACAAGATTTAACAAGGAGGAAAGGAATATGAAGGTATTCTATATAAGAAGGGGAATGGTCTATAAAACCATCCTCTGGCTGCTGATCGGTGCAATTTTTATCGGTCTTGGTTTTTTAGCCACCAGGGAAAGAACCGAAAGAACCCTGTCGCCCATTTATCAAGGCAGTGATCGTGAAAAGAAGATTGCTTTAACTTGCAATATCTTTTGGGGTGAAGAATACATTCCTAGAATGCTGGAAATATTACAGGAGCACGATGTTAAAATGACTTTTTTTCCCGGAGGAACCTGGGTAGAGGACTTTCCTGAACTGCTAAAATCCATCGATGGCGCGGGCCATGAAGTGGGAACCCACGGTTATGCCCATCCCCATCCGGACCAGTTATCCAAGAGCGCCAACCTAAGGGATATGCAAAAAGCCGAGGAGCTCATTTACCAAGCCATTCATAAAAGACCCAAACTGTACGCCCCTCCCTATGGCGAAAAAGGAGCGGCTGTTTTAAAGGCAGCGGAGGAACAGGGCTATTCCTTTATTTTATGGAGCATTGATACCATCGACTGGCAGCGTCCTTCCCCGGAGGTGATTGTGCGCAGGGTGGTGGGCAAAGCGCATAATGGCGCCATTGTTTTGATGCACCCTACGGCCCCCACGGTAAGCGCCTTGCCGCAAATCATCCAGGAATTAAAGAAGCAGGGCTATCAATTCGTGATGGTTGGAGAAATGATGGATGGGATGACTGCCAAAACAGCACCGGAAAAGAAAAAATAAAGCTTTATAAATAGAGTCCACGATTCGGGGCATACTGATTCCAATCCTGAAAAATTAACCATAGAATAAAGGTTTTTATCTACTTGTGAAGAATATCGTAACTTTAATGAGTTTCCAGGAGGGGTTCTGATGTTTTACCAAAAAGAAGAACTAGCAAACGGAGTAAGAATTTTAACACAAAGGGTTTCCCATGTCCGGTCCGTGGCTCTGGGGATTTGGGTGGACGTGGGTTCCCGGGATGAGAGCGATAGCACTGCCGGAATCTCTCATTATATCGAACACATGTTGTTTAAGGGTACGATGAATCGGACAGCCAAACAAATTGCCGAGGAATTGGATGCTGTGGGCGGCCAGTTAAATGCTTTTACCACCAAGGAATATACCTGTTATTATGCCAAGGTATTGGATGAGCATTTTGATTTGGCGGTGAATATTCTCACGGATATGCTTTTTAATTCTAAAATTGATGAGCAGGATGTAGAACGGGAGAAGAACGTGATCCTAGAGGAAATCAAGATGTATGAAGATGCTCCCGACGAACTGGTTCACGATATGTTTGCCAAGACCATCTGGTCCGGTCATCCTTTAGGCAGACCCATTATCGGCACCACAGAGACCGTCAGCAGTTTTACATACAAAGATTTACGTTCCTACATGGCACAAAACTATATTGCCAACCGTATGGTTATTTCCGTAGCCGGCAATATCGAGCACCAGCAGGTGGTGGATAAGCTTAAGCCCATATTTGAAAAAATGCCGGGCAATGAATTTAAACGTCAGTTGGTAAAGCCAACCCATTCCAGCGAATTAAACTGCCGCAACAAAGAAACAGAACAAGTGCATATGGTCATTGGTACTCCGGGTTTACGCCTGGAAGACGATGATGTTTATATTGTTCAGGTCATCAACACCGTTCTGGGAGGCGGCTTATCCTCCCGCTTATTCCAAGAAATCAGGGAACAAAGGGGACTGGTGTACTCTGTCTACTCCTATCATAGTTCCTATTATGATACAGGGATTTTCGGCGTATATGCGGGTTTAAGCAAACAAAATGTGGGCCAGGTCATGGAGTTAATTTTTAAAGAAATTAAAGATATAAAGAATAAGGGAATCTCTGGAGAAGAGCTGCAGCGGGCCAAAGACCAGCTAAAAGGGAATCTTTTATTGTCCCTGGAAAGCGTTAATACGCACATGAGCCGTCTGGGCAAATCGGAACTGTACTTGAAAAAGGTCTATAAGCCGGAGGAAATCGTAGAAAGGTTAAACAAAATCACCATTGAGGATATTCATCGTATGGCTTCGAGCCTGTTTCAACCTGAAAAGTTCTCTATGGCTGCCATCGGACCCTGGCAGGATTGCGGTGAGTTAAAGGCGGAGCTTGAAAAATTAAGGGATTAATGAAAAAACCTCCTCCGGGGAGGTTTTTTAATGGGCTTTTTGCTATCTATAAAATACGAACCCCAGTCATATTTGTCCAAGCACAGCCATAGACTTTAGCAGGAGGTGGACAAATGTGACAGGCAGCATCCTGATAGCCATACTGGCAACCCTGCTGATCTTTTTTTCGGTAAAGGAGCGGCTGAAGCAGAAACGTTTTCGCAAGGAATGGGATGTCATCGGTGAGAACAAATCTTCACCCCTTTCCGAGTCTCTGGCGGCACTGGTTGGGACTGCCGGAGGGATTTACCTTTCCATGGTGATGCTGACAACCTTTCTGGAAATTGATGTTCCGTCCAGGGTAAATATACACACGGTAAGCCTGGAGCCTATGGCTGCCCTGTCTTTTTTGTTGTCCATCATCAGTCCTTACATCAATAAAGTCATGAACCGTTTAAAAAGGCTACGATTCAGATAAGGAGGAGACACCATGCGGATGGCGGAGCTGGTGGGCAAAGAAATTGTAAATATTAATAACGGAGCCCGTTTGGGAGTCATTGGGGAATCGGATTTAACCATTGATGTTGAATCCGGTGCGGTTTGTTCCATTATATTACCTCGCCGGAATAATTTTATTAACATGTGGGTGGACCGGCAGCAGATGGTTATTCCCTGGGACGCCATACGAAAGATTGGGGAAGAGGTTGTTATTGTAGAGATGGATCAGGGCAATCCCATATTTCAGAGATATTCTTATTGAACCCCCCAGGGGGTTCTTTTTGTTTTTACCGGGGGCTTATGGGAGGGAAGATCCATGGACAAAGAAGTTCGCTTCGGTAAACAGGAGGGCAGGGATTTTTATGACCGGTTTTCCTGAAGGGCCTTTTCGGCTATACTATTCTTAACCCCTTCGTGGGGAATCTTCTTGACAAGCGCAAATATTGGGGTTCATAATAAAGTGCATAATTATACCTGTGATAATTTTAGAGGTGATGAAACGGTGATAAAAGTTGTTGTGTCAGGAGCATTGGGTAAAATGGGCCTTGAATCTTGTAAGGCTGTGGCCAATGCAGACGGATTGCTGCTGGTTGGAGCAGTTGATCACCAGGGAATTGGAGATTGTATTGGTCCTCTCATTGGGAGGCCGGATGTGGATGTAACCCTATCCGGAAATCTGGAAGAGGTTCTTTTATATCAGAAACCGGATGTATTGATTGATTTCACCAGACCCGGAGCGGTACAGGGAAATATCGAACTGGCACTGAAGCACGGGGTCAGACCGGTGGTCGGTACAACCGGCATGTCGACCCAAGAGATTGAACACTTTACCGCTTTGGCCCAGAGCAAAAAAATAGGTGGGCTGATCGCTCCCAATTTTGCCATTGGAGCGCTGTTGATGATGAAGTTTGCTGCCGAAGCGGCCAAATATTTTCCGAATGTGGAGATTATTGAACTGCATCATGATCAAAAGGTGGATGCGCCTTCCGGTACCGCTTTAAAAACAGCGGAAATCATTACCTCTGTAAGAGGGAATCGGCCCCAGGGCATGCCCAGTGAATTTGAAAAAATTCAGGGTGTGCGTGGAGGCAATTACGAAGGAATGAGGATTCACAGTGTACGGCTGCCGGGGTTGGTTGCTCATCAAGAGGTGATCCTCGGAGACATTGGCCAAACCCTGACCATCCGGCATGATTCCATCTCCCGGGAGTCCTTCATGCCCGGGCTCATCATGGCTGTTCGTAAGGTGGTAAATTTAGAGCATCTGGTGTACGGACTGGAAAACCTTTTGTTTCAAAACTAAATCCCCATCGCACCTCTGTTTGGCGTGGCTAGGTACAAGCACCACCCTCTCCGCTTACTCATATCATGTAGTGTGCAAATACATGATTGAGAGGAGGGTGCAACAAGATGCAGCCTGATTTAAAAGGGGTAAAAGTGGCTGTGCTGGGTGGTGATGCCAGAGAGATCGTATTGGTTTCCACCCTGTCTCGCTTGGGTGCCTATGTACGGGTGGTGGGTCTTCCGGTAAAAAATGATCCCCCCCATGTACAGGTATACCCAACCCTAGAAGATGCTCTGGCAGAAGTGCAGGCAGTGATCTTGCCGGTACCGGGCATACTGGAAAAAAGCATTATCTATTCCGTTTATTCCGAAAGCCCCCTGGTGTTGTCGGAAGTTCTGTTGGTTAAACTGCCACCCCAGACGCCGATTTTTGCAGGCTTTGCCCGTCCCAAATTAAAAGAAATGGTCCAACGCAGTAATGTGCGTTTAATCACCCTGTTAGACCTTGATGAAGTAGCCATTCTGAATTCCATTCCTTCCGCTGAAGGCGCTGTCCAAATGGCCATGGAGAATACGGCCATCACCATTCATGGCAGTCAGTCCTTTGTTTTGGGTTTTGGGCGGACCGGGGCTACCATTGCCAGACTTCTGCAGGGCATGGGGGCAAAGGTCACGGTGGTCAGCCGGAATGCCTCCCAGCGGGCAAGGGTCTATGAACAGGGAATGAATGCCATTTCCTTTGATGAGCTGGCGGATGAGATTCCCCAGGCCGAGATCATATTCAATACTGTACCCTCCATGGTGTTAACTAACTGTATTCTTAGTAAGGCTTCGGAGGAAGCGGTCATCATCGATGTTGCTTCCCCGCCGGGCGGCACCGATTTTGAGGCTGCCGAGCGTCTGGGAGTCAAAGCCTTGCTGGCGCCGGGATTACCCGGAAAGGTAGCACCAAAAACAGCAGGACAAATCCTGGCCAGAGTGATTCCTAAGCTCCTGGTTCGGGAGCTGGCACGGAATGAGGAGCAGTAGAGGAATGGTTGACGGAGGTGCGGAATATGAGATTTAAAGGCATAAAAATTGGCGTTGCCTTAACCGGCTCCCATTGTACCATTGATGAAATATTGCCTAAAATACAGGAATTGGTGGATGAAGGAGCCGAGGTATACCCGATCATCAGCTACGCCGTGGATACCCTGGACACTCGTTTTGGTACAGCCCAGAAATGGAAGGACGCCCTAAAAAAGATTACCGGCCGGGAACCCATCAATACCATTTCCGGTGCGGAACCGGTGGGTCCCAAACAATTGGTGGACATTATCGTCATTGCCCCCTGCACAGGCAATACCATGTCTAAACTGGCCAATGGCATTACAGATACACCGGTCTTGATGGCGGCCAAGGCGCATTTGCGTAATCTTAAACCGGTGGTTATCGCCATATCCACCAATGACGGACTGGGCATGAATGCAAAAAATCTTGGATTATTAATTAACACCAAGAATGTATATATGGTACCCTTTGGTCAGGATAATCCGGCAGGTAAGCCGAATTCTTTGAAAAGTAAAATGGATTTAATTCTGGATACCATTGAATATGCATTACAAGGAAAACAAATTCAACCCGTTTTGGTACAAACCACGTAAGTCACCGATCGGGGGGGTTTCACCTAAATAAAGGAGGGAAAGTCACTTTGAAAAAAGTAAATGTGGTAGTGGTTGGAGCTTCTGGAGCAGTGGGCCAAGAAATTTTAAATATCCTTTCTGAACGTAATTTTCCTATAGAGAACCTGAAACTTTGTGCTACTTCCCGTTCCGCCGGCACTGAAATAGATTTTCAGGGACGAAAATACCGGGTTGAAGAAACCACCCCCGATTCTTTTACAGGCATGGATATCGCTCTGGTTGCCGGCGGCAAAGCCAGTGTGGAATTCAGAGAAGCAGCCTTTGCACGAGGCTGTATTATCATTGACAACAGCAGCAATTTTCGCATGGACCCCGAAGTACCCCTGGTGGTACCGGAAGTGAACCCCGAGGATGTAAAAGGACACAAGGGCATCATTGCCAATCCCAATTGTTCTACCATTATTATGGTGGTTGCCCTTAAACCCATTTATGACGCTGCAGGAATCAAAAGGGTGGTGGTATCCACCTACCAGGCGGTTTCCGGAGCGGGCAAAGAAGGGATTGAAGAGCTTACGGCCCAGACCAAAGCGGTTCTCGAAGGCAGTGAATACCCTCCCAATAAATTCGCCTATCCCATTGCCTTTAACTTGATTCCCCATATTGATGTTTTTCAGGAGATGGATTATACCAAAGAAGAATGGAAAATGGTGAAAGAAACGCAAAAAATTCTGCATGACAGCGAAATTAAGATTACGGCCACCACGGTCCGGGTTCCGGTTTACCGCAGCCATTCAGAGTCCATTAATATAGAAACAAAGCAAAAACTTACGGTTGAAAAGGTCAAAGAAATATTATCTCAGGCCCCGGGCATGATTGTCCAGGATGATGTGCAGAACAAAAACTATCCCATGCCCCTGTTCACCTCGGGCAGGGATGAGGTGTTTGTGGGACGGATTCGTGAAGATAATACCATTGAAAAAGGTCTGAACCTTTGGGTGGTAGGGGATCAGATCCGCAAGGGGGCGGCCACCAATGCCGTGCAGATTGCAGAGCTTTTACTTCAATATAATTGCTTAATGGAGAAGAGATAAACATGCGCTTTCTTGTTCAAAAATTTGGTGGCACCTCTTTGCTTACCCAGGAATTAAGGGACCGGGTGGCTACCAGAATTGCCGAAGCGGTGGATGAGGGCTATGCGCCGGTGGTGGTTGTTTCAGCCATTGGCCGGGCAGGAGAACCCTATGCAACGGATACGCTGTTAAATTTCGCCCTCGCCGCAGGGCGAGACCTGCCGGCCAGAGAACTGGATATACTCATGTCCTGCGGCGAGGTCATATCCGGAGTGGTGATGGTTAACACCCTGCAGCGTATGGGCAGGCAGGCGGTATTTCTTACCGGAGCTCAGGCAGGCATTATTACGGATCACAATCATAATGACGCGCGAATTCTCCGGGTGGATCCTAAAAATGTGATTTCTCAGGCAAAAGAAGGCAAAATTGTAATTGTGGCAGGATTTCAGGGGATCAGTGAAGAAGGAGAGATTACTACCCTGGGGCGGGGTGGCAGCGATACCACTGCGGCTGCCCTGGGGGTGGCATTAAATGCAGAATGTATTGACATTTTTACCGACGTAGAGGGCATAATGACAGCAGACCCCAGAATTGTTGAAGATGCCCGTATCCTGGATAATGTCACCTACAATGAGATTTGCCAATTGGCCCATGAAGGGGCAAAAGTGATACACCCCAGAGCGGTAGAGATTGCCATGCAAAAAAACATCCCCATCCGGGTCCGGTCCACCTTTACCAATTCGCCCGGCACCCTGGTGGCAAGTCATAATCAGGTCTATGGCACCATAGACATTACCACCGACCGCTTGGCCAGCGGCGTTGCTCATATTGCCGGAGTAACACAGTTTAAACTGACGGTCAGCGAGGTAAATATTGATAACCCCGCTTTACGCATTTTCAAGGCGCTGGCCCTGGCGGACATCAGTATTGATTTCATAAATGTGAGTCCGGAATTAATCATGTTTACAGTAAAAGACGAGGTAGCCAAAAAAGCCACAGCGGTACTGCAGAACCTGGGCATCCACCCGCAGATCCGGCCTAATTGCGCTAAGATTTCCACCGTGGGGGCAGGCATTCACGGTGTACCGGGTGTCATGTCCCATATTGTTGAAGCCCTTGCTGAGGAGCAAGTGGAAATTTTACAGTCATCCGATTCCCATACCACTATTTGGGTCCTGGTACAACAGGATCAGATGCATAAAGCCATCCAGGCCCTGCACCGGAAGTTTGAACTGGGACATGGGAAAAATGTACCTTAGTGGCGGGTTGAATTGAATAAAATGAAGGATGGTGAAAGACAAAATGGCCATAGTGGATTTTGGACGGTTACTGACCGCCATGGTGACCCCCTTTAATGCCGATTTGACCATTAACTTAACACAGGCTCAAAGGTTGGGAAAATACTTGGTGGAGAATGGTTCGGACGGTCTGATCGTGTGCGGAACCACCGGTGAATCGCCAACACTCGGCAAGGAGGAAAAAGCAGCCCTTTTTGCAGCCATTGTTGAAGAGGTGGGCGGCCGGGCCGCGGTGGTAGCCGGAACCGGCAGTTACGATACCGTCAGCAGCATTGCCCTCACCAAGGAAGCGGAAAAAGTAGGTTGTGACGGGGTCATGCTGGTAGCACCATACTATAATAAACCTTCCCAGGAGGGCCTATACCGCCACTTCCGTGCCATTGCCGAGAGTACCAGCTTACCGGTGATTCTGTATAACATTCCGGGCCGTACAGGGATTAACGTTCTGCCGGATACGGTAGCCAGGCTGGCCGGGGATGTGCCGAACATTGTAGCCATTAAGGAGGCTGCCGGAAACATCGATCAAGTTTCTGAACTGCGCAGAATCCTGCCTGAGGAGTTTAGCATTTACAGCGGGGACGATTCCATGACCCTGCCCATGCTGGCCCTGGGGGCCAAGGGTGTCATCAGTGTAGCCGGGCACGTAGCCGGCAAACAAATTAAAGAAATGATTGATGCCTTTACTACCGGGAACACCACCTTAGCTGCCAACCTTCATAGAAAACTGTTTCCCTTGTTTAAAGGTCTCTTTATCACAGCCAATCCTGTGCCGGTAAAGGCGGCTTTAAATTTAAAAGGCTTTGGCGTGGGGGGCGTTCGCTTGCCTTTGGTGGAAGCCACACCGAATGAAGTGGAGACGGTTAAAAATATTATGACATCACTGGAACTGCTTTGATACAACAGGGCACAGATGGTGCCCTGTTGTATTTTTTTGGTAATAATGGGTAATCATATTGCCGTTAAGGCATTATTTAAAGTATAATTTAATGCGGAGGTCATCGGACGGGTTTCCACAATCTTGTACAATGATGTATCCTGCCTTCTCCTACTCTCTCACTGTATATTTGGCGAACGATCCAATATTCTTCGTTACTTTTTGAACTAATAGGAGGTGCAGGCTTGGCTAAAGAACCAAAATTAGCCGTAATTCCCCTGGGGGGATTAGGCGAGATCGGCAAGAACATGACTGCGGTGAGATTTGGGGATCACATTGTACTGATTGATTGTGGATTGATGTTTCCTGAAGAGGAAATGCTGGGAATTGACATCGTTATTCCGGATATTTCCTATCTTATTGAAAACAGGCAACAGGTGCGTGCAATATTACTGACCCACGGACACGAGGATCACATTGGAGCTTTACCCTATGTGCTGCGGCAAATCAATGTTCCCGTGTATGGTTCAAAACTGGCTTTAGGCTTAGTCCATGGCAAATTGAAAGAACACCATATGGTGGATCAAGTTCAACTGAATACGGTAAAACCACGGGATACTGTACAAATTGGGCCTTTCAAGGCGGAATTTATCCGTGTATCGCACAGTATTCCGGATGCCATGGCCGTGGCCATCCATACGCCGGTGGGAACCCTGCTTCATACCGGGGATTTTAAGATTGATCAAACCCCTGTGGATGGAGAAGTAACTGACTTCCATCGTTTTGCCCAGTTGGGGGAAAAGGGTGTGCTGGTCATGATGTCCGACAGTACCAATGTTGAACGGCCCGGATACACCATGTCTGAGCGGGTGGTAGGGAACACCTTTGATGAAACCTTTCGGCATGCTAAAGAACGAATTGTTATCGCTACCTTTGCCTCAAATGTTCATCGTTTACAACAGGCTATCCTGGTAGCCCATAAATATGACCGGCGGGTGGCTGTGGTTGGCCGAAGCATGGTGAACGTGATGGCCACCGCCGGCGAACTGGGTTATTTGAATATTCCCGAAGGAAGCCTGATTGAGCTGGATGAGGCAGCAAGATTACCTAAAAACAAGGTTGTTTTATTGACCACCGGCAGTCAGGGGGAACCCATGTCCGCCCTGACCCGGATCGCCATGTCCGATCACCGTCAGGTTGATATTGTGCCCGGGGATACGGTGATCATTTCGGCAACGCCCATACCCGGTAATGAAAAATTGGTGGCCCGCATTATTGATCAGCTTTTTAAGCTGGGGGCCAAGGTGATTTACGAAGGGGCTTCCGGAATTCACGTTTCCGGCCATCCCAGCCAGGAAGAGCTAAAATTAATGCTCAACTTGGTGCGGCCGAAATTCTTTATTCCCGTGCATGGCGAGTATCGGATGCTGAAAAGACATGCAGACCTGGCAAGAGAAGTGGGAATCCCCGCTGAAAATATCTTTGTGGCGGAAAACGGTCAAGTGCTGGAGTTTACCCGGAGATACGGCCGTTTAGCCGGCAGGGTTACCGCCGGCAGAGTACTGGTAGACGGTCTTGGTGTCGGCGATGTGGGCAATATTGTTTTAAGAGACAGAAAACAATTGTCTCAGGACGGTATTCTCATCGTTGTTGTAACCATGGATAAACAAACCAATCAGGTTCTGTCCGGTCCGGATATTGTTTCCAGGGGTTTTGTTTATGTTCGAGAATCGGAACCCCTGATGGAAGAAGCAAAGGCTAAGGTCAAAGGCGCATTGGAAAAATGCACTTTACGCGGCGTCTCTGAATGGGCTGCCATCAAATCACAGGTCAGGGATGACCTGGGCAAGTTTTTGTATGAAAGAACTAGGAGAAGGCCAATGATCTTACCGATCATTATGGAAGTATGAGACAAACAGCCCCAGTCCGTGTTAAGCGGGCAGGGGCTGTTTTGTTTTTTATTTGCCTTTACCAGTAATTAAAGAAGAGCAATAATATTGGAATGATCTCTATAAATCATAAAGGAAATTAAAAATTTTATAGAGAATAATAAAAAAATATACAATAATTATCTTGTTGTTGTTTTTATAAGTTTTATGCATTCATTTTAGATACCTGCAAAATATAGGAGAGGAGATGAAGTCATTAAAAAGCTGGTTATAGATACTGAACAGAAGGATGGAGCAACAGCATATTGTGTTCACACAGAAAGTGGTGAAACAATTGAGGTTGTGTTAGCCGGGAAAAGAATAATTTCAGTTCCCGTCAGTGAACAGGCTGATCGTATTTATAGACTACTGGAAGAAAACTGTGATTTGATTTTTTGCACGACACAAAAACCGAATGATTTTCCCTTTTATCCTATTCCGCAATTTTTTATTTTTGCAGTTGATAGTAAAGAAAATTGCTTTGGTACCATCGGTGGTATGGGCGATATTGCGGATGATGATTTCCCAGTGGGGTATGTTAACCGTAAAGGCGAGTTTGGAATAATAACTACTGATTTTAAAGAGTTTCTAAGCCTTGTTACCTTTTATCCCTGTTGGCGGGATATTATTAGATGTGAGAGAACCGGAGCAATCTATAACATTGAAGATATGAAGATGAGTAAAATAGAAAACCATTCGCAATATCTTGCACGACAAAGCCAGATTGTAGAAACACTTAAGCTTTCTAAAAACCCAAAATCTCTGGAATTACTTATATCAAATATCAAAAGTCCGTCGGACTTTATGGTCTATGCCTCAAAAGAGGAAGCCGAAAAGGTAAATACATTTTTGGATATAAGTAACCTTATATAAAAGGGATTTCTCCAAACCAAACTTACCCTTGGCTGGATAGACGGAAATTCATTTTCAAGTGGCCGTTAACCTATTAAGCGATCAGTAAAGCGCATACTTGAAATTATTAATATCTTTGACATTGATTATTTATAAAAAGGAGCTCAGATTGCCATACAAAAAAATTCTTGGGAAATGATTTTACTAACGATAACCAATGCCTGAAGATAGAGAATACTTTTGAAACTGACACCCCTGATGGAAAAGACACAAGCAACCCTTGCCCTCATTGAGTGGTTTGGGGTTCTTTGTTTTATATCTTTTTACTCTTTTTCATTCCAGATACATTATGCTGGCGGATAATAAGCATAATAGTATCAGCAGAACATTTCATTTGAGGAGTGACACCAGTGCCCAAACGTTTCCAAAGTGACAATCCGGGAATTCCCTATCAGCCCAACACCCCGAATCCAATACATCCGCCGGGTCCCGTCCCCATTGACCCTTCCACCCAGCCTAATCCCAGCACGGCTCCCAAAAGAGTGGCCGGGCAGGCCAAGGGAACACTGGAAAATATCCGGGAATTAGGAACGCCCAGTGTGCCGGAAGTAAAAAGCAATATTCATTGCGTTACCATTGTGGGTCAGATTGAAGGACACATTGTTTTACCGGGTCAAAACAAAACCACCAAATACGAGCATGTCATCCCTCAATTGGTGGCTATTGAACAGGCGGACGACATCGAAGGGGTTGTCATCATTTTAAATACCGTGGGCGGGGATGTTGAAGCAGGTCTGGCCATTGCCGAAGTGGTTGCCACCATGACCAAACCAACGGTGACCCTGGTTCTCGGAGGAGGTCACAGCATCGGAGTTCCCATTGCGGTCAGCGGAAATTATAGTTTTATTGCTCCCACCGCATCTATGACCATCCATCCCATCCGGCTGAACGGTTTGGTTATCGGCGTACCTCAGACCTATGACTATCTGGATAAAATGCAGGACCGGGTCATTCGGTTTGTAACGGAGCATTCCGATGTTACAGAAGAAAAATTCAGAGACTTAATGTTTAAAACCGGAGAATTAGCCAGGGATATCGGTACGGTGGTGATTGGCAAGGATGCCGTGGAATACGGCCTGATTAATGAAGTGGGCGGAATTGGCCATGCCTTGTGCAAATTGAAGGAACTTATCGAGGAAAGGAAAAACAGGGGAGGGTGTATGCCGCAATGATCCTTTGGACCGTCCTTCCGGTTGAACAGGTGATGGAGGGGTTTGCCGATGATGCCTATAACCGCTATGAAACCGGAGAGGTGGCCGGAATCCCGGTTTTATTCGAGAAGATGGACACAGGGCTAAAAAAGATTGTCAGGATTAACAGCTCGGACCCTGCCCATTATTTAAATCAAAAGGTTTTTCCGGGATTAATAACCAGTGGGCTGTAAAGGCTAAACAAATTTTAATAAAGATGATGCGCTAAACAAAGAAGAAAACAATGGAACACGGATTTAACGGATTATACGGATTTACGCGGATATAATAAAGATTAAAAAATCCGTGAGAATCCTGGAAATCTGTAAAATCCGTGTTCTATTCAGACCCAGGATAAAACTTCATCAGATTAAAAGAAGCACCCGTCAGGTGCTTCTTTTCTGGTGTTTAATAGTTTTGCTGGAAACTCCCACCGGACTGCTGTTGTTGATTGTAGAATACCGGGGAATAGGATTGCTGGTTTTGATAACCGGCCTGTTGGTTTTGAATGCCTTGATATTGTGCCTGCTGATGAATGGTGCTCATACTTTGCTGTTGTTCACTGCTCAGCTTTTGCACGTCGCTCTGAACCTGGCTCACCAGATTCTGATTGGCCATCATGGGTTGATGCCATCCGTGCTGATTGGCTAAATCGTACAGACTTTTTTGTTCGGCAAAGGTTCGATCCAATACATTGATATAATCCTGACGGAGACTTTGGTCGCTGCATTCCAGGATTTTATTGGTCAGGCAAACAGCATCCCATTTTAAGTGATTCAGCATAGCCATACATAAATTTTTATCGGTTACTTGGTCACCGCGCATGGTTTAAACCCCCTTTCTGTTATTGCATCATGTTCATATTGGTGTGTTTCGCCAACTGCTGGAAACAATCCGAGCGGCTGCGGGCCAAACTTTGGCAAGCTTGACTCAACTGAGGATCGGTACATTCCCGGGCAAAATGATTGAACTGCCCTACCAGATTGCTTTCTAACATCAAGTGGCTCTGCAAATCAATTAATTCCCGAACCGTGATTTTGCCTGTGGTATGCGGCATATGTAAACCTCCTTTCCTGTGGAATGATCAGGTACATTTCTTAATATGATGTAACACAGGTACATTTATACATGAATCCGGTGTTTCGTATTGAATTAAAGGATTTTGGAAATTTCTGTAGTATATATATTTCTGGAGGTGCAGGGAGACTTGGACTTACTTAAGAAATTAAAGGATGAATTAAAATACGAAATCTTTGGCATTGGTCTGGTCTCCGTGGCGGTACTGGGTCTGATTAGTTTTGCCGATACGCAGTTGGGCATGATCGGGGGCTTTATCGGGCGAGTGCTGAAAGGGCTGTTTGGAGCCTTCGGAGGCATTGTATTAATGATCTTTCTAGGGCTTTTTGGTATAAAATTAATTGTTGAGCGAAACCGGACCGGAGTGAATATTAAGGTGTATGGAGCTACTTTGTTGTTTATCATCACCTTGACGGTATTAAGCTTATTCACTCCTGTTGAAGGGTCCTTTTATGAGGTTTTAAAAGGAATCTTGGATGAAAGAACCGCCAGTGAAGGCGGCGGTTTAGTGGGTTCCCTGTTGGCCTTTTTAATGCTGCAATCCTTTGGACAGGCCGGGACTTACATTTTGCTGACCTCCGGTGTGGTGGTGGGTATCTTGCTGCTAACCAACATTTCGGTATCCGTTCTTACCAAACAATCCCTGTCCAAAACCCAAGGCTGGGCCAAGGGTTTAGGCAGCAGGCTGAATAACTTTCTTTTTACGGAAGTGGAGGAAGAGAAGGGCCGCTCCAGCCGGTGTCCTGATGAGGATACCCTGCCGCCGGGAACAGTATTTATTAACAACGGCCAGGACAAGGTGCCCTTTCTAAATGTGGAAATGGATAAAGCCCCGGAAGAGGAACTGGCGTTTAAGGTTGAAACCGCTGAAATAAACCCGGATACCTGCTCCGGGTTTCAGGTGTCCCTGGAGGAGCCCTTGCCGGAGCCGGATGAAATAACCAGCTACACGCAAATGTCTTTAAATGATGTGGCTTCCTTTAAATTACCGCCCTTGTCCCTGCTGTCAAGACCGCTGAGAAGCTCCAAGAATATTTCAACGGCCAAAGATATTACCGACAATATAACAAAGTTGGAAGAAACGCTGGAAAACTTCGGCATTAAGGCTAAAGTGACTCAGGTATCCAGAGGACCGGCCATTACCCGTTATGAAATTCAACCCCCTGCCGGGGTGAAGGTCAGCCGGATTGTAAGTCTGGCCGATGATATTGCTTTGGCCATGGCCGCCCCGGATGTCCGGATTGAGGCTCCGATACCCGGTAAGGCTGCGGTGGGCATTGAGGTGCCCAATAAAGAGATTTCCATGGTTAATCTTCGGGATTTATTGGAATCCAAAGAATTTACCGGTTCCAGCTCCAGCTTGACCGTAGCTCTGGGGAAAGATATTGCCGGGGCCCCTATTCTGGCGGACTTAACCAAAATGCCGCACCTTTTAATTGCGGGAGCCACAGGAGCCGGAAAAAGTGTTTGCATTAATACCCTGATTTCCAGCATCCTTTTTAAGGCCACTCCCGATGAAGTGAAATTTTTAATGGTGGACCCTAAAATGGTGGAACTGGCTGTTTACAATGGGATTCCCCACTTAGTGTCACCGGTTGTAACCAATCCCAAAAAGGCGGCCACTACCTTGCGCTGGGCGGTTCGGGAGATGGAGAAGCGTTATGAACTGTTTGCCGCTGCCGGGGTAAGGGATATTACCCGTTATAATAGTTTGTTTAACGAAAAAAATACCGCTTCGGGACAGAAACGTTTGCCCCTGATGGTCGTCATTATTGATGAGCTTGCGGATTTAATGATGGTAGCCCCGGCGGACGTGGAAGATGCTATCTGCCGTTTAGCCCAGATGGCCCGGGCTGCCGGCATTCATCTGGTGGTTGCCACCCAGCGGCCTTCGGTGGATGTGATCACCGGCTTAATTAAGGCCAATATTCCGTCCAGAATATCCTTTGCCGTTTCCTCTCAAGTGGATTCCAGAACCATTCTGGATATGGCCGGTGCTGAAAAGCTGCTGGGTAAGGGCGACATGCTGTTCTTTCCGGTGGGAGCTCCTAAACCTCTGAGAGTACAGGGCGCTTATCTATCGGATCGGGAAGTGGAGGATGTGGTGAGCTTCCTGAAGCATCAGGCCGAACCAACCTATGATGAGTCTGTGGCCAAAGAGGAACCTCAGGAGCCGGTGGAAGAGGAAGTGGAAGACGAGTTGCTGCCCGAAGCCGTGAGAATTTTGATTGAGACCGGACATGCCTCCATTTCCATGCTGCAGCGCCGTTTACACATTGGTTATGCCAGGGCGGCACGGCTCATTGATATTATGGAGAAAAAGGGAATTGTGGGGGGCTATGAGGGAAGTAAGCCCCGGGCCATCCTCATGACCATGGAACAATACCAACAAGTTTTTAAAGCCAAATAAGGATGACAACCGGCGGATGAAGTTTATCCATTATTGACCAATTTATTCAGCCCATGCTATACTGACGTTGCTAATGAAATGGTTTATGTGTTTAGCAAAACATTTAAAGGTTATAATACAAAGTATTTAATGAATAATAAATTGCGTGTTTTTGTAGATCGCTATTGCTTATCTGAAAAAATGAATGGGATTCAAGGATGTAAAGATTATGTCAAGGGATATCAGCATTGGAGAAGCTCTAAAAGTAAAAAATGTCTGTTTTATTGATGTTCGTTCCGAGGGAGAATTTGCAGAAGGCTCCATACCAGGGGCAATCAACATTCCTTTATTTAACAATGAAGAAAGAGCTAGAGTAGGGACAACCTACAAACAAATAGGAACAGAAGCGGCAAAGTCCTTAGGTCTGGAAATTGTAGGGCCTAAATTCTCCGGGTTATTTAATCAAATTCGTTCTTTATCAAAGGATCAAAACGTCGTCCTGTATTGTTGGCGGGGGGGTATGCGAAGCAAGTATGCCTCAGCGGTTTTGGAATCCCTGGGTGTAAGAATATACCGGGTACAGGGAGGGTACAAATCCTTTCGCAGGTTTGTTTACCAATACCTGGACAGAGAGAAGATTCCTCACAAAAGCATTGTTCTGCACGGCCTAACCGGAGTAGGAAAAACGCTTATATTGCAAAAGCTTCAACAGTTAGGTTATCCTGTTTTGGATTTGGAGGGTGCTGCCAAACACCGAGGTTCCGTTTATGGAAAAATCGGTTTGTTGTCCTCACCTTCCCAAAAAGATTTTGAAGCGCAAATTGTGGAGAATTTAAGTCCAGCGGAAGCCAAGGGAATGATATTGCTTGAGTGTGAAGGCCGAAGGTTGGGTAAACTAATTGTGCCGCCAGCCGTTTTGGCCTCCATGGAAAGAGGATATCGGGTCTTATTATATGCTCCTCTGGAGGTACGGGTACAAAGAATTATTGATGAATACACCAAGGGTCCCAACCGCAACATCGAAGAATTGCAGAAATCTACCCTGCTATTAAAAAAACACCTTGGCAAAACGGTTACTGAAGATTTAATTCAAGAACTGAGTAAGAAAAATTTTGCCAACGTATTTGCTTACCTGCTCACCCATTATTATGACCCTCTTTATAAATACCCGGGCGGCCAAAGTAATGAATTCGACCTGTCCATTGATTGCAGTGATTTGGAAAAAGCAGCGAACAAGATTGCTCAATGGGTAAAGTCTCTACCGGAGTATGGTGTTCCAGTGGAAAACGGGGGTGATATGAATGCCAATAGGGGAAACCTTGAGGAATGCACGGATGGAGAAGGGTTTTTCTCTTGAATATCTTGAGGAAGCAACCAAGATCCGTGCTAAATATCTTGAAGCTCTAGAAAATGAAAGATTTGATGTGTTGCCCGGCCCGGTATATGCCAAGGCATTTTTACGGACCTATGCCAAGTTTTTAAATTTGGATACCGAAGCAATTATGCAGGAATTTTCTGTAGAAGGAAACGAGCCTGTGCCTGATTTGATCAAGGATCCTCAGGCAGAACCGGAACCTGGATACACCGGAGGCGGGAAAAACTTGAGGTATTTGGTGGCGGGCTTTGCCATCATTGCCCTGCTGGGAGTTCATTTCTTTTATGATGCGGGACGGCCGGAGGAAAACAAGCCCAATCTGCCACAGACAGCCCAGCAACAACAGCAAACTCAACCGGAAAATAATACCGGTGCCGGCAACCAGCCTCCCCAGGAGCAAACGGTTGAGGGAGTACGGGTAACCTTAAAGGTAATGGACGGACAAAGCTGGATGCAAATTGTGGCCGATGGAAATACGGTATTTTCAGGCACCGTTTCTCCCGGGGAAACCAAAGATTTTCAGGCCCAGGAAAAGATTTATCTGCATGTGGGGAATGCCGGGGCGGTGGAAGTGAATGTGAACGGGAAAGATCTGGGGCGTCTTGGACAAACCGGAAAAGTCGTTAGAAACACCTTCTATTCCGGTCAGGAACCGGAAGTGAACCGGGGATAAATAAAAAGCGCTAAAAAACAGGGGCCCCAATCCGGGCATCTTTTAGGGCTATTATACCCTCTCTGCTTACCATTTTTATTTTCAGTGCGGCAAGAATGCTCTTTGATTTTATTGGGCTTACCAATGGTCAGTGATCTTTTGCAGGCAATCAACAAGATATTTATAGCAGGGCAGAACTACTTTTCCGCATTACTCATTATTCTTGTCACATATTCTATGGTTTTTTGGCATACAAGACGGCAATGTTATTAAGGATACGTTGTCAAGCGCAACACCGGTTGCTTCTTCAATTGCAGAAACAACATCTTCACCAAGGGATTCTTTGATACCTATGTTTATTTAGGTGGTGCCGGAGCAACGCTGGGGCTGCTGATTGCCCTGTTATTGGTCGGAAAAAAACAGTAGTGAAAACCGGTTGGCGAAGGTATCTATTTTGCCCGGCATTATTAATATAAACGAAATTATGATTTTGGTTTACCTAATTATATTCAACCCTTATTTCTTTATTCCGTTTGTGTTTTCGCCTGTTGTACTGAGTCTTACCGCGTGGGTGTCTATACGTTTGGAATGGGTGCCTCTGGTAACGCAAGATGTCGAATGGACAACTCCATTTTCTTATCAGATTATCTTGGAACAGGATCAGTTGCCGGTATTGTGATGCAGGCCGTTAATCTGACACTTGCTGTTCTGATATATATTCTTTTTGTCCGAATGCAGCAAAGGCACCAGCAACACGTCCAGATTTAAGTCTTTAAAAACTTAGGCAATGAGATTCAATATGTTCAAGAACGACAGCAGAAAACCATTCTTAATAGGCACGACGAAACAGGCTCTCTTGCCCGTGCTTTGATGGCTGAGATCAAAGACGGGTTCAGGAACCAGCCATTTAATTGCTTCCGGGCGAGTGCCGAATATAACCAATACCTTTATCGTACTACCATTTCCTTTCCGGCTGCTATTTCCTTTACGTGAACGAGCCTTTCCAATCCCAGCAACCCCATATATTGCAGCATCTGACTTTCGGATATATTTTGGGTTGTTATGTAATTGTGAGCTATGATAAGTTGTTCGTAGTTAATAATGCCGCTGGTATATAGTTCATCCAGCACAGAGTCTCCCTGCTCATTGCTTTGGAAGCCGTATGAAGCAAACATCTTGTCCAAACCTTCCATAATGAAGTTTTGTGACACGAAAACTGCCTTGACAGTGATATCATATTTGTTTCGCAAAATGGTTTGCGCATCAATCGGGCTGTTGTCACAAAACGCGAATACATACCCTGATTTTGTTTTTAAAAGAGGGACAACGAGCAGTGAACGAAGTAATTTTTCGTCGAATACAGAAGCAAATTGCCAAAGCCGATAGTTTTTCAAAGTCAAAATATTGAGATACTGGATATGCTTAACATGCGACAGCGCATCGAGCAACTGTTCTTCTGTAATAATATTTTGCTCTAAAAGATAATTGCCAATGGTCTGCTTTTCATCATTTTGTGCACGCAGGCATACGTCCAAAGCATACTTGAGCTGTTCAGTGGTCACATAGCCCTTTTCCAGCAGCACATCACCCAATTTTCTATGGAAGCGTTTTAGCGCCTGCTCTCCAATAAAATCATGGTCCGTTTTATCCCACTTGATCTGTTTTTTTCCATTATTTTTGTTACCGGCAGCGAGCGTATTTACTTTTGCCGCTTTCTTTTCTTCCTTCTTTTTCGGCGTCTGATTGCCGAAAATTCTCTGCTTATATGCTTTGACAGTGGCGGTCATGTTAATGATATTTCCCCAAACCAGCCTGATCGGTAACAGAGGCGGAAACAAGCAGGCAAAAAAGACGCTTCTCATACCATACACATTGTATATAGCGACGCTTCGGAACAGTTGCCGTTCAATCATCATGACTGTAATCGCCAGACTTAAATACCAAGATGGGAAGTACATGGGGTATATGGGTTCCAGTGGAATAAACAACGAAACAAGAAAATAGATAAGTACAGGATATCCGACGATTACCAACAGATTAACAACTTTTGCTTTCAAGTCTTTATAAAGCGAATAGCGCCCTACAAAGCGGATACCTTTGGTGGTGAAAACATCCTTCAATTTAAATGATTGCATTGTGATGCCCAAAATCCACCGCGCTTTTTGATTTACCGCTTGCTTAAAAGTATTAGGAAAAATGGATCGGGTTGCGATGAACTCATCTACCAATTTATTATTATCGTTGATTCGGGGAACACGTTCCAAAACATAGTACACATCAATTCCTTTTTCGAAAAGAGTCAGTGAAAGACGGAAATCTTCTGTTAGGCTGTCTTTTGGCAAAATATCTTCATCACCAAAAGCGCGAATGGTTTCCTTTGACAAAACAAACCCTGTTCCTGCCGAGGGAACAAATGCCCCGTTATGATAGCGGCTTACCAATGTGATAAAATGATTCTCCGCAAATTCATCCGCATAGGTGCCTGTCGTAATGTTCTTGAAAAAGTTCCGGAATTTTGGCATTCGTATAAGAGGAAAGACAGGAAATTGCAGCACCGGATGTTTATCCAAAAGGGCATTTGTTACCTTTAACTCAAAAGGATGAACGACGTCTTCTGAGTCATGGATTGTGATAGATGCGAAACTCCATTGACGCTCCAGTTCAAACTGCTTAATTTGTTTAATAACATAGTTGATATTCTGTGCCTTCGATGTAGGCCCGTTCTTCTCATTGATAATCACATGTACATTCTCATACTTCTCCGCAAGTTCATTGGCGACAGCCAAAGTAGGCGCATCGTTCGGATAAATACCAAGAAAAATATGATACATGGACTTAGGGTAATGTGTTGAGGCAATGATATTGTTGATTACATCGCCAAGTACATTATCCTCACGCCAAGCGGCAATCACCATTGCTAATAATTTAGGAGGAAGCGAATCCAATTTATGTAAATCCAATCGCTGTTTTCGATAGCGCGAACGCCTAAACATCGTAACAATGTCCCAAATAAAATCATCTGCACCCATGATAATATATATCAGGGCCAGAAAAAAACCAATCAAATATATGGTGCTGTGATTACTCATGCGAAACCCATTTTCCCTCTAATCATTAAAATAAATGTGGGTGTAATTATAAATTAGGCATAGATTTTGCGGGTTTCTATGTACTTAATTCGCCTTTTTTTGTTCTCAATAAAGCAGTATCTTTCTTCGATAGATGAAAGATGGTCACTCTTTACATATAGCTTCGATGGCATCAGCATAGCTTCATGAAGCAGGCAAGATATAATAGATAAATTAGGGGACATACTTGCATTTTATTCTTTTTCGGGACGTAATAAGTGGAGTAACAAGCATAGGAAGTGGCTATCCACCCGCCACCTTCCGTCGATTGCCGCCCGGCCTGCTTGCGCAGGCTGAGCGTTGCAATCTGCTTAATGAGGACACCCATACCTCCGGAAAGGAACTGAATGAAATCGAACCACAAAAGCAGCCGAACTGCAAGCGGCCAATACAGAAAGATAGAAGAACCGAAAAAGACCGACGATAAATTCCTTTAACGTAGGCGATACAAGCCATTCCGCAAGGACATGACTCATCGTCAGGGCAAAATTAAACGGAATTTTGGCGCTATAACGCTACGGAAAAACGCTATATGGATTACTACAATAACCACCGGAGCAAGGCAAAGCTTAAGGGCTTGCCGCCTGCACTTTACAGACAGCAAGCCCTCTCGGCTGCTTAATTAAAATTATTTTCTAACTTTTTGGGATCACTTCAAAATCAGTGTCCTTCGTCGTTTTTCCACCATCATACCCGCACCGCACAGTTTTGACTGTACCTGTTTATCGGGGCTTTTTTGTTATATGTCTTACTGGTGTGGAGGCTAAAGGCTCCTTTTTTATTGTGCGCTCAGGATATAAAGATTGGCTTGTCTTAATCCAGCAGGTTTTCTTTACAGTGAGGACAGCGAGCGGGGGATCCTCCATAGTATTTTCCACAATGCCGGCAGCTCTGGACCATATCCGATGTAATATCCCGCGGTTCTTGCCTGGAATTTTTTGATCCCCTATTTCCGGCAACCGTACTTTGCAGCCAAAAATAAAGAGGGATGGCAATAGCCGGCATAAAGAAAGTCCCCATGGCCCAACGCAATGAAGAGCGAAAGTCATAACCATTTTTTTGACTATGCCAGAGAATCCAGATGGCTCCCAGCAACCCAAAAGCAAACCAAAGCAAAGGCATGGGTATCACCTCAATAAAAAAATTCTTTATCAAAAAAAGAATTCCTTTTTATCTGTTGTAAGATATGAACAGAATATAACCCGGCTAATCGCCGGGTTATGATTAAAATTCATGATCTTGGAATCCAGATGTTTGATTTCGCGAATTTCTTTCCGAAAAAGACAAATCGTCTAAGGTCCCTTCTTTACATCTGCAATCCGTTGCTTTATAAGCAAAATAACCTAAAGTTGCCAGGGAAGCTACATGAATGGCCCAAAAACCCAGATTGGGAAATCTCCAGGTACTTTCTCTCATAACCATAAATCACCTCCAAGCATATTCTTTTTTTAGTTTTCCTTTAAGCGAAAGATTTTACTCCATAAAGGAAACGAAACTTCTGCAGAACTTGACCTATTTACAGGACGAACAGGGAGGTGCCTGAAAATAATAAAAAATACCCGCCTTTAGCGAGTATTTAACGTCTCTTAGGTTTTCTGATCATACCAATACCAAAAAGAAGGGCTCCGGTAATAATTAACCACCTTTGTTCAGGGAGAAACATACTGATGCCAATCATTAAAAAACCAACAGCACTTAAAATGAACCTCCAATTGATCTTACCATTCAATGTGATGCAACCTTCCTTATTCCTTTTGAGAAAGTATATCACATTCTCGATAAAGGAGCCAGGCAGAGAATTCCAAATTTTAAGTTTACAGGAGATTTTAAACGGCATCGTCCTGGGCATAAGGGGCAAGATCTTTGTAACCATAGGTAAAGTTAATTGCTTCGGGAGAAAGATAATCGATAATGTAACTGGCAATGGTTTCCATGTCCAGGGTACCGTTGACCGCAATTTGAATCATCTTTAGATGCTTTTCTTCAAAGGGAACCTGATAGTCATTATATTCCAACACCTGGTCGACCAGCATGGCCAGCCATTCCAGATCGATAATTTCTTCCAAGGAGAGCCTTCTAACATATACCATAAATTCTACCCCTTTCCAAACCTTTTGGTTATATTATAAAATTCTTTAAAATACTTCAAGTATTATATGAAAAAATACAATATTATTTTTCTTGATAGTCAGTATACCCTTTTTTCTCTATTGTAAAAATTAGTCTTTGGTTAAAATTTCACAATCTTTGCGAACCAGATAGAAGCCGTTCATTTCAAGGTAATGATATAGGGGCTTTCCCAGATTCCGCGCCCACCGGGCACAGTGCCTTGTGCCGCCTGTGATGATGCCGTCGGGAGGAAAGGTTCCTACTACCAATACTTTACTGGACAGCATGGCCTGAACTTTGTCCCGGACCACAAAGGTCCATTTGGCAGTCGATTGTCCGGATTTAAAGGGACTTAACAAGCAGCCTCCCCTTTGCATGATCTTTACAGCCAGATCTTTATTCTCCGGGGGATAAACCGGGGCTGAAAGCCCAAAGGGCACTACGGCTACGGTAATGCCTCCTTCATCCAGACAGCCGTTATGGGCGGCGGTGTCAATGCCGGTGGCCAGGCCTGATAGGACCACCAGCCCTTTTTTTGCTGCCTGGCGGGCTAAAGTATAGGCCATATGGCAGTCCCGCAGGTGCTGGATGGAAGAAGGATCTTCCAAGGGCGGCCTGCGGGGGCCCACAATGGCGATAACCTTTTTGTTTTCCGGAAACAGACCGCTGCAGTGGAAAATCATCATCAAAACCTCCCGGTTGATTTTAGTAAAAACAGTGAATCCTTTGACAACATTATCCATTATGATATAATTTTATAGAATTAAGTCAGGAGGGAAACAAATGGCGAAAGATAACAGCTTCGATATTGTTAGTAAGGTGGACATGCCGGAAGTATTGAATGCGGTCAATCAGGCCAACCGGGAAATCGAAACCCGTTTTGACTTTAAAGGAAGTAAAAGTAAAATTATTTTTGAAGGAAAACCCGAGATTACGCTGATCAGTGATGATGATTTCAAACTTCGCAACGTAATTGATATACTGGAAAGCAAACTGGTTAAAAGGGGTGTTAACCTTAAATCCCTGCGCTATGGAAAAATAGAAGCGGCCGCAGGGGATACCGTCCGGCAAACGGCATCCCTGGTTCAGGGCATTGAACAGGATTTGGCCAAAAAAATCGTAAAAGCCATAAAAGACAGCAAGATCAAAGTCCAGGCTTCGGTTCAGGGGGATCAAGTACGCATTAGCGGAAAAAACAGGGATGATTTACAAGCGGTCATAAAACTGGTGAAGGAGATGGATTTACCCATTCCGGTTGAATTTGATAACTTCAGGACATTCTAAGGTATTCTTTGACAGTATTTTAGCACTGCTATATACTGTTTGGAGAATATTCTTTTTGTGCGAGGGAAAAATTTCATGTCAACCAGTGTTGCTTTTGTCAGCTTAGGGTGTCCCAAAAATTTGGTAGATTCAGAAGTTATGTTGGGTCTTTTAAAAAATGCAAATTTTGATATAATTTGTAACGAAGCCAAGGCAGAGGTGTGTATTGTAAATACCTGCGGGTTTATTGAATCGGCCAAGGAAGAGTCCATCCGGCAAATTCTTCAGTTAGCTCAAAATAAAGCTACCGGCCGGTGTCGGGCTCTGATCGTGGCCGGTTGTCTGTCCCAGCGATATTCTAAAGAATTGCTGGAGGAAATGCCGGAAATTGATGCTTTGGTAGGCCCCGGCCGCATTGAGGAGATTGTGCCCATTGTCAATGAGGTTTTAGCCGGTAAAAAAAGAACCTGCCATATCAACGAGCCCCTATATCTATATGATGAAAACAGTCCCCGATTATTGAGTACCCCGGCTTATACGGCTTATGTTAAGATCGCTGAAGGCTGTGACAATCGTTGTGCCTATTGCGCCATTCCGGATATCCGGGGACACTTTCGCAGCCGTTCCCTGGAATCCATTGAAGCGGAAGTCATCAGGCTGGTCCGTGAAGGGGCCAAGGAAATTATTTTGATTGCTCAGGACACTACCCGCTATGGTCAGGATTTATACGGGGAGTACTCCCTGCACCGGCTGCTGAAGCGTTTGGCGCCCATTTCCGGCCTCCGTTGGATACGACTGATGTATTGTTATCCCAACCGGTTTACAGAGGAATTAATTGAGACTCTGGCCAAGCAGAAAAACCTTTGCAAATATATTGACTTACCTTTGCAGCATGCCAATGATACCATTTTGCGGACCATGGGAAGGCCGGTAACTCAGCAGCAGGCTCGGGAGCTAATTGGTCAATTGCGAGATAAAATTCCGGGTTTGGTTTTAAGAACCTCTTTTATAGTGGGTTTTCCTGGAGAAACGGAAGAACAATTCCAGGAACTTTTAGATTTTATGCGGGAGATAAAATTTGATCGTGCCGGTGTGTTTACTTATTCCCAGGAGGAAGGAACCCCTGCGGCCGGTATGCCCGGTCAAATCCCCGAGGAAGTCAAGCAAGATCGTTATCACCGGGCCATGGCTCTGCAACAGGAGATTGCTCGAGAGCAAAACCGGCAGCGCATTGGCCAGGTATTGGAGATACTGGTAGAGGAAATTGTTGATTCAGGAAAAAATATCTATGCCGGTCGCTCCTCCCTTGATGCTCCTGAAATTGACGGAACCGTGGAATTTGTTAGTCCCAGGCCATTAAAACCCGGAGATATGGTAATGGTTAAAATGAATCGGGCTATGGAGTATGATTTGATGGGAGAGTTGACCCAATGAATTTACCCAATCGCTTAACCCTAGCCAGAATTTTTTTAATACCTATTTTTCTGGCAGTGGTCACCCTGCGTATAAAGTACGGCGATATGATTGCTGCTGGAGTGTTTGTACTGGCGGCCAGTACAGACGGCCTGGATGGATATATCGCAAGAAAAAATAAACAAATAACCACCTTAGGCAAGTTTATGGACCCGCTGGCGGATAAACTTCTGGTTTCAGCGGCTTTGATCGTGCTGGTGGAGCTGGGTCATTTATCCGCCTGGGTTGCTGTTATTATTATCGGAAGAGAATTTGCGGTTACGGGACTCCGAGCCATTGCAGCGGCAGAAGGCGTAATTATCTCCGCCAGCAAACTGGGAAAATGGAAAACCGTATCCCAGATTATTGCCATTGTGGCCATGTTTTTGCACAATATTACTTTGACCATTTTCGGATTTGATTTTGGCATGGCGGCCATGGCGGTGGCGGTATTTTTTACCATTTGGTCCGGAGTGGATTATTTAGCCAAAGGCTGGCATTTATTAAAAAAAGGAGATTATTAATCAGGAGGGAAAAACCTCCTGATTTCTTTTTTCCAATGGTTTCATAAAGATTCGTATATATCATTATGCTATAATTGTATATCATGACGTCTGTACTGACTGGAAAGGATGATGGCTATGCAATGGCACGGCCTTAAGCTTCCGGTTATTTTTTTGGCATTTGTTTGCGGACTGGCCCTGGCCTTTGGCGGGCAATGGGGTTATCAGGAATTTACCTTTCAAAAACCGTTAAACAAAGTATTGGCCGAAAATAATCTGGTGAAGGATTTTAAGGTTGAAGAGAAGGAAAACCGCTCAGTGGTGCAGGTAACCTTATCTGGCAATGAGGGAAACCTGATGACAGCCTACCAGGAACTTAATCAGCTAACCAGCCAGGTTATGGGTAAAAAGCCCTTTGTGCTGGAGATTGTCAGCAACCCGGATCCATCCCTGGAACAGGCTTATTACGAAAGTCATTTTGTTATTTATCAGGCTCAGGTAGCGGGTAATTTCCCGGAGGTTGCCCGTAAAGTGGAGGAAACCGCACAAAAATACGGGGCCGAAGGCAAAGTCTATGTTGATGAGCACAACCTATATATTCAAATAAGCGAACCGGACGGCCATTACCTCAATAAAATCATTCCCAGATACGGTGGACAGGATCAAATCGCTACTCTGCAAGGAGGTGGTCCGGTTGCTCAAGGAAATTAGCCTGGGTTTAGGAGCCGCACTGCTGGTATTTGCCCTGACGGCAGGCTATGATGTAACTCCCTTGATCTTTCTGGTGGCCTTTGGCGGAGGATTATTTTATCTGGCCAGTGTAAAGGGGCTGGGGAAGGGCTTCGCGGCCAAAACAAACGCTCCCAGAAGGCGGGACATATCCTTTGAAGATATTGGCGGACAAGCATCGGCAGTTAAAGAATTAAAAGAAGCATTGGAATTTATTAAAAATGAAATTGCCATGCAGCGATTGGGGATTCGGCCTATAAAAGGCATTTTAATGACCGGTCCGCCGGGAACCGGCAAAACACTCATGGCCAGAGCGGCAGCCAATTACACCGATTCGGTGTTTGTGTCTGCCAGTGGATCTGACTTTGTGGAGATGTATGCGGGGGTTGGGGCCCAGCGGGTAAGAAAGATCTTTCAAACCGCCCGGGAAACAGCCGGCAAGCAAAAGAAAAAAAGTGCCATTATTTTTGTGGATGAGATTGAAGTGCTGGCTGCCAAACGGGGACAAAATTCCAGTCACATGGAATACGATCAAACCCTGAATGCACTGCTGGTGGAGATGGACGGACTAAAAGTGGATGACGAGGTAAGGCTGCTGGTGATGGCCGCCACCAACCGGGTGGATATGATGGACCCGGCCCTGCTTCGGCCCGGCAGGTTTGACCGTCAAGTAAAAGTAGAACTGCCGGATAAAACCGGACGTTTGGAAATCCTGATGCTGCATACCAAAAACAAACCCTTGGCCGACGATGTGAACCTGTCTCTGGTGGCCAGAGAGACCTTTGGCTTTTCCGGGGCGCATCTGGAGAGCTTAGCCAATGAAGCAGCCATTTTGGCCATGCGAGAAGATTTAAAAGAAATCCATTACCGGCATTTTCACGAGGCCGTTGATAAGGTGATTATGGGTGAGAAGCTGGATCGCCGTCCAAATCCCGAGGAATTAAAACGGGTGGCCATTCATGAAACGGGACACGCCCTCATCAGTGAATGGGTCCGGGCCGGGTCGGTTTCAACCCTTACCGTTACTTCCCGAGGTGGCGCTCTAGGGTACATGCGCCAGAATCCCGAGGATGACACCTACCTTTACACCAAGGAATATCTGGAAAATCAAATTGCCATCATGCTGGCCGGGGCTGTGGCCGAAGAGGTGGTTCTGGGCAATCGCAGTACCGGAGCCTCCAACGACTATGAGAAGGCCCTGCATACGGCTGAAACCATTATTAAAGCAGGTATGTCCCCGCTGGGTGTGGTCAGCCTGGAAAACCTTCCTCCGGAGACAAAACACCGGGTGATCTCGGAAATCATTCAGCAGCAGGAACAGCGAATTAACGGCTACCTTAAGGAAAGAAACAGTTTTCTAACTTCTACCGTGGAAATACTACTGGAAAAAGAAAAAATATCCGGTGACGAATTTCGTGATCTAGTACAACAAAAATCTGTTGCATAAACAAAAAATTCCTGCAAACAATGAAAGGGACCTTACGGTCTCTTTCATCTTCTGTTACAATTGTTTCATCCTCTGAAGGGAAATGAAAAGGTTCCGGCGAAATATACTTAAGATACTATGTGAAAGGTGATTAATGGTGCAGGCGGAAATTATTTTTACAGGAACGGAATTACTGGTTGGTGAAGTGTTAAACTCTCATGCCCAGTACCTGGGTCGTCGTTTGACCGAGATGGGTATTGAAGTTATTCAACATACAACGGTCGGTGATTATTGGGGGCGCATGGGTTTAGTGCTCCTGCAGGCTTTGGAACGAGCAGACTTAATTTTTATTACAGGGGGGCTGGGCCCCACCATTGATGATTTAACCAAAGAAACGGTTGCGGAAGTTCTGGAACTGGACATGAAATTAGACGAGGCATCCTTACAAGCCATTAAGGCTTATTTTGCCGATCGGGGAACCGAAATGCCCGCTAATAACATAAAGCAGGCTCATTTCCCCGAGGGTGCCAGAATTTTGCCCAATTCCAGGGGAACTGCTCCGGGGGCCATTGTAGAGACCGGGAAAAAGGCTATTATTATACTGCCCGGACCACCCTGGGAATTGGAGACTATGTTTGAGTCCTCGGTGGTCTCCTATCTGAACAGTCTTCCTCACAGAGGGGTTCTCTGTACTTCCAAAATCTTTAAGCTGACCGGGATTAATGAAAGTTCTGTTCAGGAACTAATTGTGGATTTATGTGGGCAAAGCAATCCGGAAATTGCCTTTTTGGTCCAGCCCGGCATGGTGGAGGTAAGGATAACCGGCCAGGGAGAAACCCTGGAAGAGGCATCGGCTTTGGTACACGATTTATCCGAACAGGTGCGGCGCCGGCTGTTCCAGTATATCTTTGCCGAAGATAATGAAAAGATTGAACAGGTTTTAGGGCAACTGCTAATGGATGCGGGGCTGACCATCAGTCTGGCGGAATCCTGCACCGGAGGCCTTATACAGGCGCGGTTGTCTGAAATACCGGGCGCCTCGCGGTATTTGGCCGGGGGTATTGTGGCTTACAACCATCAGATTAAGGAAAAACTGCTGGGGGTTCCCGGTGAAATATTATCTCAGTTTGGCGCAGTCAGCCGCCAAACAGCCATCGCCATGGCGGAGGGCGTGCGGCGGGAATTAAACAGCAACATCGGCCTGGCGGTAACCGGTGTGGCCGGACCCACATCCCCGGAAGGAAAACCCATCGGATTGGTCTATATTGCTTTATCCTCACCCACCGGAACCTGCTTCCGGGAGTATCGTTTCCCGGGTGAGAGAAAGGCCATTCGTAACGGTACGGTCAATGCTGCCCTCAAAATGGCCAAGCATTTTTTACAGGGCAAGTAGGATATATATTTTTTGGAAAGAAGGAAATCAATGAGTCAAGAAAAGGTTACACGGGCTTTTGGCGATCTTCAGTTAGATCCACGGGTTGTGGATGGTTTGATTGATATGGGCTTTGAGGAGCCCACTCCCATTCAACAGTTGGCTGTTCCTCTGGTTTTGGCGGGCCACGACATCATCGGCCAGGCGCAGACAGGCACCGGCAAAACAGCAGCCTTTGGTATTCCCCTGATTCAACGGCTGGATTTTAGAAAAAAAGGCGTTCAAGTGATTATTTTGACTCCCACCCGGGAGTTGGCCATCCAAGTGGGGGAAGAAATTACAAAAATCGGCCGCTACCGCCGTATTCGGGTACTGCCCATTTATGGTGGACAGTCCATCGACCGTCAAATTAAGTCCCTGCGTCAGGGAGTACAGGTAGTGGTGGGGACTCCCGGGCGTCTGTTGGACCACCTCCGGCGTCAGACTTTAAAACTGGACCAGATTACCATGGCGGTACTGGATGAAGCGGATGAAATGCTGGATATGGGCTTTATTGAAGACATTGAGGAAATCCTGCGCCATACTCCGCCGGTCCGTCAAACTCTGCTTTTTTCGGCCACCATGCCGGATGAAATTACCCGGTTGGCACGGCAATACCTGACGGAACCGAAGTTGGTCACCGTCAGTAAAACCAATCTGACCGTACCTCAAATTGAGCAGGTCTATTACGAAGCTCCTGAAAAACATAAGCTGGAAGCCCTTTGCCGGCTGCTGGATATAACCGATATCGCTCAAGGCATTGTTTTCTGCCGGACCAAACGGGGAGTGGACGATCTGGTATCCGGCCTGCAGGCCAGAGGGTATACCGCCGTATCTCTACATGGGGACCTCAGTCAGCAGCAGCGGAATACCGTTATGCGCCAGTTCCGTTCCGGCGAGGTGGAACTGCTGGTGGCTACGGACGTTGCCGCAAGGGGTTTGGACATTGAAGGGGTTTCTCATGTTATCAATTACGATATTCCCCAGGATCCTGAATTTTATGTGCACCGGATCGGTCGCACCGGCCGGGCCGGCAGATCCGGCGTGGCCATAACCATTATTACGCCCCGGGAATATCGCCAGCTCCGGCTGATTGAAAACATAACCAAAACACGCATTAAAAGAGAGCGCCTGCCCAGTATTGCCGATGTGGTGGAACGTCAGAAGGAAGGAATTAAGGACCGTCTGATCCGCATTATGGAAGAAGGGAAGCTGGGTTACTATCGTTCGGTTATCGACGCTCTGGTGGATGAATATGATCCCATGGACATTGCCGCCGCAGCCCTTAAATTATCCCTGGATCTGGAGCCGTCGGCCAACGAGGTGGATCTAGATACCGTTCACTTTGGCAATACCGGTGCGAGACCGGGTATGGTTCGCCTTTTCCTGACCCTGGGACGAAAGGACAGGACTTCACCGGCGGAAATTATTAAGTTGTTTTCCGATGAATCGGGAATTTCCGGAAGTAAAATTGGCAGCATCAATATCTATGAAAATTTCAGCTTTGTGGAAGTTCCCGAGGATTGGGCCAACTGTGTGATGAGCTGCCTGCACCGGCTGAATTACAAGGGACGTAGACTGTTTGTGGAACCGGCCCGGGCCAGACGGTAATCGTTAACAGAGAAGACCTTTTAGAACACGGATTGAACGGATGATACGGATTTACGCGGATTAAATGAAGATCAAAAAATCCGTGAAAATCGGCAAAATCCGTAAAATCCGTGTTCAATTAGGTTTTTGGGGAAGGCGTTTGCTTCAACAGGACCCCAAGAAAAAGCAGAATGAGTCCGAAAACCGAAGCAATTCCTTGAATGGTAATATAGTCTAAACCTTTTTATTAACCTATTGACCAATGGATATAGATACCTTATAATGGAAATACCGAACATATGTTTAGGGAGGAAGGGGAGCCTTTGATGTCCGATAAAACAAAAGCCTTGGAACTTGCTTTATCACAAATAGAGAAACAGTTTGGCAAAGGGTCAATTATGAAGCTGGGGGATTCCACCAAGTTAAACATTGAAGCAATTTCCACCGGCGCTTTGTCCCTGGACATTGCCTTGGGGGTTGGAGGCCTTCCCCGGGGGCGGGTGGTAGAAATTTATGGACCTGAGTCTTCCGGTAAAACCACCATTGCTCTGCATGTTATTGCTGAAGCGCAAAGACTGGGAGGCATGGCTGCTTTTATTGATGCGGAGCATGCCCTGGATCCTGTTTATGCCCGTCGTTTGGGAGTGGACATTGAGAATTTGCTGGTATCCCAACCGGATACCGGTGAACAAGCGCTGGAAATCTGCGAAGCCCTGGTCCGCAGCGGCGCCATTGACGTAGTAGTGGTGGATTCGGTGGCTGCTTTGGTTCCCCGGGCTGAAATAGAGGGCGAGATGGGGGATACCCATGTGGGCCTGCAGGCGCGCCTGATGTCCCAGGCTCTGCGGAAATTAACCGGTATTGTCAGCAAGTCCAAGACCACGGTTATTTTTATTAATCAAATCCGGGAAAAGGTTGGCGTTGTCTATGGTTCCCCGGAGGTTACCACCGGTGGACGTGCTTTAAAGTTTTATGCCTCCGTGCGCCTGGAAGTCAGGAAGCAGGAAAACATTAAACAGGGCGTGGATATTGTCGGCAGCCGCACGAAAGTTAAAGTTGTGAAAAACAAAGTGGCCCCGCCTTTTAAATTGGCCGAATTCGATATGATGTATGGCACCGGCATTTCCCGGGAAGGCAGTATTTTGGATGTGGCCACCGACCTGAAAATTGTTAATAAAAGTGGGGCCTGGTATTCTTATGGCGATGAAAGATTGGGTCAGGGCCGGGAGAATGTAAAAGAATTCTTTAAGGAACGACCGGATTTGTGTCAGGAAATCGAAGGCAAGGTTCGCGAGAAATTGAGCCTGGGGAACACAAGTTTGCCGGGGAAAGATGATTTAAGCCTTCCCGCCGGAGATACGGAGATTTCATAAGGGGTTAACCCCGGGTTGCCAGGGGGCTGCACCTTGACAGTGACAGTAAAAACCTGTACAATTACTGTTGGGAGAAAATAGAATTTGATATCTGGCAACAGGTTTTTATATATACAAAAAATCCAATATCCTTAAGGAAAAACCCGGTTTACAGGGATTTATTGGGCTTTATGTTAAGTTGTTGTATCCTCGGGTGATTTACCCTGGTATATGGACAACCCAGATATCGGTTCGTTTTCTACCGAGTTATACTCGGTATTTTTTATTGTCTAGAAAAATTAAAGTTGATTTTTATGACAGGAGGTGAGGATATGGATTTAACGCAGGTTATTCTAATTGTTTTTGTAACTGTCCTGGTTGGCTTGGCCGCCGGGTTTATCATTCAAAAGAAGATTGCTGAAGGAAAAAAGGCGTCGGCTGAACAACAGGCTAAAAGAATTCTTGAAGAAGCAGAGAAGGATGCGGAAGGTAAAAAACGCGAAGCCATTGTCATGGCTAAAGAGGAAGTTCTGAAACTGCGCAATGAAATGGAACGGGATATCCGTGAGCGCAGAAGTGAACTGCAACGTCTGGAGCGGCGTCTGGTCCAGAAGGAAGAAACCCTGGACCGGAAAATGGATTCTATGGAGAAAAAAGAGGATTCTCTGAGTCGTAAAGAGGCGGAAATTGAAAATACCAAAACGGAATTAACAGTGATGTTAAACAGGCAGTTGGCAGAATTGGAGCGGATTTCGGGACTTTCCTCGGAAGAAGCACGCCAATTACTGCTAAATGATATTGAGAAAGATTTACAACACGATATGGCGGTCATGATTAAGGACTATGAGAACAGGGCCAAAGAAGAATCGGAAAAACGAGCCCGGGATATCATTTCCTCCGCCATTCAACGCTGTGCGGCAGACCACGTAGCAGAGGCGACGGTGGCGGTTATCCCCCTGCCCAACGATGAAATGAAAGGCCGCATTATTGGTCGGGAAGGCCGCAATATCAGAGCCTTTGAGACTTTGACAGGAATTGATTTAATTATTGATGATACCCCTGAAGCGGTCATCCTTTCCGGCTTTGATCCTATTCGACGGGAAGTGGCTCGGCTGGCTCTGGAAAGATTGATTTCCGACGGGCGGATCCATCCGGCCAGAATCGAAGAAATGGTGGAGAAGGCCCAAAAGGATGTGGAGGTTCAAATCAGAGAGGCCGGAGAACAGGCTACCTTTGAAACCGGAGTGCACGGGCTTCATCCGGAGTTGGTTAAATTACTGGGCCGGTTAAAATTCCGTACCAGTTATGGCCAAAATGTGTTAAAGCATTCCATTGAAGTTTGCCACTTATCCGGCTTAATGGCAGCGGAACTGGGAATTGATGTTAAGCTGGCCAAACGGGCCGGTCTGCTTCATGATATCGGCAAAGCGGTTGACCATGAAGTGGAAGGACCCCATGTGGCTATCGGTGTGAGTCTGTGCCAAAAGTATAAGGAAAGTCCGGAAGTCATTCATGCCATTGCAGCTCACCACGGCGACGAAGAACCCAGGACCATTGAAGCGGTTCTGGTACAGGCGGCGGATGCCATTTCCGCGGCACGTCCGGGAGCCAGAAGAGAAACACTGGAATCCTACATTAAGAGATTGCAAAAGCTCGAAGAAATTGCCGGCACTTTCGAGGGTGTGGAGAAGTCCTTTGCCATTCAAGCAGGACGGGAAATTCGCATTATGGTTAAACCGGAAAAGATTGATGATTTGGCGGCCATTCGCCTGGTGCGGGATGTTGCCAAAAGAATTGAAAATGAACTGGATTATCCCGGGCAGATTAAAGTGATCATTATCCGGGAGACCCGTTATGTAGAGTATGCCAAATAATAGAGTTTTACACCCAAAAATACAAACGGTCCTTTTCTAAGGGCCGTTTTATTTTTACCACGCTATAGATAAAATTTTAGAGGATAAGGGGATAAAGACGGCCATGGCTTGCACCGGCACTTAATAATTAGTCAGGTCATGATCTACCTTCATAAAACTTTCCTCTACTGGAACAAACTTTTATTTTTATTACCGGGTACTTTAGCAGGAAAGTTAACGTAATAACAGAATTACTTATTATTTGACTGCATAAAACAGGTGGTGACAAAGTTTTGGATTTCCGTTACAAGGGGAAAGAGGATGTTACAAACAGTGTCAGTTTATTAATTTCAATTTTAATCAGACACCCTGAAGTTGCCAAGATTAATTTAGACCCCGAAAAACAGGTTTTGCGGTTTACCTTTATTTATTCGGGCCGGCTGGATTCCTCAGAAATGAACCTACTGAAGGGTAAAATCGTAACCAGTATTGAAGTTTACAATGCCTTGGAAGGAAAAGACCCCCAGGTAGTTCAACTGGATTACAAAATTACAGATAATCTGACCATGATTGAAATACAGAGAGATGTGGATACACTAGTCCAAGAGGAAATTGCTTTAATGGTTGAGTTATTTCGGCATTATATTAATAATAAGCTGGTCACTGAGGAAAATGATCCTTTGGTGGATGAGGATTTACTGGTGCAAGAAGAATTAATCGAGCATATGCTGGAAATTGTAAAGTCTAAATCAGAGGATAAGCGACTGTATGCCTTCAGGGATGAAGGCCGCGTTTTGGTTTTCAACAAATAGGGAGGACTCTTCTCAATTGCGTATTCTAATGATTGGTGATATCGTTGGCCGCCCCGGCAGGCGAGCCATACTGGATAACCTTAGTTATATCCGGGGGGAACTGAACCTGGATTTTGTTATTGCCAATGGAGAAAATGCAGCCGGTGGTCACGGGATTACCAGAGAGATTGCCAGGGAGCTTTTTGCTGCCGGCATTGATGTTTTTACAATGGGCAACCATGTCTGGAATAAAAAAGAGATTTTTGAATATATTCAAAAAGAAAAAAGAATTCTTCGCCCGGCCAATTACCCGCCGGGCACTCCCGGCTCCGGGTATAATTTTTTTAATGTGGGGGCCGGACCAACCCTGGCCATTATTAATATCTCCGGAAGAGTTTTCATGCAGGAACTGGATTGCCCCTTTCGTAAGGTAGATGAAATTTTAAAGGAAATTGACAATAAAACCAAGATTATTTTTGTCGACTTTCACGCCGAAGCCACATCGGAAAAGGTAGCCATGGGTTGGTATCTGGATGGAAGGGTTTCGGCCATCTGTGGGACCCATACCCATGTCCAGACGGCAGACGAGCGAATCTTGCCAAAGGGCAGTGCCTATATAACCGATGTTGGCATGACCGGCCCCAGGGACTCGGTGATCGGCGTTGAAACGGAAATTGTGTTGGAAAAATTTGTTACCCAACTGCCCCGAAGATTTGAAGTTGCGGATACCAACTACCAGTTAAATGCCGTAATGGTTGAAGTGGATGAAAGCACCGGAAGAGCCCTGGAAATAGAAAGAATTTTTAATTTAGAATAATTTAACAAAAATGGCCTAAAAATTTTTATATTTCTTACAAAGGCAGGAATTTTTAGGATTTAGCAGAATAAAATCATTACAGGGATTAGAGCAATCGTCCAAACTAACGAAGGAGGTTTCACCATGGAAGTGTTAAAAGTTTCAGCAAAGTCCAACCCAAATTCTGTAGCAGGAGCACTGGCTGGTGTTCTTCGGGAACGTGGCTGTGCGGAAATGCAAGCCATTGGTGCAGGAGCTTTAAATCAAGCGGTTAAAGCCATTGCTATTGCCAGAGGCTTTGTGGCACCCAGTGGCGTAGATTTGATTTGTATCCCTGCCTTTACGGACGTAATTATTGATGGTGACGAAAGAACAGCCATTAAGCTAATTGTAGAGCCCCGCTAGGGATTTCATATAATCAGTTAATTGGTACAACCTGTTTGCGTTATGGCAAACAGGTTTCTTGCTTCCTGTGGAATATTTGCCAAGGGGGTGCTTTTATGCCGGTTATCGACGCCCATTGTGATACCTTAACGGTATTGGGAGTGCAAAACAGAAAATTAGGTGTTGAATCCGCTCAGGGGCATTTAGACCTGCCTCGCTTAAAAAAGGGAGGAATCGATGTTCAGTTTTTTGCCGTTTTTGTCAGCCCGGATGCGGTTAAAACGCCTGCAGAATATACCTGGGAAATCATTGACCTTTTCCATGAGGAAATGGCCGCTAATCAAGGGGAAATTGAAAAGATTACCTGTTATGCGGAACTGAGAAAAGTTTTAGACCTGGGTAAAAAGGGGGCGGTTCTCACCATTGAAGGTGGAGAAGCCCTGCATGGAAAGATTGAGCTTCTTCATGAATACTATCAGTCCGGGGTAAGGGGACTGACGCTAACCTGGAACGGACGGAATGAGCTGGGAGACGGTGTAGGCATGGGAGCTGCCGCCGCGGGACTTACCTCCTTTGGCAGAATGGTGGTGCAAGAGATGTCCAGACTGGGCATGATGGTGGATGTGTCCCATTTATCCTCACCGGGATTTTGGGATGTAATTAAAGAAGTTAAAACACCGGTCATGGCTTCCCATTCCAATTGCTGGAGCATTTGTAACCACCCCAGAAATTTAACGGACCGGCAGATCAGGGCCATTGCCGGAAGCGGAGGCGTGATCGGCGTGACCTATGTGCCGCAATTTATCCATGATACAGTTCCTAATTTGGAGCGGCTGCTGGATCATATTGATCATTTATATAAAGTAGGAGGGATTGCTTGTATTGGTTTGGGCTCTGATTTTGACGGCATTGATCAACTGCCTGAGGCTTTGGATAGTGCCCAGCGGGCGGTTCCCAACATAAAAAAAGGATTATTGCAAAGAAAATATTCTCAGGATGAACTGGATAAAATCCTGGGAGATAACTGGTTGCGCCTGTTTAAAGAAGTTTGTGGCTAAAAGTTTACAGGGCAGGAATTTTTTAAACCGGCTAGAAGTTAGAATATATCTAAATTTTCTGCAACAAGCACATGGTCGGTCCGGATTTCGGCCGGGCGGACCATAGGCGTGACCGGGCGATGTCTCATCCGATATAATGTCGGTTAACCTGGGAGAAGATAAAGTATAAAAACAAAGCGGTGATGACTTTGAAGGCTGATTTGCATATCCATACCACAGCATCGGATGGCAGCGACACCCCTGCAGAAGTTGTCCAAAAGGCATTAGAAGCGGGACTTCGGGCCATAGCCATTTCCGATCATGATACGTTATCCGGGGTTAAGCTGGCTCAACAGGCGGCAGAGGGGCATGGGCTGGAAGTGTTGTCGGGAGTTGAGGTCAACACCTATTATGAGGGGCGTGAAATTCATATCCTGGGTTATTTAATTGATCCCAATCATCCCTACTTTAATGATCAATTAAAAAAACTGCAAGGGGACCGTCTGGAAAGAGTCCAGCAAATGATAAAAAAACTAAAGACATTTAAAATAAACATTCTTTTAAACAGAGTGTTAGAGATTGCCTCCGGAGCCAGCGTTGGTCGGCCTCACCTGGCACAAGCCATGGTGGAAAAGGGTTATGTAACCACTCGGCAGGAGGCCTTCAATTTATATATCGGGGCAGGAAAAAAAGCCTTTATTCCCCGGGAAAATTTGTCCCCTAAGGATGCCATTCAATTGATTCTTCAATGCAGGGGAGTGCCGGTGCTGGCACACCCGGGATTGAGTAAAGTGGAAAACCTGCTTCCGGAATTGGTTTCTTGCGGACTGAAAGGCCTGGAAGTTTGGCATGTCAGTCATCCCCGTCTACTGGAAGAACATTACCACAAAGTAGCCCAAAAATACCGTTTAATTGCAACCGGGGGCTCTGATTACCATGGAACAGGGCATGATGTCTGTAACCGTCTGGGGGCCATCTGCGCACCCTATGAAAGCGTTCTGCAATTAAAGGAATTGGCCGGGAAGTAAAAGGAGATGAAGCATATGAAGCTGGCGAGGAGAATGGAAGCATTGACTCCGGGAATTTTTATGGAAATGGCCCGGGCCAAGGACGAAGTGGAACAAACCGGAGTAAAAGTGATTAATTTGGGAGTGGGGAGTCCGGATTTACCCCCTGCCCCCCATATTATTGAAGCCCTTCGTCAAGGGGTGGATAATCCCTTAAACTATCGCTATCCCTTAGGGGGTAAAATAGAATTGCACCGGGCTTTGGCCCATTGGTATCAGCAGCGGTTTAACGTTGTAGTGGACCCGGAGACAGAGGTGTTGACCCTGATGGGTTCCCAGGACGGTTTAGCGCATATTGCCATGGCTTTTATCAATCCCGGCGATATTGCACTGGTTCCGGACCCCGGCTACCCCATCTACGCGGCCTCCATATTATTGGCCGAAGGGGAGCTTTATCCCATGCCCTTGCTGGCAAGCAACCGCTTCCTGCCTGATTTTGAAACCATTCCGCCGCAAATTGCCCAAAGAGCCAGAATGATGACCCTTAATTATCCCAACAATCCCGTTGCTGCATCCGCCGACAGGGAGTTTTTTGTACGGGCGGTGGAATTTGCACGCCGGCATCATATTGTGCTTTGTCACGATGTGGCTTATGCGGAGTTGGCCTATGACGGTTTTAGGCCTATGAGCTTTCTGGAGGTTCCCGGGGCCAAGGAAGTGGGCATTGAATTTTATTCCCTTTCTAAAACCTACAATATGGCTGGCTGCCGCATTGGTTTTGCCATTGGCAACCCGGAGGTGCTGGAAGCCCTGGACCGGATTAAGTCCAATATTGACTACGGTGTATTTGCTGCTGTGCAGCAGGCCGGAATTGCCGCCTTATCCGGGCCCCAGGAGTGTGTTGCGGAAACCGCCGCCATCTATCAAAGAAGACGGGATATTTTAGTGGAAGGGCTGGGCAAACTGGGGTGGTCCATGCCTAAACCCCAGGCATCCATGTTTGTGTGGGCGCCTCTTCCCGGCGGCTACACCTCCTCCAAGGATTTTAGCCTGGAACTTTTAAAAAAGACCGGTGTCCTTGTGATTCCCGGCAAAGCCTTTGGCGACCGGGGGGAGGGTTATGTAAGAATCGCTCTGGTACAAAGGGAACAAGATTTAATGGAAGCGGTGGAGAGAATCGGCTCCGGTTTCCGGCTTGACTAGTTCAATGTCTACATGTACACCACCCGGCATATACTAGGGTAAGCAGATATAAGGGGTGGTGAAGTTTTGAACGGAAATGCGGATTTTCAGTATCTGCAGAAACGGATCCTAGAACTTGAAGAAAAAATTGAACAGCTCCGGTTAAGCCGTCGGGTATTAATGAATTTAATTGAGAAGATTGAAAAGGATAAATCGGGTTTTGTTTCACGGCTGGAAAAGGAAAACCGGAAGCTGCATAAGGATAATTACCGTTATGCCCAAAACATGTTGAAGCAAAACCGGCGGATTGTTGAACTTCAGACCAAGCTGGAAAGTATGTTGAGTGAATGATTTTGCCACCGCTAAGGCGGTGTTTTTATTTAGGCTAAGAAATGCCCCCCTTTTTCTTACAGACAAGCCAGTACAAAGAGAATTCATTATGCTATAATTTTAAACTGAGACAAGTAAAATCGAAGGATTTTGAATAAAGGGCTGCGTAGGATCGGAAAGGACGGATTGGATTCATGAGAATTGCTGTCATTGATGGGCAGGGTGGAGGAATTGGCAAACATTTAGTAGAAAAGCTTCGTAAGGAACTGCCGGAATCGGTTGAAGTCATCGCCCTGGGTACCAATGCTTTGGCTACTGCGGCCATGCTGAGGGCCGGAGCCAATGAAGGAGCAACCGGTGAAAATGCGGTGATTTTTAATTCATCCCGGGTGGATCTGATTGTGGGAAGTTTAAGTATTGTTTTACCCAATGCCATGCTGGGGGAGTTGACAACGGCCATGGCTGAAGCCATTGCCAACAGTAAAGCGGAAAAATATTTGCTCCCATTAACCCGCAGCAACCTGCATTTGGCAGGTTTGCGGGGTGAGCCCATGCCCCATTTGATTGACGAATTGGTGGCCAGAATCAAAACTTTAATTTAGTTCGTCGGCCCGGCGTAAAATGGTTAATTCCATGGGTTCCCCAGGCCGGTAGGGTTGATGATGATGGCGAATAAGATCAATGATGTCCGGGGGAAGCTTTATTTTTGCAGCCATTTCCGCCCCGCGATCCGGGTGTTGGACGTGGGCCAGAACGGCCTGCCCCAATTTTCCCCAACCTTGGGGCTGCCGGAGAATCCTCTTTAACAGCCCGGGCGCCAGGAGGGTTAGCAATACAATGAACACCCTATGCCTGGTCCGGATGATGTTGGCCGGCTTTCCGATGTCATGCAGCAGGGCGGCTCGAATCAGCTCATGTTGACGGACAGACATTTCCTTGGCCATCATCATGACCTGGCAGGTTCTGGCAACCCTGACACAATGGGTCTGGGTGGGTCTGTCCAGGCTAAAGAAAAGACGCTGCTCCTGATCATTTAAATGGGTCTGAATATACTTTTTTTCAGACGGTCCTATTTTGCTAAAAAGGGCATGAGCAAATTGTCCGATACGATTTAGCAACGCAGGGTCCCTCCATCCAACACCGGAAACGGCATGGCTATTTGCATACAAGGTTTACAGAAATGATCATATCTGTTTTTAAGTTAGAATGCAATCTTTTAAGGGAGGAAGACCTGTGGAAAAAACCAAGGGCAGACTCATCCTGGTTTTGGGAGGTTCTCGCAGCGGCAAAAGTCAGTTTGCCGAACAACTGGCCCAAAGACTGGGAGAAAGGCTTGCTTATCTAGCCACCGCGCCGATCCTAGATGAAGAAATGAGCCGGCGGGTGGCCAAACACCGGCAGAGGCGTCCGGAACGCTGGCAGACAATCGAAGAACCCCTGCAGGTGGTAGAAGTGCTGGAGAGCCTGTCAAAGGAAGTGGATGTGATCCTTCTGGACTGTCTGACCCTGTGGTTGTCCAATTTGCTGCTGCATGACAACCTTCCTGAAGGGAAGAACTCCCAATCGGCAAAGGAAGATTTTATCCTGAGCCGGGTGGAACGTTTGGGGCGGGTAATGGTTGGATCAGGAGCCCACCTGGTTGTGGTTAGCAATGAAGTGGGTCTGGGATTGGTTCCCGACAATCCGTTGGGGCGTTTGTTCAGGGATATCGCCGGTCAGGCCAACCAAATCATAGCCCGGCAGGCAGATGAAGTCTATTGGGTGGCGGCGGGGCTGCCTTTAGAAATCAAGTCCAGGGCCTACCAATTTTGAGAGAAAGGGAGGATGGACCTTGCGTACCAGAATATATCTGGTTCGTCATGGTGAAACAGACTGGAATTCCGGGGGAAAGTTTCAGGGGCATTCCGACATACCTCTTTCCGACAAGGGGCGTGAACAGGCCAAACGTCTGGCCAAACGCTTAAAGAATGTAGATATTCATGGTATCTACAGCAGTGATCTTTGCCGGGCCCGGGAAACGGCTGAAATTGCGGCTAAACCCCATCAACTGACGGTGCAAACCATGACGGATTTAAGAGAAATTAATTTTGGCGGCTGGGAAGGGCTGACCTACCAGGAGATTACGGAAAAATTCGGGGAAAGTTACTCCTGTTGGTCTGAAAATCCTCTGATGACCCGGATTCCCTTCGGGGAAAGCCTGCAGGATATGGTAGACCGCTGCTCCAGGGCAATGCAGGCCCTGATCCTTGAGCATCCGGGAGAAACCCTTTTGATTGTGGCTCATGGAGGCGTTATTCGCACCATTGTAGGGACTTCCCTGGGCATTAATATGAATTTATATTGGAAATTAAAGGTTGATCACGTCTCCCTTTCCATTCTTGAATATCATGGTTGGGATAAGGCCATTTTAGAATTATATAATGAGACCTGTCATATAAACCCTTAATTCTTCAGACCACCCTGGGGGTGGTTTTTTTATTTGAGCGGGAAGGAAACGGTTGCTGAAATTGCACCGCCCGGATATCCTTGATTTTTGGATAACCGGATGGGAATAGAGAAAAACTAATCCCATGAGAAAACGTGGGAGGTGCCATGGTATGGAGGAATATTTAAGATCCAGAGTTCCCTGGAGTACGGAACCCAGTCTGGAAACCAAGGCGGAAGAAGTGGGCGTTAACTTTGATGCCTTAATTGAAGGCATAAAAAATAACCATTCGGATGAAGAAATGGCTGCCGAGTTTGGCGTCACGCCAAAAACCATTGAATACCTTAAGGATCATTTTATGACCAAAGGCATTGGTTCCATCATGGGACAGGATTAAAAGGACCAACCCGGGCTGAGGGGGCAACTCCACCGCCCGGGTTTTTTAAATAAGATTTATGGCTGATTGGTTGTCCCGTAAATCTTTTCATTTGTAATGGCATTGCCTTTACGGATTTTCCAGTAATTGTATATGTATTGACACTTTTTCTTTTTAAATATATTATATTTTGATTAAATATAATACTCGGGGTGATCTAAATGACTTTCCCTACCAAAAAATGCCCTTGCGAAGGCGGCACCTTAACAAGGTTTATACAGCCGGTGATTCTTACCACTCTTACCGATGGCGATGATCACGGTTATAGTATTCTGCTGAAGATTTCTACAGCCCTGCTTTGGAAAGATAGCAAGCCGGATGCCTCGGGTCTCTACCGTACCCTTAAAGACATGGAAGAGAGGGGACTTGTAACGTCATATCTTGATACCACCAATACGAGAAATATCGGGAAAAGAGTTTTTTCCATAACTGAAGCTGGTTTGGAATGTATGTTTAAATGGGAAACCACACTTAGAGAGTATCAACAAGGTATTGACGAGATCATTAACAATATTAAGCTGGTTAGAATAAAAGGAAAGAAAAATTGATGTTTTAAACTATGATACCGGACAAAAGGCTTTTGAAAAGCAAATTCTTGTTTTAAATTATAGTTCGGTATAATAATAGAGGTAAAATAAAGTGCCCGGTCAGTGAATTGGTAGCAACCGTAACTTTCCTGTGTTATAATAGACGAATACATTTTTGACAATTTATAAAAATTATGAAGGGAGAGTGGCAGAAAAAATGTACCCAGAAAAATTTGCTAAAGTTGGACTTACCTTTGATGACGTGTTGCTTGTTCCGGCAGCTTCCGAAGTGTTACCCAGGCTGGTAGATACATCGACCTATCTCACCGGAGATATTCAATTGAATATTCCCCTCATGAGCGCCGGTATGGATACAGTAACTGAGTCCAGGATGGCCATCGCCATGGCCCGGGAAGGCGGCATTGGAGTTATTCATAAAAATATGTCCATTACCCGGCAGGCCCTGGAAGTAGACCGGGTAAAACGTTCCGAACACGGTATTATTACCGACCCAATTTTTTTATCCCCGGAAAGTCCCGTTAAAGAAGCCCATGAATTGATGGAAAGATACCATATTTCCGGAGTACCGATTACGGTTGAAGGAAAATTGGTGGGCATTCTTACCAACCGGGACTTGCGTTTTGAGTCGGACATGGACCGCCGCTGCGGCGAAATCATGACCAAAGAGGGCTTAATTACCGCTTCTGTGGGGACAACCCTGGAAGCCGCCAAAGAGATTTTGATGAGACATAAAGTGGAAAAACTGCCCATTGTTGATGAACAGAATAATTTAAAGGGTTTAATCACCATTAAAGATATAAAAAAGGCCAAAGAATATCCCAATTCCGCTAAAGATCCCAAGGGCCGCTTACGGGTGGCTGCAGCGGTTGGCGTTGCTTCGGACACCATGGAAAGGGTGGCGGCTTTGGTTAAGTCCAAAGTGGATATCATTGTGGTGGATACCGCCCACGGACATTCCAATCTGGTTGTGCAAACCGTTAAAAAAATCCGGGACGCCTATCCGGATCTAAACATCATCGCCGGCAATGTAGCCACCGCGCAAGCCACCAAGGATTTAATTGAAGCCGGAGCCAATGCCATTAAGGTGGGGATTGGACCTGGTTCTATTTGTACCACCAGGGTGGTGGCGGGGGTTGGCGTTCCCCAAATTACAGCCATCTATGATTGTGCCCAGGAAGCGCAAAAATACGGGATTCCGGTCATTGCGGACGGTGGCATTAAGTTTTCCGGTGACGTAACCAAAGCCATTGCCGCCGGAGCCAGTGTGGTTATGCTGGGAAGCGTTCTGGCCGGCACCGAAGAAAGCCCTGGGGAAAAGGAAATATTCCAGGGACGCAGTTATAAGGTTTACAGGGGCATGGGTTCCCTGGGAGCCATGAAGGAAGGAAGCGGCGACCGTTATTTTCAAGAACAGGCCAAGAAAATGGTGCCGGAAGGAGTTGAAGGCCGGGTTCCTTTTAAAGGATCTCTGGCGGATACCGTCTTTCAATTGATCGGTGGATTGAAAGCCGGCATGGGGTACTGCGGATGCCGGGATATTGAAGAACTGAAAGTAAAAGGACAATTCATTCGCATTACACCTGCGGGTCTTAAGGAAAGTCATCCTCATGGTGTTAATATTACAAAAGAGGCTCCCAACTATAGTTTTTAAAAAGTTTGGCTCCTGCAGTGCTGCAGGAGCCTTTGCTTTTCCGGTGTTTTAGCATTTCAGTAAAAAATGGAACACGGATTTAACGGATAATAAGGATTTACACGGATATTAAACAAAAATTTAATCCGTGAGAATCCGTAAAATCTGTTAAATCCGTGTTTTGTTGTTTTTAGTTTCTGTTTCTTAGGATGTAAATTTAAGCGGGTGTTGTGTGGCTCGCCCCGCTAGGCTTTCTGGGAAATATTTTATTGCCCCTTATTTAAGAAAGTTAATTCTTCAAAGCGTTGCAGGGCTTCTTTGGGTACATTTTTACCAAACCGGACCATCATGGCATTGGCCGGGTGCTCGGTGATATCCGGGTCGTCGGTGGATCTTTTGTGCAGGCCCACGGTGGAAAATAACCTGGTTAACATTTTTTGATAATTCATTAGGGTTAACCCACTATTTTTTATATCCCAGTGCCAGCAAAACTCAATGGTAATAATAATGTGGTTTTCTACAAAGTTGTTGGAAAAGGCTTCCAGGAGCAGGTAATGGGCAATTTTATACTGGCGCCACTCAGGACTGACCTCTACCGCCCCTAATTCCAAAACGTAGGGATGCTTGCTCCAACGGCTGTATTCATCCGGATAGTGAAAAGTGACATACCCAATAATGTTTTCCTGTACCCTGGCAATAAAAACTTTTCCTTCGGGCAGATTGGATATTAACATGAGCGCTTCCTGCTGCCGGGCCGGAGGGCGGAAATTACGAAGACCGCCATCCATTTTTAAACGGGAAATGTATTCACAGGTACAGGGACCTTCCAAATGGATCATACCATAGGGGGTTTTGAGCACACCGTTTTCCGGTCTAACCTTTGGATCTTTGGATTCTGAATTAAAGGCAATGCTCAAAGAAATCACCTCCCTGCCGACCGTTTAGACAGACATATCAACTGCTTAAGTATAAAAATTAACCTTTCAGTTTATTATATGTTACTTGTGCCGTTTTTTACAAGCATTTACACCTTTTTTCTATCAATGAAACGCAACTTAAAATTGTAAAAAAAATTTGACAAATCAGCACCCATAACCAGCCGGAACGACACCGGTTGTTTTGAACAAGTCATAATTCGGCGGTCAATGTAAACAGAGGGCAAAAGTTGTAGGAAATATTTTACAATTCTTAGCAGGGAAGTTATAAAACAAAGGGAATATTAGAAATGTAAAAGGCATATAATTCCAGAATTGCCGTTTTATATTAATATAGGAAGGTGATGGGTTGCGGTGACGGCCAAATTAAATTCTTTAACCGATGTGCTAAAGAAAACACTTTTCTTTTTTGATGGACTATCCGTTGAAGAGATAACCCCATATGTTCAGAAAAAGATGCTGCAGGACTATCATCCGGAAAAGGTCGGAGAAAGGGTAACCCTTTGCCTGAAGCAGCATACCTGTTTTTATTCAGATGAAAATGGAAAATGGCGATTAAAACTGCAGGGTTATCCGGAAAATGATTATTTTTACGCCATGCTGATTAAGCGTCAGCAGCCCATCGGCCTGCGTCAAGTGGTAAGCAACCCGGTGGCTAAGAAAAAAAGAATTCGCAAATTGGCTGAAGAAGCGGCTTTAATGCCCGACGGCCGATTTATCCAACTGGATAACGGAAATTGGGGATTAACGGAATGGAATGTTGAAGCAGAACAGTATTCCTTAAAACATTTGGTCATAAAAGCTTTAAAGCTTCATCAGGGTGGCATGTCCAGCCAGCAGGTCTTTGAACTGGTCAGCGAGTGGAGGAACACCAGCAGAGCGGCGGTATTGCAAGTTCTAAACAAATTCCCCTATTTTGAAAATATGAGTCAGGATGTTTGGACCTATAATCCTCAATCTCATCGTTTGTATGACGATTTGATTAAACGGTATTTAAAAATGCTGAACAAACAAAAGAAACAATGGCAGCAGGAACGGAACAAATGGATGCAAAAGAATGAGCATTTATCCGCCCAACTGCAGGAAATTGGCTCGGCCCAGCGAGAAGCGGCGGCAGCACTGGCCCAGCGGGCTGCGGTGGTGGAGCAATATAATCAACTGGCTACCCAGTTGTCCGAAAAGGATTTGCTCCTAAATCTACGGAAAAAAGAAATCTTACGCTACCGTCATGAATTGGAAAGAACGGAAAATAAGGCCAACAGTATTCTTTATCAGTGCCGGCTGTGGGTACGGAAGGCCAATGAGGCCGAAAATGAAGCAATGCGTTTAAAGCAGTCCGGAGAAAAAAATCAAAACAATTTGGAGGGAATGTTTACAAAATTACAGCAGTATAAAGAGCGGGACCGGGAAAATAAAGCCCGTCTGGCGGAATTAAAGGAACGCTACAGCACCAGGGTGGCCGAACTGCAAACAGAAATCGTTGAATTAAAGCAAAAGCTGGAGAAATATCAGCACATGGCAAGCCTGGAAGAGAGGCGTCTACAGCAGGACATCCAGACTTTGAGCAATGATTTAAAGGAGGCCCTGGAAGGCGGAGAAAATCTGCAAAAAACTCTTCGTTTAACCCAGGAAGAGCTGAGCCGGGTTCAAGCGGAAAAACAGGAAGTGGAATCGAGATTAAATCGTCCCCTGGTAAAGCTGGTGAACAAAGTCAGCCATTTATTTGGCTGGTAGTTTAAATTGTAAAAGGACGGTGCTGAAAACTTAGCACCTAAAAAAGGAATATTATAATCAAAAAGCGTCCCTCTTCCTCATTCAAGTGGAATAAGGACGCTTATAATTTTTGTTATATCCATAGAAGTGGGGCTGTAAAAATACGATAAACAAGTTTCGGCAAGGCTTTCAGGATAGTATACCTAGTTCATCTACCACACTCCCGATGGCTTGAACAAAGGACGGATTTTTCTCGGGTTGGGAAACGATCAGATGAATATCCTCCGTTTGTGTATCATAAGAGGGTGAAATAGATCCTGATAAGACAGGAATAATGCCCATCACCTTTAGTCCCGATTCTTTTTCCAATTCTTCCACCGGAATTTGAAGCGGGTTCGGTATTTTATTAAGCACAATTCTAAAATGATCGGTGTCGTAACCCATGTCATTTAGATCCCGTAGATAATGAACCAGATCCTTAACATTATATCTGAAATTATCCATTACAATTAAGACCAGATCCGCCTCTTGGAGAACAACCTGATTGTAGTCCCGGTTGCTGCTGTCAGTATCCAGGATAAGCAAATCATAGGGCATCTTTTTTAGATTTCTTACGGTGGTTCTTAACTTCTGGGCAATATCCTCATCATTGGCAAGCTTTTTTGAGTTTTCACTGGAAAGCACTTTAAGGCCGCTTTGATGGTTCAAAAAGAATTCTTCCAGTTGTTCTTTAGAAAATTGAATATCAAAAAAAGGTTTAGTATCTGACTGTTTGGTAATCTCTTGCAAAAGATCTTCCAGGTTAGGTTTGCTTGGCAGTCCCAGAGCACGCCGGTGCGGATCGGCAATAAAATCCAGGTCCGCCAGTATTACCTGACGGCCTTGCAATTGAACAAAGCCAGCCAGTTCTTTGGCGATCTTAGTCTTACCTTCTCTGGGATGAATGCTGTGTATAACAACGGTTTTCATCAATTACCTCCTGAAACATAAAAGATGTTATTAAAACAATAACATTTTCGAATTAAGATGACAATAAACCATACTTCATTATTTAAAGCTTGCTGAACTAATCCTGTTTTAATCAAAAAACCTCTGTTCAAATCTTATTTTATACTTAATTTTGCCGTTTCAAATAGAAATGATCACAAATCTTTATATAAGGTTATCCATTTTGCCATTGAGACAGTACAATCTGGACAAATATAGATAATAATGGTCAAGGCCCTGGCAATTGCTACGGTTGTAGTTGACATAAAGGGGAGCTCCTTAACTACTGTCAAGAAATAATTTAAACATTTCTAGAAACTTCTTTCTAAAGCAGTTCATTTTCGATTAATATTCTAGCTTAAGAAATTTTAGCGGGAAGGATATGGAAAATCATCGAGGAAATAATAAAGAAGCGATTGGTTAACAAGGGGGGGTATCGAATGGAACAGGAATTTAAAGAAAAGACTCTATCCAGTAAAATGATTTATCAGGGAAAAATATTAAACTTGAGAGTGGACCAGGTGCTGCTTCCCAACAACAAAGAAGGAACCCGGGAGGTAGTGGAGTTTTCCGGGGCAGTGGCGATTGTTGCCATCACAGAGGATAAAAAGGTGCTGCTGGTGAGCCAGTATCGTTACCCGGTAGGAGAAGTTTTATTGGAAATCCCGGCGGGTAAAATGGACAGTCAGGAAAGTCCTGAAGCATGCGCCCGCAGGGAATTAAAGGAGGAGACCGGTTACTCTGCAGCCTTGATGCAAAAAATAGCGGAATTTTATACCACTCCGGGATTTACCACCGAGTTAATGCATGTTTATTTAGCCCGGGACTTGACCGGCGGCGAGCAGAGTCCCGACGAAGATGAGTTTGTCAGAGTTGAATCTTTTACCCTGGAAGAGGCGATCCAGATGATTTTGCACGGAAAGATCCGGGATGGCAAATCCATTACCGGGTTGTTGGCAGCCTATTACTTATTAAAATAGCTTCTTTTTTAAAACGAAAGTTCTGCATGAAAAACCCGGCCCCTTTGAATTTGGGTCCGGGTCCATTTCTTTTGGTTAGTTTTTACCCAAAGGCCTGCTGCTGTTATAGGCTGCTACAATAATCTGGCCTTCTTTGGAAAGGTAAGCCACTTCAGGATAGAAAGTCTCCTGCTGGGCTTCCGAAGGAGCACAGGCAATGGAAGAGCCGATTCTTAGCTGAGAGGGCGATAAGCGGTGGGCAATAACCCGGGCACTGAGATCCCCGGCTGCCCCGGCATGAACCACTCCCCGGCAATTGCCCATGACCATGACATTGCCATAGGCTACCACTTCAGAGCCCGGATGGATATCCCCCAGTACCAGCACGTGACCGGGATAATGAATTCGCTGTCCTGAACGGAGTCCCCTTTTGACTAATAACGTGTCTCCTTTTTCGCTGTTAACCTTCCCGGCAGACTGATGAGCGCTCTCCAGCGGGGGCTGTTGAGAAGCAGCCGGGGGGCTGCTTTCCTTTGGGGTTGTGATCTTAACCCGGATATCGGGCTGGTAAATCAAGCCATATTGCTGACAAATATTTTCAAGTTCTTTTCTGTGCTCTTGGGCTGCCGGTTCCTGGTAAAAAGCAAACTCAGCCCCCTGAAAGAACCCCCTGGCGGCTTTCATTTTTTGATGAAGATTGGAGCGTATATCGTCAAAGTCCTTTTGTGGATCAAAAAATATTAACAGACCATGCCGGGTCCCTTTAATACTGACAACTTCATTCATTGAAGTCACCTTCCAATTATTTCATTTTAAATATTCATTCGACTAGGGACGACGAATTCCTTCTGATTCCATTCTAAAAAACCCATAAAAGGGAATTATTTGTCCGAAGGTCGGAATAACCGTTCCTTCAGTTCCGGAATAAAAAACCCCATGGGAAGCCAGGCAATCAAAAAGGTAGTAAGCTGAACATAAAAGCTAACATTAGCAAACAGCATTTGCGGAATTCGTGAAAGTTCGGCGGTCAATGTCAGGAATAGAGCCATTTGAGACAAGGGGTTGGGCCATGGGGTTAGGGCTGCCAAAGGAACCAGCCAGGCAAGATACCAAGGCTGAAACCACTTATTCGCCAGCAGCAGATAAAGAACCAGAATCCAAATACCGGAGTTCATTAAATGACCGAGGCTGGCGGGATGGGACCTTTGTTGCCAAAGGTCCCGGAGCAGCAGCGCCAGAAAGAGACAGGACAATCCCAGGGAAATCCCATAAAAGAGAATCTCCTTGGGATAACCGGGAAAAAGTTGGTAAAGGATCGCAGAAATTAAGGCGTGCAGGGATTTAATGGAGTAGAAATTTATTTGCCGGTTTAATCCTTCCAGGGTTTTAAGGCCTTCCCAATAAGGGTAAAAAGTCAGGGAAATTACTCCTAAGGACAGAAGGCTTCCCCAAAGGAGGGCCTGCTGTCGTCCCTTTTGGTATAGCCACAAGGCAAAATGAGGGATCAACAGGACGGGAGTATATTTTATCAAGGCAGCCAAGATCAAACCCGGAAGGGTAAAAATCCCCCGTACAGTGGAAAGGGCATAAACCGCTAAAATTAAAAAGGTCAGCAAAAGAGCATCGTTATGAGCGTGACCTGGAAGTTCAAATAGAAGTAAGGGATTCCAACCGTAGATTAACATGGCTTGAGCCGGATTTAAGTTGATTTTACGGGCTGTCAGGCCTACCAGAGCGGTGTTGAATAAGTGAACCAGCCCGGCTAAAAGCTTAAATAAAAAGAGCGCCGGATAGAAATGATTTCCGGCCAGAGATACCGTCCAACCGCTTATAGCCGTCCAGAGGGGGCCATAAACACTGGTTAAAAAACCCCAGCCGGTGCTGCTTAAAAAGGGATCGGAAGACCACCCGCTGATTTGCCGGGCCGAAGTGAGGTAAGGATTTACCTGGTAAAAGCTTTGCAGGCGGCCGGTGGACATATAATAAAAAACATCCTGGCAAGCAAAGGGAAAGGTCAAGACTAAAATAAGTGTAAAAACAGCAGTCCAACCCAAAATGCTCTTTTTTTCCTTCACTTTTGCCTTTGCCCCGATAGAACAAAAGTAAAGGAAAAAAACGCCCCCAAAAATCAATCCGAGGAATAAAGACTGCCCCAGCCGTTGCAGCCACTCCAGTTGATTTATCAGTACATAGGAGGAGGAAAGCGGATTCAATGGATAGCCGCCCCAATAACCGATCAAGCTGGGTAACAGCAGGAGGAACCAGAGACCCGTTAGCAAAAAACCGCTATTAGAGATATTTAAAAAAAAGATTGACATCAACCGGTTTTTCATGCTTTCACCTTGTATAATGGAGTCCGGAAAGGGCTCCATTACCTTTCTCCCGATTATGGGTTAAAATGTTGTCTGCGCTGTGGATTGGTTTGATCACCTACAGCGGTACGGCCGACTGGTTATACCTTAGAGGCTACAACCACAGCTTCATGCTCATTTGTTTATCGGTTGGATAGCGCATTGGACGCTTCATATCGGACAAGGATACATTCAGCATGAAGTGCGTGGACACACAGCGCCAAAATCAATCAATGGGAGATGATTCTTTGATCTACGTGGGTATCGATGTAGCGTCCCGGAAACACGACTGCTGCATCCTGAATCGCGATGGCTCCGCCCTCTTTGAAAACTTCACCTTTACCAATGACCGCAACGGTTTTGAGACGCTGATAAGCAACATCGTTTCCTTAAAATCGGCTTCCGGATCTCTAAACGTAAAAATAGGGCTGGAATCCACCGGCCATTTCAGCACGAATCTCACAAACTTTCTCATTGGACAGGGGTTTGAAGTCACTACCTTCAATCCCCTCCATGTCAATCTATACCGTAAGGCACAGACTCTGAGAAAAACCAAGACCGACAAGTCGGATGCAAGATTCCTGGCTGCCATGCTCTTCTCCGATGACACCAAGCCCTATTCTCCCGCATCATATCATATCTCCGAGCTGAAAGCACTAACCCGGCACCGGTTTCGTCTGCTTTCTATACGCTCTAAACTGAAAACGTCCTATAACCGGCAGCTTACGATCCTCTTTCCGGCTTCATACGGCCGTCTGGTCCATCCATCAGAATTCTTGTCTTGCCCTCCTCAGCCAGTTCCCCTCCGCTCAGGCCATCGCCCAATGTCATTTGACTCGCCTTACGAGCCTCCTTGCAGAAGCCTCACAAGGAAGGTATGGCAGAGAGAAGGCGATCCAGATTCGTGAGCTTGCCAAGGTTTCTATCGGTTCCTGCTCTCCTGCGCTCAGCTTCGAGCTGGTCCAGACGATTCAAACCGTCCGTTTTCTCCAGACTCAGATCACTGCCATTGATGCCCGCATCAGGGAGGTTATGGTGGAGCTCGATTCTCCCATTCTCACGGTACCGGGCATTTCTTATACCCTTGGAGCCATCATCCTGGCCGAGGTCGGCGACATTACTCGCTTTGCCACTCCGGCTAAGCTCCTTGCTTTTGCCGGTCTGGACCCTTCTACTTATCAGTCCGGTAAGTTCTCCGCCAATTCCACTCCGATGGTCAAGCGCGGTTCCTCTTATCTCCGCTGGGCTTTAATAAACGCCGCTAGACTTATTGCCATGCGCGACCCCACCTTCAAGTCTTATATGGCGAAGAAAAAATCCGAAGGTAAGCATCAATTTGTCGCTTTGAGCCATGTCGGCAAAAAACTTGTTCGTGTGATCTTCAGTCTGCTTAAAAACAACTCCATTTTTATCCCTCAGGCCTAACCGTTCCTTTCTCTTTTTGCTGCCGGATATCCCGACAGTTTGCTTAAGCATGCCTTTTTTCGCTACTACTTTTTACTTCCTTCTCTTATTTTTCTCTTGACTTCATATAGTTGGTCTTATTTACTATGGTTTGGTTATTATTACCAATTATTTCCGGGTTATACCGGGTATAGAGCGGTATCATCCTGGTGAAACTCGGTATTGGAAAATATATTGCTGGTAAAAGGAGCCTATTCATGTCTGCTCAAAAGGCAAAACTATCTTTAATTATTCCCATGTATAACGAAGGGGAGGTGGCTAAAAAGGTTGTTGATGAGCTTCAGGAAGAGTTCAACCGTGCCCGGATTAACTATGAACTGGTGCTGGTGGACAATGGCTCCACCGATCACACCGGTGAAATTTTACTTAAAATGGCTGAAGAAGATCCCCGGATTAAAGTGATTCGAATCCGCCGCAACCAGGGATACGGCTGGGGGATTATCAACGGGTTGCGCTGGGCCAGTGGGGAATATCTGGGGTTTATGGGCGGAGACGGACAAATTGAAGCGGGAGATGTGGTACGGGTTTATCAGGAAATGATCAAAGGTCATCACTCGCTGTGCAAAGCAAGACGGTTTAAAAGAAAGGACGGCTTATTGAGAAATATTATATCTCTCATATTTAATAAGCTTTTTGTATATACATTTAAGGTAAATGTTGGAGACATTAATGCCACACCTAAAATCATGACCCGAAGCCTCTATAACCGGTTAAATCTTTCCAGCAAAGACTGGTTTCTCGATGCGGAAATTTTGCTTAAGTCCAGTTCCCTGGGGGTAGCGGTGGCAGAAATACCGGTTGTATTTCACTCCCGCCAGGGGGGTTCCTCAAACGTAAAAATGGGTACGGTGTGGGAATTTTTGCGTAACATGACCGCCTATCGGTTAAGGAGGAGCAGGCATGAAGGTAGCGATATTGTGTGGCGGGAAGGGGACCCGGCTTAAAGAAGAAACGGTATTCCGACCCAAACCCTTGGTGGGAATCGGAGAAAAGCCCATTCTCTGGCACATCATGAATCTTTATTCTTTTTATGGTTTTAAGGATTTCATCTTATGCCTGGGCTACCAGGGGGAAATGATTAAGCAGTACTTCTTAAATTATGAATTAATGAACAGTGATTTTACCGTTGAATTTTCCAAAGAACATCAAATATCCCTGCACAAAAAACCCTGTTTGGATTGGCGGGTGACCCTGGCGGATACCGGAATGGAGTCCATGACCGGGTGCCGGCTAAAGAAAATTGAAAACTATATTGGCGATGATCCCGATTTTATGGTGACCTACGGAGACGGTCTGGCCAATGTCAATGTGCAGAAACTGGCAGCCTACCACCGGAATCACGGTGCCATCGCCACGGTAACCGGAGTTCGCCCCCTGTCAAGGTTTGGTGAGTTGGATGTTGTGGAGGACAGGGTACAGGAGTTTCGTGAAAAGACTCAAGTGAAACAGGGTTGGATTAACGGGGGATTTTTTGTTTTCCGACGGGAATTTTTTAGTTATCTGACCAGTGAAGAAACTTGCGTGTTGGAGCAAGAACCCCTGGAGCGTTTGGCCCGGGACGGGCAGCTAAGAATATTTAAACATGGGGGTTTCTGGCAGTGCATGGATACCTACCGGGATATGGAACAACTTAATCAACTCTGGCGTGGGGGAAAGGCCCCTTGGGAGGTTTGGAAATGATGGGGGAATGGCAGGGTAAATCTGTCCTGGTAACCGGATGCACCGGAATGATCGGGAGCTGGTTAACGGAACGACTGGTTGAGGAAGGAGCCGGCATCGTTGGTATTGTCCGGGACCATGTGCCAAAGAGTTATCTTTTTTTAAAGGGTATTCATAAAAAGATAAACCTTACCTTTGGGGATATTACGGATTTTCATCTGATCAACCGTGTACTGGCGGAATATGAAGTGGACACTGTTTTCCATCTGGCGGCCCAAACCATTGTGACCATTGCCAACCGTTCGCCCATGTCTACCTTTGAAACCAATATTCGGGGAACTTGGACTTTACTGGAGGCCTGCCGCCTTTCACCCACCGTGGAGCGAGTGGTGGTAGCCTCCAGCGATAAGGCCTACGGGCAGCGGGAGGATCTACCCTATATCGAGGAACACCCGTTGGAAGGCAGGCACCCCTATGATGTTTCCAAATCCTGTACCGATCTAATTGCCCGGAGTTTTTACCATACCTATGGATTGCCTGTGGCGGTCTCCAGACTGGCCAATGTCTTTGGCGGGGGCGATCTAAATTTCAATCGTATTATACCGGGCACCATTCAATCCCTGTTACAGAACAGGACACCGGTGATCCGTAGTGATGGCACTCCCCTGCGGGAATATATTTATGTACGGGATGCTGTTGAAGCTTATCTGGTCTTAGCTCGCAATGTTCACCGGCAGGAGGTCGCCGGCCAGGCTTTTAATTTTGGTCCCCACCGGCCTTATAGCGTGCTGGAAATCGTAGAAGCTGTGGTCAAGGCTGCAGGGCTGTCTTTAAAACCCGATATTCGTGGAAAAAGTTTTTTCAACGGTGAAATTCCGCATCAGTACAGTGACAGCAGTAAAGCCAGAAGCCGTTTGGAATGGTATCCCCAATGGGAATTGCCGGAAGGCTTGGTGGAGACCATTGCCTGGTACCGTGATTTCTTTGAGAGGATGAAGGTTGTGGGGTAAAGAAGCAGCGGATTTTGGTAACCGGGGCGGGAGGATTTATTGGCCGGCACCTGCTAAAGAGGCTGACTGGGGAAACAGTGGAAATCGGCGCCCTGGTTAGAAATAAAGACCCCCTTTCCTTTATGCCAACCCATAAGGTAAGCCTCCTTTGCGGTGACCTTTTGGATGAGGTCCGTCTCCGGAAAATCATAAAGGAATTTAGCCCGGACCAGGTCTTTCACCTGGCCGGGGTCAGACCCCGGGGAAAAACCCGGAAGATTGTGCAACAGGCCTATCAGGGTAATTTAACGGCTACCATGAACCTGCTGGGTTGCCTGCAGGAATCCTCCTGCCGAGCCATTGTGCTGCTGGGCAGTACCGAGGAGTATGGCCTCGGGCCGGGGCCCTTCCGGGAAGATCAACCCCCTTGTCCTGTTTCCGCCTACGGCGCTTCCAAGGCTGCGGCCAACCAATGGGCTCTCCTGAATCACCGTTATTTTAATGATCCTATTTCTGTGGTCCGTCCGACCCTGGTCTACGGTCCCGGGCAGAGGAATCACCTTTTTCTGGGCCAGTTAATGGAGTCGCTGGCCCAAGGACAGCCCTTTGCCATGACCGCCGGAGAGCAGAAACGAGATTTTTTGTTTGTGGATGACTTGGTGGAAACTTTATGTTTGGTCGCAGAAAAACCGGAAACCAGAGGGCGTGTCCTAAACATTGGTAGCGGCAGATCCATCTCCATCCGTGAGGTGGCGGAAAAAGTTGGCTGCTTGATGGGACGACAGTCCCTGCTAAAAATCGGTGCCTTGGATTATTCCCCGGAGGACCCTTTTGATTACCGGGTGGATATTTCACTAGCCCACCGGCTGTTAAAATGGAAGCCCCGGACAACCCTGGAAGAAGGCTTGCAGAAAACGATACAGTGGTATCAAGATAACTTTAAAAACATGTAAAATACAGGGCCTAACGGCCCTATAAATATGTCCATAAATCTTGACATGATCTGATATAATTAATTTTAAAACTAGTCAGTTAATTTTGAATTTAAAGGGTTAAAAAATGGAGGGAAACGTATGGCTCAGAACATGACAGACTATCAGCAGGAAAAAGAGAATTTTCAATGGAATGTGCCGGAATACTTTAATTTCGCAGAACATATTATTGACAAATGGGCCGAGGAGCCGGACAAGCTGGCCATGCTCTGGGTTGATGAGGATGATCATGAAATAAGGAGGACCTTTAAAGATTTTTCCCAGCGTTCCAAACAATTGGCCAATATTTTAACTCATAAGGGAATTAAAGCCGGGGATGTTGTGATTCTGATCATGCCCCGCTATATAGAGTGGTGGGAAACCTTTTTAGCTTGTCTCCGGGTGGGCGCCATTGTTAGCCCCGGTACTGTACAGCTTACCGTCAAAGACTTAGCCTACCGCATTGAAACGGCGGCGGCAGCGGCAATTATTACCGATCAGCGTACCGCTGAAAAAATCGATGAGATAAAAGAAGAACTTTCCACGGTCAAAGTTAAGATGGTGGTGGAAAACCCCAGGGAAGGCTGGCTCCATTACCAAACCGAACTCCAGCAGTATCCGGAGGATTTTAAAAGCATAAAAACCCGAAGTGATGAACCGGCCATCTTATTTTTCACCTCGGGAACTACCGGAAACCCTAAAATGACTTTACATACCCACAGCAGTTATCCCTATGCTCATAAGGTAACCGGAAAATACTGGCTGGATCTTATTCCTGAAGATCTGCACTGGAATTTATCGGATACCGGGTGGGGAAAAGCCGCCTGGAGCAGTCTTTTTGGGCCCTGGCATATGGGAGCGGCTCTGTTTGTGCATCACGAGACCCGCTTTAAGACCAAGCGTTGTCTGGAAATTTTACAAAAATACCCCATCACCACCCTCTGTGGCGCCCCCACCAATTACCGGATGCTGGTTCTGGAAGATTTAACGCAGTACAAGTTCCCTTCTTTAAGGAGCTGTACCGGGGCGGGAGAGCCCCTGAATCCGGAGGTAATCAACACCTGGCAAGAAGCCACGGGCATTACCATTCGGGATGGCTATGGGCAAACAGAAACGGTTCTGGTTATCGGCAATTTTCCCTGTGTACCGGTCCGGCCCGGTTCCATGGGAAAACCTGCCCCGGGATTTGAGGTTGAAGTGATTGACGACGCCGGTAATATTTTGCCTCCCGGGAAGGAAGGGGACATCGCCATCAAGATCCGGCCGGAGCGTCCTGCAGGGCTATTTAAAGAGTACTGGCAGGAACCTGAAAGGACCCAGAATTGCTTTCGGGGGAACTGGTACATTACCGGAGACCGGGCCGTAAAGGATGAAGATGGCTACTTTTGGTTTGTGGGCCGGTCTGATGATGTTATTTTAGCTGCCGGTTATCGCATCGGGCCTTTTGAAGTGGAAAGCACACTCATTGAACATCCGGCAGTGGCTGAGTCTGCGGTGGTGTCAAGTCCCGATGAACTTAGGGGAGAAATTGTCAAAGCTTTTGTGGTTCTCACCGAGGGTTACCAGCCGTCTCCCCAACTGGTAAAGGAACTCCAGGATTATGTTAAGTCTGTCACTGCACCCTATAAATACCCTAGAGAGATTGAATTTGTAGATTCCCTGCCCAAAACCGTCAGCGGTAAAATTCGCAGGGTGCAGTTAAGAGAAATGGAATGGGCTAAGAAGGGTAAAAAATCATAATCAGGTAGCGTAAATACAAACCGCCGAAAATTCCGGCGGTTTGTATTTTATAAGTACAAAGCAAATCCCGCCGGGGCGGGATGTAAGGCTTTAAAATCCACAGATTATCAACAATGCCAAGCCAATTAAAACAATCAATAATAATAAGCCCAATAAAATGAGCAGCCAAGTCATTAATATGACCTCCTTCTTCCTTGCAGTTTATATTTCAATATATGGATTGGTTGGGTCATTTGTGAAGAATGCGGAAAGATTCCCATTAAGAAGCATTTGCTTACATGTTTCATTCCTTTTTGGAAAAACTACCATTCCATAGGAGGGATAAAGTGGCAAAAACTGTGGCTCAGGTGATGGTGGACCAATTGGTAAATTGGGGTGTGAAACAAGTTTTTGGCGTGGTGGGGGACGGTATTTTTCACCTGCTGGATGCCCTTGCCCACCAGCCCAAAATTCATTTTTATGCCGTAAGACATGAAGAAACAGCCGCCTTAATGGCCTCTGCCTACGCCAAACTTACCGGACAGGTGGCGGTTTGCACGGCAACCTCCGGCCCTGGATTGGTTCATTTGCTGAACGGGCTGGCCGATGCGCAAAAAGACGGGGTACCGGTAGTGGCCATCACCGGTCAAGTGGCCAGAAAAGATATGGGCACCCGGAAAAAGCAATATATTGACCAGCAGACTCTGGTTCAACCGCTGGTTTCCTATAGTACCTTATTGGTGGATCCCCAAGCCACGGTAAAGCTAATGGACCGGGCTTTCCGGTCTGCTCTAAGCAAAAGGATGGCCGCGCACCTTTGTGTTCCTTTGGATGTCTTTCCACTGCCCTGCCTGGAAGAAATCCGTCCTCCGGAGCCCTATTTATTTACGGAAACCCGTTCCAATTTACAAGTGGTTAAGGAAGCGGCAAAAATTTTTGATCAGGCCCAGAAACCGGTTATACTGGCCGGCGCAGGAGCAAGAAAGGCCGTTCAACCCTTACGGGAGCTGGCGGAGAAATGGGGGGCCGGAGTGATCCATACCCTTGGCGGCATGGGCGTTTTTCCCGGCGATCATCCTCTGGCTTTGGGAGGGTTGGGACATGCCGGCAGTTCGAGCGCGGAGGCAATTTTAAAACAAGCGGATGTATGTTTCCGGGTGGGAGTGAATTGGTGGCCCGAGGACTACATTCCTCAAAACATTACCGTCATTGAACTGGATCATGAGCCGGCCAATATAGGCGGCAGCTCTCCGGCGGATTATGGTTTGGCAGGAAAGGCTGAAAACCTGCTGCCGGAAATAACCTCCTTTATTCAACCTGCTGAACGTAAAGATTGGTCCAAGATCCTTCATAAAGGACATCTTGACTGGCACCTGCAGGTGCAAAGAGAAGCCAATGGAAAGGACCCGAGGGTGCCGCCGGCAAAAATTGTGCAAAGCCTTGGTGAAGTTGTTGCAGCAGAAGCGGTGATTTGTCTGGACACCGGTGATCATACCATATGGTTTGGCCGGAATTTCATACCCCAAGAGCAGCGAATTTTGCTCTCCGGCAAATGGCGCACCATGGGCTTTGGACTGCCCGCTGCCCTGGCCGCAAAGATTGCGGAGCCAAATCGGCAGGTGACGGCTCTGGTGGGAGACGGCGGAATGGGCATGCTGCTGGCGGATTTTACAACAGCGGTAAAATATAACCTGCCGGTGATGATTGTGGTTGTAAATAACGGAGGGCTGATTGAAGAGAAAAATAGAATGATGGTCGGAAATTTAATTCCCCATGGGGTTTATTTGCATAATCCGGACTTTGCCGCTTTTGCTAAAGCCTGCGGCGGTGAAGGGTTTACCGTAGAAAATGCCGATGAATTGCGTGCTGCTTTCCTAGACGCTTTGCACTGCGGCAAGCCCGCTATTGTGGATGTACGAAGCGGGGACCCCATGATTCCGGGAACCAAAATGAATTAACCAACCTGCTCTGTCGGCTGACGGATGGTAACCGTTACAAAATTTGATTAAAATGGTTTTAAAGATAAAGTGATTTTTAAGCTTATTTTCAGCAATTTTTAATCTTTGGTTTTTATAATAATAAGTAATTTTTATTTGCATTTCTTATTTACATATGAAAGGAAGGATTGGGCATGAAGAAATTAATCGTTGCTTTTCTTTCAGTAATGATTGTGGCTCTGGCTTTTTGGGTGCTGCCAAATGTTACATTCGATATCCCCGCCTTAATGGAACTGATTTTGCAAAGCGGAAAAAAATTATTATAATAATATAGATTCACTTGTCAGTTAAACCCTCTATCCGGTGGAGGGTTTTAAAATTTATTTGCAGCGATGGATCAAAGGCAAGTTTGGAACAGGGAATTCTTACATTGTTCTTAACTTTACTCCCTTGTACATTGCAGCAATGGAAATAGATATCTATAATAAACTCAAGCATTGTGATATACAAGCATATGGAGGGATCGTCATGGTTGTGGTTTATGCATTAAGTACCTGCCCCTGGTGCAAAAAAGTGAGAAATTTTCTTACGGAAAACCAAGTGGATTTTAAGGCTATTGAAGTAGATCTGCTTAGAGGGCAAGAACAGGAGCAGGCCTTAAGCGAAGTGGACAAACTGACCGGCGAGAGAAAATTTCCGGTTGTCTTGGTAGGGGATAAAGTGATTCAGGGTTACGATCCTGAAAAAATTCTTGAGGTGCTACGCAATGAAGCATAAGATTTTATGCCCGGTATGTCAGGTGGCCTTCCTCCAGGAGGGCCACCTGAAACCTCAAGAAGTTGTTATCTGCCCGGTTTGTGGCGCCAAACTGGAAGTAACCGAAGTGGAACCGGAAATTTCGGCCAGAAAATTAGAACAGCCGCCCCAAGAGGAAATTGAGCAGCGCATTGAAGCTTTCGCCAAATTAAGAGGCTTTGTGTTTAATGAAGACAGAGGAATGGTCCTGGAAGGTTTAATGGAAAAGAAAAAGCAGTTTGGAGATTTTTTCTGTCCCTGTAAATTTGATAACATCCCGGAAAACATCTGCCCCTGTTTGGAAACCCGTAAGGGTTTTGTTCGTAAAGAGGGACGCTGCCATTGCGGGTTGTTTAATGCTTCCAAGGGGTGATAGGTATTGTACAATAGCTGCCCTCCCAAGGGGGGCTGGCTCAGATATCTAATGGAAGCAGACCTCCTTGCTTTGAGGCTCAAAGGAGGTTTGCTTCTTTCTATCATGCGACAACATTGCAACCATCAAGATGCCGAAAGTCAGCATCAACAGCAACGCTTCAAATGCTGTCATAAGCTCACCCCTCCTCTATTGAATCTCCTCAGTTGTCCTAGGGTAAAAATTAAGGTATAATGCAATGGTAAAATGTTGAAATAATCAGGAGCTAACTTTTCATGGACAGAGCAGAAAAATACTATCTCATATTAACCTTTGGCTGCCAAATGAATGAAAGAGATTCCGAATCTCTTTCAGGCATGCTGGAGGATTTGGGTTATTCCCCCACCGAGTCCCAGGAGGATGCGGATATTATTATCCTGAATACCTGCTGTGTCCGTGAAACGGCGGAAAGCAAAGTGTTCGGGCTGTTGGGCCGTTTGCGAAAGAGAAAAACCGCCAATCCCAATCTAATCATCGGTGTCTGCGGCTGTATGACCCAACAGGAGGATGCGGCGAAGAGAATCCGGCACAGTTTTCCCTTTGTGGATTTGATTTTTGGAACCCATAATGTCCACGAACTGCCCCGGATGCTGCAGCAGGTTCAGGAAAATAAAGAAGCGGTCCTGGAAATCTGGACCTCTGAAAAAGGCATTGCCGAGGATGTCCCGGTGCGCCGGAAGGACAAGCTAAAGGCCTGGGTTACCATCATGTATGGCTGCAATAACTTTTGCTCTTATTGCATTGTTCCCTATGTGCGCGGTCGTGAACGCAGCCGTAAACCGGAGGATATCTTTAAGGAAATAAAAGAACTGGTTAAGGAAGGCTACAAAGAAGTGACCCTGCTGGGTCAGAATGTAAATTCCTACGGTAAAGACCTGGAAAATACTTATCGTTTTGCGGATTTACTGCTGGACCTGGATCAAATAGAAGGCTTGGAGCGGATCCGGTTTATGACTTCCCATCCCAGGGATTTTGACCGGAGACTAATCCAGGTCATTGCCTCCTGCCGGAAAGTGTGTGAGCATTATCATCTGCCCGTTCAGGCCGGGAGCAACCGCGTCCTTAAACAAATGAACCGGGGCTATACCCGGGAGCATTACCTGGAGCTCATTCGGGAAATCCGCAGGGCGGTGCCGGGAGCCAGCATTACCGCGGATATTATGGTGGGCTTTCCGGGCGAAACAGAAGAAGATTTTGAGCAAACCCTGGATCTCGTTCAACAGGTGCGGTTTGACAGCGCTTTTACCTTTATCTATAATACCCGCAGCGGAACTCCCGCGGCTAAAATGGAACAGGTTCCCGAGGCCATAAAAAGTGAAAGAATTCAGCGATTAATTGAACTGCAAAATAAAATTTCCTTTGAAAATAACCGGATGGAAGAGGGCAAGGTGCTGGAAGTATTGGTGGAGGGGGTCACCAAAAGCAATGCGGACCGGCTGGCCGGACGTACCCGAACGAACAAGCTGGTGGTGTTTGACGGACCCCTTGAACTCAGCGGATCTTTGGTGCCTGTACGAATTAAACAAGGACGGTTGAACTTGCTGGAAGGAGAACAGGTACCGCACAATACCATGGACATGTGCTAATTCTAATCAACAACCGGGGGAGGTGAAATAATGAGCGATATCGTCATCGAAAAGGCTCTGGAGTTAGGGAAATTAATTGCCGGCTCCGACAACTACAAGATGATGCGGGAAAAAGAGGCCAGCATGATGGCTGATGTGGATGCGGTGATGTTAATAGAAAAGTTTCAGGATCTACAGCGGAACCATCAGATGGTCCGCATGCAGGGTCAGGAATTAACCGAAGCCCAGTTAAACGATGTTTATGCCCTGGAAGAACAAATGATGGAAAATACTTTGATCAGGGAATTTGCTGAAATCCAGGACCAATTTCAAAAATTCCTGAATCAGGTGAACGAAACCATCAGTGAAGGAATTGAAGGGAAGCCGAAGGAATCGCAAAGTTGCTCCAGTTGTTCCAGTTGCGGCCCCCATTCTTGAGGCTAATAACTGTCGTAGTTCTATGACACGCATTTTTATGAATGTCCAGTTTCCCGGGCTTGGCCGAGCCGGAAAACTGGACTTCATTTTTATCGGCTTATATCTATTGATCCCCGAGGCCTTTTCCTTTTTCTGCCTCTTGGTCTATGTTATAATTGGGGACAGGAGGGATCCTTATGGCCTTAACTCCTATGATGGAGCAATATTTAGAAATTAAAGAGCAATATGCGGATGCCATTTTATTTTTTCGGCTGGGCGATTTTTACGAAATGTTTTTTGAAGATGCCAAACTGGCTTCCCGGGAGTTGGAAATTACACTGACCGGGCGGGATGCGGGGCAGCCGGAAAAGGTCCCCATGTGTGGAGTTCCCTTTCATGCGGCGGATAATTATATTCATAAACTCATTGAAAAAGGGTACAAAGTGGCCATCTGTGAGCAGGTGGAAGATCCCAAAGCCAGCAAGGGTCTGGTGAAACGGGAAGTGATCCGGGTTGTCACGCCGGGGACGGTCATGGACGGCAGCTCGTTAAACGATAAGGAAAATAATTATCTGGTGGCTATTTACCGCTACCCGGGGAATATAATCGGGCTGGCTCTGACTGATTTATCCACGGGGCTGTTCCAGGTAACGCAACTGGAGGGGCAGTATGCCCCGGATGTCCTGAAGGACGAACTGGAAAGACTTGCACCCCGTGAAATTGTTGTCCCGGAAGATCAAATAAGCACCGGCCTCCGGCTTCAGGAGGCCGCCGGTTTAGTTGTTACTCCCCTGGAAAGCCGGGCCTTTGGTCCTGAGGCCGCCATCCCTACTTTAAAACAACATTTTGGCCCTAAAGTCAGCGACGACTTTTTACAGGCCAATCCTGCGGTTACCGGTGCGGCGGCAGGTTTGCTGGAATATCTGATCCGCACCCAGAGGCGCAAATTAAATCATATTACCAGTATCTCCCGTTATACGCCGGGTTCCTTTATGGTTCTGGACGGGGTTGCCCGTAGAAACCTCGAAATCAGCCGGGATATCCGGGACGGCGAAAAAAAAGGCAGCCTGCTGGGTGTTTTGGATGCCACCAAAACCGCCATGGGGGGAAGGATGCTACGGAGATGGCTGGAGCAGCCCCTTATTGACATTAACAGAATCAATGACCGACTGGATGCGGTGGCGGAACTGGTTCATTCCGCTCTGCTGCGGGATGAATTAACCCAGTCTTTGAAACATATTTACGATCTGGAGCGCTTGACCGCCAAGGCGGCCTATGGCAGCGCCAACGGCCGGGACATGCTGGCTCTGCTGGCTTCACTGGAAAAACTGCCCCTGCTGCGTCAAGCTTTAAAAGACTGTCAATGCAGTTTGCTGCGCAAAATCTACGACCGTTTTGACTGCTTAACCGACTTAAAAGAATTATTGAATGTCGCCCTGGCGGAAAATCCGCCGGTTTCACTGCGGGAAGGAGGCTTAATTAAAACAGGCTTTCATCCGGAAGTGGACCAGTTGCGCTCCGCCGCCCGGGATGGAAAAAATTGGCTGGCCAGTTTGGAAGCCCGGGAAAGGGAAAAGACCTCCATTAAATCTCTAAAGGTCGGGTTTAATAAGGTTTTTGGTTATTATCTAGAGGTAACCCGGGCCAACTTAAACTTGGTGCCGGATTATTATCAGCGCCGTCAAACCCTGGCCAATGCCGAACGTTTTATTACCCCGGACTTAAAGGAATACGAGAGTATGATTCTGGGAGCGGAAGACCGGCTGGTAGATCTGGAATACACCCTTTTTGTGGACCTTCGCAACCGGGTGGCGGCAGAAGTAGACCGAATTCAAAACACCGCCATCCTCTTAGCTACGGTGGATACACTGGTAGCCCTGGCGGAAGTGGCTTCCCGCCAGGGCTATGTCCGTCCTGAAATTACCGACGACGGCGTCATTGATATCCTGGAAGGGCGGCACCCGGTGGTGGAAATCGCCCTGGGGCCCGGGGGATTTGTACCCAACGATACTCTTCTGGATGGTGGGTTGAATCGACTGGGCCTCATTACCGGACCCAATATGGGAGGGAAAAGTACTTACCAGAGGCAGGTGGCCCACATTGTATTAATGGCTCAGGTGGGGAGCTTTGTTCCTGCCGCCCGGGCTAAAATTGGCACGGTGGACAGGATTTTTGCCCGGGTGGGAGCTTCGGACGATCTTCGTTCCGGTCAGAGTACCTTTATGGTGGAAATGCAGGAAACCAAACAAATTATTGATCATGCCACGGATAAAAGTCTGGTGATTATTGATGAACTGGGAAGAGGAACCTCCAACCTGGAAGGAATGGCCATTGCCCAATCGGTCATTGAATATCTTCATGACGTCATTGGCTGCCGAACCCTGTTTTCCACCCATTATCACGAGCTGGCCGAACTGGAAGGAATTCTCCCGGGCTTAAAAAATTTTGCTACGGCGGTGCGGGAACAGGGGGATGAAGTAACCTTTTTAAGAAAGGTGATCCGGGCCCAGGCCAGCAAAAGCTACGGCGTCCATTGTGCCCAACTGGCAGGGCTGCCCGGTGAAATAATTTCCAGGGCCAATCAGTTGGTGGGCCAACTGGAGATTCATCAGCGGGCCAGTCAGGAAGTGGTGGCGGGGAAAGCGCAGTCCGCTGCTGCCGCAGCCGAACAATTATCCCTGTTTGTCCGGCAGAATGACGATGCTTTAAAGAAAGAAGTGTTGGCGCTGGATATCTCCAGTATGACTCCCATTGACTGTTTAAACTTTTTATATCAATTGCAAAGAAAGTTGAAAAGCCAGAATTAAGGCCTGTTCCATTTTTTCATGTCATTATAATGAAGGATATGATAAACTGAAGTAATAAGAAACTTTGGATATTCTTGCAAATAACCATGATTTTCTCAGTTCAGGTAGATGAATCCTTTTGATTAGGAGGCCCGGCCATGTTTATCGGCATTGATGTTGGAGGTACTTGCACGGATGCCGTTTTGTTGGACGGCAGTGCTGTTCGTGCTACGGCCAAGGTGGAAACCCAGGACGATTTATGGATCTCCCTGGGAGATGCGTTGGACAGGTTGTTAAAGGGAATACCCGGCGAAAAAATTGAACGGGTTGTTTTTAGCACCACCATTGTTACCAATTTGATCGCTGAAAAAAAGTATGACCCGGTGGGAGTTATCCTGATGCCGGGTCCTGGCCGTACCTTTGCGGATATCCGGCAACAAGACGATGTCTATTTCCTGTCCGGAGCCATTGATTACCGTGGTCGCGAAATCATTCCCTTAAATAAAGAGGAAATAAAAGAAGCCCTGAGGTGGTTGGAAAGCAAAGGCTTTAAAAAAATTGCTGTAGTAGGTAAATTTTCCACCCGCAACAATGCCCATGAGCTGGAGGTTGCGGACTTGATTGCCAAGCACCACCCGGACTGGCAGATTGAAATGGGTTACCGGGCGGGAGGCAAACTAAACTTCCCCCGTCGTATTGCCAACACCATGTTAACCTGTGCCACCCGGGAGAAATATCATTATTTTGCCAATGCCGTACGGGATGCTATGGACCGCAGGGGCATCTCGGGCAGTGTCTTTATTTTAAAAGCCGATGGCGGTACTCTGCCTCTTATTGCCTCCGAACAGGTACCGGTAGAAACTATTTTCTCCGGTCCGGCTGCCAGCACCCTGGGTGTTCAGGCGCTTACTCCGCCGGGAGAGACTTCCATGGTGGTGGATATCGGCGGAACCACCACGGATCTGGCCTTAATCCTTTCCGGTCAGCCCCTGCTGGCTTCCAAAGGAGCCAAAATTGGTGACCGTTTCACCCAGGTTCGGGCTCTTTCCGTAAAGGCTGTGCCGGTTGGCGGGGACAGTGTGGTGGAAAGAGTGGGGCGGCAGTTTATTATCTATTCTGAACGGATGGGTCAGGCTTATTGTTTGGGTGGACCCTTGCCCACGCCCACAGATGCCCTGCGGGTCATGGGGATGACCAAGCTGGGGGATGAGGACCGGGCCCGGGAGGCCATGGAACAGCTTGGTGCTCCGGTGGGCCTGAGTCCCATGGAGGTGGCCCACACCATTGTCAATCTAGTCGTTGATACGGTGGTGGCTGAAATTGAACAAATGTTTAAGGAATGGGAGCGGGAACCGGCCTACCGGGTTTGGGAAGTATTGCAAAAGAAAAGGCTCAGACCCCAGAATGTGGTTGGCGTAGGAGGCGGGGCATTGGGTTTTATTCCCCAAATTGCCGCCCGGATGGGCTGCTCACCGGTACTCCCCCCCTATGCGCCGGTGGCCAACGCCATTGGTGCCGCCGTGGCCAAGCCTACGCTACAGGTTACACTGCGAGCCGACACGGAAAGAAAAATCTTTAGTATTGAAGAAGAAGGTTACCAGGGCAAACTGGCCGGAACCCTGGATGAAATCGGCGCGGTGGAACTAGCCAAAGAGTGGTTGGTAAAAAGAGCGCAAAAAATGAATTTAACCGTTGAGGAAATTGAGATTACCGGTAAAGATGTTTTTAATATTGTTCGGGATTGGAAAACAACCGGTAGACTTTATGATATCTCAGTGCAGACGCCCAGAGGGATACTGGGCCACATTGGTTCTGGAGGGAGGCTGCTGAAATGAATCACAAGACAGGTTTAATTTTCTTTCCGGCCTTTGACTGGGCCATTTCAGCCACCCACCCGGAACGGGAAGAACGACTCCTCTATACCAGAGACCAAATGTTTGAAGAAGGAATTCTAGACCTACCGGAAATCATTGAATATTCTCCAAGATTGGCCTCCGAACATGATATTTCAAGGGTCCATATCTGTGTTCCGGGGGTGGCGGATCAGGTGCTGGAAGCCCATCGCATTGCTGCCGGCGCGGCCATGAATCTGGGAGACCGCATTGTGGGCAAAGAGATTAAAAACGGCTTTGCCCTGGTGCGTCCGCCGGGGCATCATGCCATGAGGGTGGTTCACGGCAACCGGGGTTTTTGCAGCATTAATAACGAAGCGGTCTTGGTGGAATACCTGCGCCGGGCCCATGGCATAAAAAGAATTGCCATTGTGGATACCGATGTGCACCACGGGGACGGCACCCAGGATATTTTTTATCATGATCCGGATGTCTTGTTTATTTCCTTCCACCAGGACGGCCGCACCCTTTATCCGGGAACCGGCTTTACCTACGAACTGGGAGGAGCCGGCGCCTACTGCTCCACCATTAATATTCCTTTGCCTCCAGGCGTAACGGATCAGGGCTTGCATTATGTGATGGATCATTTAATCTCTCCCATTCTGGCCGATTTTCAACCGGATTTTCTGGTCAATTCTGCGGGTCAGGACAATCATTTCACGGATCCTCTAGGCCAAATGATGATCTCCGCCCAGGGTTATGCCCGTTTAACCGAGAAACTAAAACCGGATTTAGCGGTTTTGGAGGGGGGCTATGCTATTGAGACGGCGCTGCCCTATGTGAATCTGGCTATTTTGCTGGCCTTGGCCGGAAAGGATTATACTTTTGTCCGGGAGCCGGGCTATCAACCGGAAAAGTTAAAGGAGGCTCCCCGGGTTACCGAAGAAGTAAAAAGGGTTGTGGATGAATTACAGGAGATTTGGGCTGCCCGGCACTCCAAGAATAAACTGGAACTGGCCGGAGGCGCTAAATTTTATCAACGGACCAAACCCATTTATTACGATACACAGTTTATTGAAGAGAAACAAATTGAAAAAGTTCGTGTCTGCCCCCACTGCCCGGGCTATATGCTGATTGATTCCCAGGCTTCCCATCCGGATGGCCGCAAATACCGGATTTTGGCCATTACCATACCCTTTCAGGGCTGCAAATACTGCCAGGAGGACGGCTGGGAGGCCTATGAACAATTGAAACGGGATTATCGTTTTAATTATGTTTACCTACAGGATAAGACCACCGATACCTTTATGACCCACCAGCGGGAGGAAGGGCGGGAGATTCGTTCAGACGGTTAGGGGTGACAGTTTGTCCAAAATACAGGTATTAGACGAAGCCACGGCCAACCAGATTGCCGCCGGCGAAGTGGTGGAACGTCCCGTTTCGGTGGCCAAAGAACTGGTGGAAAACAGCCTGGATGCCGGTGCCAGCCGCATTACGGTTGAACTGATCCAAGGCGGCCTAAGCGGAATTAAAGTCATTGATAACGGGAGCGGCATGTCCCCGGAAGATGCCAAACTCTGTTTTCAGAGGCATGCTACCAGTAAGATTAAAACCGCCGGCGACTTAACCCGGATTTTAACCCTGGGTTTTCGGGGGGAAGCTCTGCCCAGCATCGCTTCGGTAGCCAAAGTGGCCCTGGTAACCCGAACCCGGGATGACCTGGCGGGAACAGAGGTACGCATGGAGGGAGGACAACTGCTGAGTGTCTCGCCGGCCGGCTGCCCTGTTGGAACAACCATTGACGTACAGGAGCTTTTTTATAATACTCCGGCCAGGAGAAAACATTTGAAATCCCCTAACGCCGAAGCGGGTCAAATTAGCGATCTGTTTGCCAAACTGGCGCTGGCTAGGCCGGATGTCCGGATGGAACTGCGCAGCAACGGCCGGGTGATTTTTTGCAGCCCGGGCAACGGTTCTTTGAGGGATGCCGCAGCCAGTGTTTTTGGTCCGGACAATGTCCGCAGCATGATCGAAATGAACCACCAGGGCAGGCTTTTAACCATTCGCGGATTTATCAGCAAACCGGTATTAACCCGTGCTTCCCGGCAGTATCAAAATTTTTATATCAATCAAAGGTATATTCGAAGCATCTTCATTTCTTCCTTACTGCTGCAGGCCTATCAAACGCTGATTCCTGCCGGAAGATTTCCCCTGGCGCTTCTGCACATTGCTTTGGACCCGGAGCAGGTGGATGTCAACGTTCACCCTACTAAAATGGAAGTACGTTTGGCCCGGGAAAAGGAACTGGCGGAGGAACTGCTGGAAATATTCTCGGGTCATTTGAATGTCCCGGCTGCGGTTGCCGGGCTGTGGGAAATGATGCCGGGCCGCAAGGCCAAGCCTCCGGAGGAGAAAGCACCCGATTACAAAGAACCGGAACCCTACAAAGAGAATCCATCTTCCGTATTAAAGAATAAACCTCTTGTTCAGGAAAAAAAAGCAGGGACCGTTTCCACCAACAGCCGGAAAGAGGCGGCGCAAACCCAACTGCCCTTCCCCGGCAGGACCTTAAGAGGGGAAGAGCCCCGGCCAAAGCCAAATCAGCAGGACGAATTGCCTTTTAAGAATACTGTTTCTGATCCTCCACCGATAAAAAAAGGATCGCTGCTGCTGGAAACAACTCCCTCTTATGGCGCCGATGCCATCTTTGCTTCACTGCGGCCGGTGGGCCAGGTGTTTCCCACCTATGTTCTGGCCCAGGGAGAGGGCAGCCTTTATATTATTGATCAGCATGCAGCCCATGAACGGGTTTTTTATGAAAAATATAAAGAACAATTGACCCGGGGGGTTCAGTCCCAAATGCTACTGGAGCCGGTGCCCCTGGATATTCCCTATCACCATTTGCAACGACTGATTGCCAATGTGGTTGCTTTAAGCGATATGGGTTTTGTAGTAGAACACTTTGGAGGAGATACTTTTCTTTTAAGAGGAGTTCCCCCGGGTACAACGGAAAAACCCGTCGAATTATTTATGGACCTGCTGGATCGACTGCAGGACAGCCCTGCGGAACAGTTAGACAACAGCTTGATGATTGACCGGCTGGCGGCCGCCATGGCCTGCCGGGACGCAGTGAAGGCCGGGACCCGGTTGGGGCATAAGGAAATTCAGTCCCTTTTAGAGGGTTTGTCCCGCTGCCATAGTCCTTATACCTGCCCCCACGGACGACCTACGCTGATTCAAATTACACAGGAGGAGTTGAATAAAAGGTTCAAGCGATGATGCCCTCTTTGGTTATTACAACCGGCCTGCGCTCGGACACAGCCTTGGCAAACCTGGCTTTAGAGCTGAGCCGGGAGTTACAGGCCCCTTTTATTGCCAGAGAAAAACGTTCTTTACAAACCATCCGGGAAATGGCCGCGGCAGAAGCTGTCTTTTTGGTGAAGAAAGACCGGCTGGCCCTGGTAATAGAAGGGAAAGAATTGTTTTTTCATCCAGGATTGGCAAAATTACGTATAAAAGAACTGCAGTCCGGGAAAGCTGATCAAATGATTGGGGCCATGGGCCTGCAGGAGGGAAATTCCCTATTGGACTGCACCCTGGGCCTGGCTTCCGACGCCCTGGTGGCCAGCTATATTTGCGGACCCGCCGGCACGGTGGTTGGCCTGGAAGATTCCTGGGCAGTGGCGGAGATCGTTCGTAGAGGATTAAAAAGTTATGAGGGTGAAAAGCCGGAGATGTTGGCGGCCATGCGCCGGATCAAAGTCTTGAGCTGCCACCATCTGGAATTCCTCCGGGAGCAGCCGGACAATGCTTTTGATGTGGTTTATTTTGACCCCATGTTTCGACAGCCCAGGGAACAATCCAGTTCCATGGCTCCTCTGAGACCTTTGGCCAACAGAGATCCCTTATCCCCGGAAATCGTGGCGGAGGCCCTGCGGGTGGCCGGGAAAAGGGTGGTTATGAAGGAGAAGAGGAACAGTCAGGAATTCCAACGCTTAAGTTTTCCTGAGGTGGTTGGAGGAAAATATTCCCCGGTGGCTTATGGCATTATAAAAAAAGGTGGTGCCGGATGCAGGATCTGAAACCGTTAATTGTAATGGTAGGCCCCACCGCAACCGGTAAGACGGATTTATCCATTGAAGTGGCAAAAAAGGTAAGGGGAGAAATTATCTCTGCGGATTCCATGCTGGTTTACAGGGGAATGGACATTGGCACTGCCAAACCAACCTTGGCCGAAAGGCAGGGGATTCCCCATCATTTAATTGATATTGTGAACCCTGACCAGGAATATAGCGTAGCCTCGTACCAGAGAGCGGCGGAATCATTAATTGATGCCATTATCGACAGGGGAAATCTCCCGATGCTGGTGGGAGGCACCGGTTTATATGTTCGTTCGGTGATTGATCACTATGATTTTACACAGGCACCCAGGGATGAGAAGCTGCGCCAGGAACTTTTGCGGGAAGCGGAACACCTGGGACCCCTGGCCATGCATAACAAGCTGGCTGAAGTGGATCGTGAAACAGCGGACCGTCTCCATCCCAATGATCTCAGACGGGTGATCCGTGCTCTGGAAGTCTACATCCAGACCGGCAACCCCATCTCTCAATATCAGTACAGCCAGCAGATGCAAAGCCCCAAATACAATCTGCAGATGTTTGGTCTGACCATGGAAAGGCAACTGCTGTATCAGAGAATTGAACAACGGGTGGATTTGATGGTGCAAAAAGGGTTGGTGGAAGAGGTAGCCGCCTTGCTGAAAAAATACGGACGTTTTGCCACAGCCATGCAGGGCCTGGGATATAAAGAAATTGTCGCCTATCTGAAGGGTGAAATTTCCCTGGATCAGGCCATTGAGTTACTAAAGAGGAATACACGGCGCTTCGCTAAACGACAAATAACCTGGTTCCGGGCCGATAAGAGAATTCAGTGGATCGAACTTAATCAATCTACCAATAAAAAGAAGATATCGGATGAAATTGCCAATCAAATAGCAGGAAATTGATTTAAAACGTAGAACAGTATTTTTACCATATTTTTTTCCAGAGAAAATTATTATTTGGAGGTACCCCCCATGACTAAACCGCAAATAAATTTACAAGATGCATTTCTTAATCAGGTAAGGAAGGAAAATATACCCGTAACCATTTTTTTAATTAACGGTTTCCAATTAAAAGGCATGGTGAGGGGCTTTGACAATTTTACCGTTATTTTGGAAAGCGACGGCAAACAACTGATGGTTTATAAGCATGCCATATCAACCATTAGCCCGCTTCGCCCGGTAAATACCTCCTTTTCCGAAAATAAACCGATGTAAAGGGTTGGCCTCTCCGGTGGAGGGGCTTTTCATTTTAGGTCACTATTTTACACCCGGCGCGTATACTATTCTTAAGGTGCATGGGAGCCCCGGATCCTGCCGAGGTTCCCATTCCCGGCAGAGCCTTGAAGAAAGAGACGCCCGGAGGTGAATACCTTGGTTAAAATAAAGATGTGGCAGACGCCGCCAAACCGCAGTGAGCCTCCCAGGCAAGGCGGTTTGGTTAAAATGCCCGCATCGCCCGGAAAAAATCCCTTTAGCTCGGAAAAAGCATCCACCCATGAAGAGATCAGCAAAAAGCTGGCTCAGGAAATTTTAGGTGAATTGGATTTACTCATTGGTCTATCCAGTGTAAAAAGGCTGGTTAAGGAAATTCAAGCCTTTGCGGAAATTCAGAAGCTGAGACAAAAAGAGAAATTAATTTACGAGCCCATGGTTTTACACATGATCTTTAAAGGGAATCCTGGTACCGGAAAGACCACGGTGGCCAGAATCATCGGCAGATTATTTAAAGAAATGGGCGTGCTGCCCAAAGGCCATTTAATTGAGGTTGAGCGGGCCGATTTGGTAGGGGAATACATTGGTCATACAGCGGCGAAAACCAGAGATCAGATTAAAAAGGCTCTGGGTGGCATTCTCTTTATTGATGAGGCTTATTCCCTGGCCCGGGGCGGTGAAAAGGATTTTGGCAAAGAAGCCATTGATTCGATGGTGGCCAGTATGGAAAATAATAAGGATAATTTAATTATTATCCTGGCAGGTTACCAGGAAGAAATGAACTATTTTTTAGAAACCAATCCCGGCCTGCGCTCCCGTTTTCCCATACATATCACCTTTCCCGATTACAACATCCAGGAACTCATGGGCATTGCCGACTTGATGTTGAAACAGCGCCAGTATGTTTTGGCCCCTCTGGGTTGGGAGGAATTAAAAAGAATTTTAGAAAATCAAATCCGAAGTCACGAACACAGCGGCAATGCCAGGCTGGTAAGAAACTTAATTGAGCGGGCTATGCGCATTCAAGCCCTCAGGCTGGTACGCAACAGGCAGATTTCCAGACAGGATCTGATGACCATCAGCAGAGAAGACTTGACGGGAGCTCTGGAGGAAATATAATTTTCTCCGGAGCTATTCTTAATTTTTATATCAATAACTTGGAGGTCACATGCATTTAAATCAATTGGACAAACTGGCAATTGAAGTAGAAACGGAAGTACAGCCGGTATACCGGGAAATTGAGGCCAGGGCCATGGACAATCATGCCCGGGTTTTAGAGGGATTCCACCGGGCCAGGGTGGCGGACTACCACCTGCGGGGAACCACCGGCTATGGCTACAATGATGCGGGCAGAGAAGCCTTGGAGACGGTTTATGCCCATATTTTCGGGGCGGAAGCGGCATTAGTCAGGGGGCAGATTGTTTCAGGAACCCACGCCATTGCCCTTGCCCTCTTCGGCTTGTTAAGACCCGGGGATGAATTGCTGGCTGTTCAGGGTTCTCCCTATGATACCCTGGAGGAGTTAATTGGCAAGCGGGGGAACGCGCCCGGTTCATTAAGGGAACTGGGAGTAGGCTACCGTCAGGTGGAGTTGACTCCCGAAGGAACACTGGACTGGCAGGCCATCGAACAAGGGCTGAATGAAAAAACCCGGGTGGTTTTGGTACAACGCTCCCGAGGTTATGCCTGGCGCCCATCCTTAACCCTGGACCAGTTAAAAAAACTGATCACCTTTATTAAAACTAAATCCTCAAGAGCTTTGGTTTTTGTAGATAACTGTTACGGGGAATTGGTGGACATGCTGGAACCTCCCGCGATTGGGGCCGATCTGGCCGCCGGTTCCTTAATCAAAAACCCGGGCGGGGGATTGGCGCCAACCGGCGGGTATGTTGTAGGACGAAGGGAACTGGTGGAAATGGCGGCCAACCGTTTGACCGCTCCGGGAATCGGCGGAGAGGTAGGGCCTTCCCTTGGACACCAGCGCCTACTATTCCAAGGCATCTTTTTAGCCCCCCATACGGTGGCGGAGGCACTGAAGGGAGCGGTTTTCGTCGCCAGGCTGTTTGAGCGGCTGGGCTTTAAGGTATCCCCTTCCTATGATGAGCCAAGGTCGGATATTATCCAATCCATTGCCCTGGAAACTCCGGAAAGGCTGGTTGCTTTCTGCCAGGGACTGCAGGCCGCTTCCCCGGTGGACGCCCACGCCCTGCCGGAACCCGATTATATGCCCGGCTATGAAGATGATGTGATTATGGCGGCAGGTACCTTTGTACAGGGCGCATCGATAGAATTAAGCGCCGATGCTCCCTTAAGAAAGCCCTACGCTGTTTATCTTCAGGGAGGATTATCGAAAGAATACGTTCGGCTGGGAGTCCTTTCCGCGGCCCGGAAAGTTCTACAGGTGAAAGGTTAATAGTGTTTTAGACTAAAAATAAGGTGCTGCACAAAAGGAACCATTCTGTGTCCTTTTTGCAGGGCCTTTTTTAATTGAACTGCTTTTAATAAAAATTTATTTTCATAGGGCGGATGCGATAATTTGCATTTCCATTACATATCTACTGGCTGCAATAGGGAAAATACTTAGATGAAAGGGGGTGTCAAAATGAAACCTGCAAAAATTTACTTATTGTTTGCCTCGGCCCTGTTGGCGGTATCTCTTGTCTTTGGAGGTTGTACGGCGGCCAAGAAACCGGCCACGCCCAATACCCAGGAAACACCGAATGCGGCCTCCCCTACGGATCGCAATTATCCCAAGGATGTGGCGGACCGGGTGGTGGCGGAAGCCAACAAAGTGGAAGGTGTGCGGGGATCTACAGCGGTTATTTCAGGTAAAAATGTTTACTTAGGGCTGGACTTAGATCCTAACCTGGAGAAAAACAGTTCTGCAGAAGTTGAAAGAAAAGTATTGGACCGGGTTAAAGATATGGAGAAGGGTTATACTGTCAGTGTTTCTTCTGATGTGGATACAGTGACCAGAATAAAAAATGTTGCCCGGGGTATTTCCGAGGGAAAACCCATTGCAAGCTTTAATGAAGAGCTGCGGGATATCGGAACCCGGATTCAACCTAAAACTGAAAAAACCCAGTAAAAATGGATAGCCCGGGGTATTTCCCCGGGCCACATTCATTCATGGCATAAGTTCACCGGCAGAAGTTAAAGAACTTGACGGTATGGTCGGCTTATCAATATAATGGTTTTAGCATCTGGCAGAAGTTGGGTCGCCTGCCACAGGGTTCCCGTAGGGTAACCACTGAACCTGAGGTTGTATATTTACCCGTCTATGTCTTGGCAGGACGGGTTTTGATTTTAAGCAAATAAAGAGGTTACGAAGAAAAATTTTTGCCATCTTATTTAAGGAGAGAGGAACTAATGAGACCTGAGGTTGAAGAACTGTGGGCCATTCGGCAAAAAGTTAAAGCTAAGAAGCCGCTGGTATGTAACCTAACCAATAATGTGGTGACCAACTTTACAGCCAATGTGCTTCTGGCTGCAGGAGCGTCACCGCTTATGTCCGAGGGAAGCCAGGAAGCTCAAGAGTTAGTCCAAATTGCCGACGTATTGGTATTAAATATGGGTACGCTGCACCCCAGGCAGGTTGACTACTTTCTTACGGCGGGCCAAAGTGCCAACCGGGAGCAAAAACCGGTGGTGTTTGACCCGGTAGGGATCGGAGCCACAACTTACCGCAACAGAGTTGCCGCGGACATTACCAGAGAAATTAAGTTGAGCCTTATAAGGGGAAATTACGGTGAGATTCACTTTTTGGCAGGAATAGCCGGGCAAACCAAAGGGGTTGACAACTTAGAAAACCGCATCCATATCCCACAACTGACTGATTTAGCCGCTAAAACCGGTGCCATTGTGGCGGCTACGGGTGAGGTGGATTACATTACGGATGGTCAAAGAACCTTCTCCAATGACACCGGTCATGCCTTTCTCCAGTTGATTACCGGAACGGGCTGCGCCCTAACCTCTTTGGCGGGTGCCTTTCTGACTGCCGCTGAAGATCAATCTTTGGCTGTGCTGGCTGCCCTGGCTTACTATGGGGCTGCGGCTGAAAAGGCCGCTTCCGTCAGTCAGGGGCCAGGAACTTTTACCAGCCATTTTCTAGATGCTTTATATGGCTTGGATTTAGAGGAATTTAAGAAAATAATGAACCGGGCTTGAATCCACTTAGAATAACGGTACATAGAAAAAATGATGGTGCCGTCATTTTATTTTAATGAAATGACAGCCCGTTGGTATATAATAAGATAAGAATATAGGACAACCCAACGCTTTCTTTCAGAATTGTTAAAATTTACAGATCATATTTATGTAGTTGACTCGGCGGGTTTCATTTTGGCGGAGATAAGTTTCTTATTGGAGGGATCGACTTTGAGAGAATACAGGGTATTATCACCCACTGCCATACTGGGGTACGGTTTTCCCGAAGCCTCCTTTCGTTCGGGTTTAGCAAGGGAACCTCATTTAATCGCCGTGGATGCCGGTTCCACAGATCCGGGGCCCTATTATCTGGGGGCCGGGATATCTTTTACAGACCGGGCCGCTGTAAAACGGGATCTGGAGTTAATCATTGAAGCCGGGTTGACCAAAAACATTCCGGTTGTTATCGGTACGGCCGGCGGCTGCGGGGCGGAGCCCCATCTGATGTGGAATCTGGAGATCATCCAGGAGCTGGCCAGGGAAAAGGGCTGGCAGTTCCCCCTGGGAGTGATTCATGCGGAATTAACCAAAGAGCAAGTTTTACAAGCATTTCGCAAAGGCAAAATATCACCCCTGTATCCGGCGCCCGCTCTTACAGAAGAAGAAATTATTTCTGCCGAACACATTGTAGGCCAAATGGGGCCGGAACCGGTCATGGATGTATTAAGCCGAGGGGCCAGGGTTATTCTGGCGGGAAGGGCTTATGATCCGGCGGTATTCAGCGCTCCGGCCATTTTAGAGGGATACCCCCGGGGACTGGCCATCCATATGGGAAAAATACTGGAGTGCGGGGCCATTGCCGCCACTCCCGGCAGCGGCAGTGATTGTCTGATGGGTACCTTGAAAGAGGACTGTTTTATTGTGGAACCGCTGAATCCCGCCCGTCGCTGTACCCCAACCTCTGTGGCGGCCCATACCCTCTATGAAAAAACCAACCCTTATCTTTTACCGGGACCGGGCGGTATGCTGGATCTTCATTCCGCCACCTTTACCCAGGTGAATGAAAGGGCGGTCATGGTAGCCGGCAGCCGGTTTGTGCCCGGAGAAACCTATGCGGTTAAATTGGAGGGAGCCAAACGTGTGGGTTTTCGTACCGTAGCCATCGCAGGCTGCCGGGATCCCATTATGATTGCTCAAATTGATTCGATTATTGAGGCGGTCCGGGAAAGAGTAGAGGACAATTTTAAGCGAAATGGATTTAACTATTACCTGCATTTTAATATTTACGGTAAAAACGGTGTAATGGGCAAACTGGAGCCCTTAAAAGAAATTCACTCCCATGAACTGGGCATTATTATCGAGGCTGTTGCCGAGACCCAAGAGATTGCCAATACCATCTGCAGTTTTGCCCGCTCCACCATGCTGCATTACGGCTACCCGGGGCGCATTGCCACTGCCGGCAACCTGGCCTTTCCTTATTCACCGTCAGACTTTAAGGCAGGAGCCGTTTATCATTTTAATCTGTACCATTTAATGGAAGTGGAGAATCCCTTGAGCTTATTTCCGAGGGAAATTCTTACGGCCGGGGAGGGCTTGTCATGCCAAAGGTAACATTGTCGGAGGCTGCCTCCGTGATCCGGAGTAAAAACTCCGGTCCCTATGAATTAACTCTGGATATTATTTTTAAAAATAAGGAATATTACGAGGCTGCCTGCCGGGCCAAGGTGATTAATAAAGGAACCATTGCAGGTCTATACGGCATTTCGGAAGATCAGGTTATGGAAATTGTGGAATTTGCTCCAGCCAATGCCATGAAGGCCACTCTTGTTCGTCCCATTCCTTCCGGGGCTTTGGGAGAAACGGATGTGTACGGCGCCCAGCAGCATGGTCCTTTGCTGGAACTCATGCTGGAGGTACCATAAAAAATTTGTCACTTTTCGGCAAATTCTACAAAATTTCGAGGTTTGTCCCAATATTGAAAGCAATCTAATAAAATATTAAGATTTTCTCCTAATTTAGCTTATTTACAAACTGCTTTTATAAACTATATAATACAGTTAAATTACTAACTTTTAATATGAGAGGGGATTAAAACTTGTTTTGTAATGATGATCAACCCATGTTTAATATAGGGGTTATAGCCGAGTTATTGAAAGTACATCCGGAAACCCTTCGTATTTGGGAAAAACATGGCTTAGTTGAACCTTCCCGGCGGAACAAGCAGCGTCTTTACAGCAATAATGATGTAAAGAGGCTCCAATTTATTCATTATTTAATTAATGACAAAGGACTGAATATTGCAGGAGTACTGCAAATTATCAGCATGTATCCCTGTTGGACCACCAAGCACTGTCCCGGAGCCAACAGCTCCAGGGAAGGCAATGTAAATGTAAATAAGCCCTGTTGGAAAGAACAGGGAACCTTCTGTTTCATTCTAGAAGATATTACGGATCACTGTAGTGTCTGCCCTCATTATAAAAATGATTGTCAACTGAACTCATAATTAACAATAAACAAGGCATTGTAAAAAGCATGCATTTATAAAACACGATCCAAGAACACCTGTCGGAAAATAAGCCGGCGGGTGTTTTTTGCATAGAGCATAATTAGGATGTGCATGACATTATCATGGTCGCATGTTATAAAAAGGAAAAGCAATTATTGACATATGTCGTAAACGGGGTATAATAAGGATATAAATGACATATGTCATAAATAATAAGGAGGTAGAACCTATGCCTAGAAGAAATGGACCCGGCCCAATGGGAGCCGGGGTAATGACCAAAAGAGGTACAGGGTTGTGCGCAGGAGTTGCTGCGGGGGTCGGCCTTGGACTGGGGTTTTGCAGGCGTGGCTTCGGCAGGGGCTTTGGAAATGACGCGAGCCCCCAATCTTACTCCAAAACGCAAAAAGCACTGCTTCAAGAGCAAAAGGAATTGCTTCAAAACCGGCTTGAAATGATTGACAGGCAGTTAGAAAATTTATAGCAGGCGAAAGATGTAATCGGAGGACGCTTCGATTGTTACTGCTGTAATTTGAGGTGGAAGGATATGCCAAGACCGAGAAAATGGAGAAAAGTTTGCGGCCTGCCTGAAAGCAGCCGTTTTGGCCCTCTCGATTCACCGGCAAATACGGAATATGTGGTAAATATGACGGTAGATGAATATGAAACAATACGTCTTATTGACTTAGAGGATATGACACAGGAAGAATGCGCCACTCAAATGAATATCGCCCGCACAACCGTTCAGGGGATTTATAACGACGCCAGAAAAAAACTCGCGGAATCTTTAGTGAATGGTAAAGTGTTATGGATAGAAGGGGGCGAGTATAGGCTTTGTGATGGCCTTGGGAAAAGATGCGGCGGCAATGGCTGCCGCAGGCATAGATGTGGCAGAGGTTTTGCGAACACGGAAAGTGGTGGTTAAACATGTACTCTCAAAAAGTAATGGAACATTTCATGTGCCCCCAAAACGCTTACAGTATGCCGGATGCAGATGCGGAAGGGAGCTTTGGTGATCCCTCCTGCGGTGATATGCTGACGGTGTACCTTAAGATAAAAAACAACGTCATTCAGGAAATCAGTTATCTTGTATTTGGTTGCTGCGCTTCCATTGCAACATCCAGCATGACTTCTGTACTGGCAAAGGGAAAAAGCTTGAATGAAGCCCTCGGCATTACTGAAGAAGAGATTATTGAGGCTTTGGACGGCTTGCCCGAAAACAAGAGGCATTGTTCAAACTTAGGCGTAAGAGCCTTGCGCAATGCCATCAACCATTATTTGAATACTAAGCAAACGGAGGGATTTCATGAAAATAGCAATACCCGTAAGTAAAAAAGATTTGAACTCCGACGTATGTCAATCCTTTGGCCGCTCTCCGTACTTTCTTGTTTACAATACCGAGACAAAAGAGAGCCGCTATATTGATAATGGCGCTGCGGCCAGTCAGGGCGGCGCGGGGATCAAGGCGGCACAGAACATCGTGGACAGCAAAGCAGACGCATTGCTTACTCCGCGCTGTGGAGAAAATGCAGCCGAGGTCATAAGGACCGCCGGCATTAAACTGTACAAGACGGCTTCCGGTTCCGCTGTGAACAATCTAAACGCTTTTATTAACGGTGAGTTGCTTCCGCTTTCCGAAATCCATGCAGGGCTTCATCATCATGGAAACAGGTAGCATGAGGATCGCCGTCCTGAGCGGCAAAGGTGGAACCGGAAAAACGCTGGTGTCGGTAAATCTCGCCGCAGCATCCGGGAAGGCGCTGTATATTGACTGTGATGTGGAGGAACCCAACGGGCATCTGTTTTTTAAGCCAAAGAACATTCAAAAAGAGGAAATCACGGTGCCGATCCCCAAAATCGACCCTACCCTTTGCTCCGGATGCCGCGCTTGTGTGGATTTTTGCAAGTTCAACGCGCTGGCTTATGTCCGGGATAATGTGATCGTCTTTGAAGAAGTGTGTCATTCCTGCGGCGGGTGTATGCTGATCTGCCCGCAAAAAGCAATTACAGAACGGGAAAAAAGTATTGGTAAAATACAAAAAGGCGTCTCGGGCCAGGTTGCGGTAAGGACAGGCGTATTAAATACCGGCGAGGCCACCGGTATACCCATTATCAAAAGGCTGCTTTTTGAGATCAAATCCGAAAACAAGCTGCCTGTATTTATCGATTGTCCGCCCGGCAGCGCCTGTATTGTCATGGAAAGCATCAAAGACGCGGATTATTGCATATTGGTGGCGGAGCCGACCTTGTTTGGCGTTCACAATCTTAGTATGGTCCACGAGTTGGTCAAGTTGTTTCATAAGCCTTACGGCGCGATACTTAACAAGTGCCTAGATGGTGAAAATCCATCGGAGACGTTCTGCGAAGAACAAGGAATTCCAATTTTAGGAAGGATACCTTTTGACGTAGAGCTTGGCGCATTGAATTCAAATGCGAAGATTGCTGCTTGGGAAGAGGGAAAGTACTGGGTTGCATTTTCCTATTTGCTTGAAGCTGTGACCAAGGAGGTGCGCCGTGAAGCAACTGCTTATTCTCAGCGGTAAGGGCGGCACCGGAAAAACAACTATTGCCGGTGCGTTCATTACCCTTTCAGGAGCAAGAGCATATGCCGATTGCGACGTGGACGCCCCCAACCTTCATCTGCTCCTGGGACATGGGTCCGAACCAAAACAAACGGACTATTTCGGCTTGTCCAAAGCCGAAATTGATCCAAGCCGTTGCACTTCATGCGGCCGATGCCGACAGCACTGCCGGTTTGGCGCTATTTTGGCAGGCAGCGCGGCATATAAAATAGATTTATATGCCTGTGAGGGCTGTGGGGTGTGTCAGGCGGTTTGCCCTGCGGATGCTGTCTCTCTTGTGCCCGCCGTTGCGGGCGAATTAATGCTGCACGCCGGTGACGGCAGGACGTTCTCCACAGCCCGGCTTAAGATGGGCAGCGGAACCTCCGGAATGTTGGTTACGGAGGTAAAAAAGCAGATGAAAGCAGCCTTGCCCGGCGCTGAACTGGCAATAATCGATGGATCGCCCGGCATCGGCTGCCCCGTCATCGCCTCCATGAGCGGAGTGGATATGGTTTTAATTGTGGCGGAGCCTTCCGTATCGGGCATTAGCGATATGGAACGCATTGTTAAAACGGCGGAGGGCTTCGGGACAAAAACAGCGGTTTGTATCAACAAGTACGACACTAATAAAGAAAATTCAGAAAAAATCATGGAATTTTGTATGAAACGGAGATTGCCCTTTACCGGCAGGATCCCGTTTGACAAGCAAGCGGTTAGGGCAGTTAACCATGGGCAGGCCATCGTCGAAATTGACTGCGCGGCGGGGCGCGCTGTAAGAGAAGTTTTTAATCGGGCAATAGCGCTACTCTACAAGGAAAGCGACGTCGACGGCGTATGAACATGTCGATACAGGGGCAAGGGATTGGTTAGAGATCTTTATCTATCAATCCGCCTCTGGAAAACGACACCAATCCGTGGTCTAAAGAGAGCCGCAATGAGGAAATTGCCGCCTCACACAACCAGAAAGTAAAGTACGGGCTAGATTCCTATTGACCCGAAGAACTGATCGAATGGTTTGACAAGCAACGGGTTTGGTCCTGTTGCAAAAAAATATTAGAAAACATGGAGGGAAAGAGATGACTAAAATAGCGGTGGCAAGCGAAAAAGAACTGGTAACCGGACATTTTGGACATTGCAGAAATTTTTATATTTTTGAGGTGGAGAAGGGCCGGATTATAAAAAGCGAATCTGTTCCAAATCCCGGACACAAACCCGGTTTTCTGCCGAATTTCTTAAACGATATGGGTGTAAAGGTTATTATATCCGGAGGCATGGGCGGCAGCGCGATAGATATTTTCAACGAAAAGGGCATTGAAGTGATTACCGGGGCAGCAGGAAACGCCAGAACCGCAGCAGAACAGTATCTACAGGAAACACTTCGTTCAACCGGAGCGGTTTGTCATGAGCACCGGCATCATGCTGAATGCGGTGAGCACTAAAAGTCTAAATTAGCTTAGACACATTTGGCGGTAGGTAAAATACATTAATTACCCGCCTATTGTAAAGGCAGGTAACTAATTTAAGGTCTTCCAATGGCAGTTAGGCGAATGGAGGGCCTTTTTTATGTCTAGTATTTCCCCGGATCAACTAAAGGGAGGAGTGCCTGTAACAGCCAAAGGTAGCGGAAGTCCTAATCCTATCTCAAAAAACGGGCGTCATGTGCGCCCATTTTATGAGATATCTTAACGGGACCTTTATATTTTTCTCATTAAACCGATCACCCGGCCAAGGACTTTAACCTCTTTGGCATAAATGGGCGATAATAAACTGTTTTCCGGTTGTAAGCGAATGATATTTTCTTCTTTATAAAAGCGCTTCACCGTAGCCTCGTCTTCCAGCAAGGCCACCGCAATATCCCCGTTATTTACCGCTTCCTGCCGTCTGACCAAAACCAGATCATTTTCCAGAATTCCCGCTTCAATCATACTATCCCCACGCACCTTTAACATAAAAAATTCACCAAAGCCCGTAAAGGAGCGAGGAAGGGTCAGTTGATCATCGAAATTTTCCACTGCCAGCAGCGGCACCCCGGCAGCCACCTGGCCCAGCAGCGGCACCGTTACCAACTCTTCATTATCCGCCTGCGCTTCTATGGTTTTACTGAAAGACTGTGTCTCCCGTTCATAATCCAGTCCGATAACCTCAATGGCCCGGGGCTTGGTAGGATCTCTTCTCAAGTATCCCTTTTGCTCTAAACGTTTTAAATAGGAATGAACGGTAGAACTGGAGGACAACCCGACGGCTTCTCCAATTTCCCGAACGGACGGAGGATATCCTTTTTGTTTAACGTTTTCTATGATGACTTTTAATACGTCTTCTTCACGGGAGCTTAACATATTCCTATCACGCCTTTCAATCACTCCTATGTATTCTGGTATATTATAACATTTATCAGGGCTTTAAGCAAAACATTTGTTCGCAATTGGATTGGAATTTTAGGAAGGGTTTTAATTGCTTCAAGCGAATATAAAAAGGAAGGGGAGGGATTGGATTGCTGCCTTTGATCATGATTTCAGCCATATTGGATTCCGTTCAGGAAGCCATTGAGGTGACAGACCCGCAAGGCAATATCATTTATGTAAATCCCGCCTTTTGCCGGATTACCGGCATTCCCTTTGAAGTTAGAACCAAGGAAAATATTTATAATATTTCCCCTGACGGCGCCTTGGCTCTGGCCTTGCGCACGGGCAAGCCGGTCAGCGGCTACCGCACCAAGGTCGGTGGCAGCAATGCAGAGGTTATTTCCAACGCGGTGCCCATCATTGTCAACCAGGAAACCCTGGGGGCGGTGGTAATCTTTCAGCATATTACCGATATTATTAAATTAACCGATGAGTTAAAACGAAGCACCAGTATTATCCGGGATCTTTCCACCAAGTTTGGTCAGGTTACCGAAAGCAAATACACTTTTAACCATGTTATTGGCAGCAGTCCGGCCCTGAAAGATTGCATTAAAATAGCAACCATGGCGGCTAAAAGCTGCAGCACGGTTTTGCTGTTAGGGGAAAGCGGCACCGGTAAAGAGCTGTTTGCCCATGCCATTCATCACGCCAGCCCCCGGAGGGAAAAGCCCTTTATCGCCATAAATTGTGCGGCCATACCCGATGCTTTGTTGGAAAGCGAATTGTTTGGTTACGTTCGCGGCGCCTTTACCGGAGCCATGAAGGATAAAATTGGTAAATTTGAACTGGCCCACTCAGGAACACTCTTTCTGGATGAGATTGGCGATATGAACCTTTTGCTGCAGGCCAAGCTGCTTCGGGTGCTGCAGGAGCGGGAATTTGAAAGGGTCGGCGACACCAGGACCAACCCCATTGATGTAAGGATTATTGCCGCTACTAACAGAAATTTAAAACATCTGGTCAGGGAGGGGAAATTTAGAGAGGATCTGTACTACCGGTTAAATGTGGTGGAAATTGTCTTGCCCCCCCTCCGGGAAAGAACCAGCGACCTGGTGGAATTGACCAATTACCTGATTACCAAATTAAATCGCAAGCTGGGCAAAAAAGTAACCGGGTTAACTAAAGAAAGTCTAAATGCCTTGCGTTCCTATAACTGGCCCGGCAACATCAGGGAGTTGGAGAATGTCATGGAAAGAATCATGGTGTCATTGGAAGCACAGGAACTAACCTATAAGGATCTGGTTCCGCATCTGGGAATCTGCCTGCCCGTTCAGGATTCCAACCGGGGAGAGATTATGGCGCTGGATCACCTGGAAAAACAAATGATTGAAAGGACGCTTAAAATATGTGGGCATACCGTTGCGGGGAAAAAGCAAGCAGCCTTTCTTTTAAACATATCCTTGGCTACCTTGTATAATAAAATTAAAAAATACCATATTCTTACTTCTAACAATTAGAATTATTCTAAAAATTAGAAAGAAAAAACCTTGAGAACCCGGAAATATCGGGTTTTTATTTTTAAATTTTAGAAATTGTTTTTGTAATATTTCCATCATAATAGATAAATAATATATCCTATTTGGCTCTTGACCTGGTTTTTATGGTTTTATCGGCCCATCTCCCAAGAATTTAGAAGGAATTGGGAGATATACGCCTTCGGCACGTATATTGCATTGTATTATCCAGAACAATAATTTCACAAGAATTGCAGGGGGGTTATTCACCATTAGGGAAATTGCATGCCATCACATTACGGCTGAAATTGCCAGATTATGTAAAGAGGCCAATTATCAATTAGAAGAAGATGTCCTGAATTCCTTTAAAAAAGCCTGCCAGGAGGAAGTCTCCCAGGGAGGGAAGGAAATTTTAACTTTGTTAATTGATAATGCGGTCATTGCCTCCAGTGAATCCATTCCCATGTGTCAGGATACGGGCTTTGCCGTACTCTTTATTGAACTGGGACAGGATGTCCACATTGTGGGCGGAGAATTTGAACAAGCTCTTCAGGAAGGAGTCCGGCAGGGGTACCGGGAGGGTTATCTTCGCAAATCCATTGTGGGTCACCCGCTGGAAAGGATCAATACTGGGGATAATACTCCCGCCGTCATTCACACGAAAATTGTACCGGGGGATCAATTAAAAATTACCGTGGCACCCAAGGGGGGCGGTAGTGAAAACATGAGCGCCCTAAGGATGCTTAAACCGGCGGAAGGGGTAGAAGGGGTAAAAAAGTTTGTGCTTGAAACCATCCGCAACGCCGGCCCCAATCCTTGCCCACCGCTGATTGTGGGCGTGGGCATCGGCGGCACCATGGAAAAATGCGCTTTGCTGGCCAAGGAAGCCCTTTTGAGGCCTGTGGGGCAGTCCCATTCCCTGCCGGATATTGCGGAGCTGGAAAAAGAACTTTTAGATCGGATTAACCGCCTTGGTATCGGGCCCTCGGGCCTGGGAGGCAGAACCACCGCCCTGGCGGTTCATATTGAAATCTTTGGAGCCCATATTGCCAGTCTACCGGTGGCTGTAAATATCAATTGTCATGCAGCAAGGCACAAATCCACGGTCATATAAGGAGAGGATTTTACATTGACCCGCATTCGACTCAACACCCCCCTCACGGAGGAGGTTCTACGGAACTTAAGAATTGGCCAGCAGGTTTCTATCCAGGGCGTAATCTATACCGGCCGGGACGCGGCTCATAAAAAATTGGTGGAATTGATGGATCAAGGCCGGGAGCTCCCCTTGGACCTAACCGGTCAGATCATCTATTACGTCGGCCCTTCACCGGCCCCCCCGGGGAGGATCATCGGTTCTGCCGGCCCAACCACAGCCGGCCGCATGGACGCCTATGCGCCGCGGCTGATTGAACGGGGATTGAAAGGGATGATTGGCAAAGGGGCTCGTTCCCAGGCTGTCATTGAAGCCATGAAAAAACACGGAGCGGTTTATTTTGCAGCCGTCGGCGGTGCCGCAGCCTTGATCTCCAAGTGCATTCGGGAAGCGGAAATCGTTGCCTACCCGGAACTGGGTCCGGAAGCCATTTACAGACTGGTGGTTAAGGATTTCCCGGCCATTGTGGTCAACGATGCCTTTGGCGGAGACCTCTATCAAGAGGGAAGAAAATTATATTCAAGAGAGTAGCTTTCTTATAAATCAATTCATAAATCAGGTAATATTATAAAGTGTAATTGTATACTGGATACAGAATACGAAATACAAAAGCTTTTTTCAGATAGAAAGGAGAATGGTCATGGAAAAATTAAAGCGGTTTGTAAATACAGCCCACATGATTGACAATCCTTCCTTAGAAGAGCTAAGAAAACTGGCTTCCCACCGGGAGAGAACAACCAAATACGGCAGTGCCAGTTATATCTCACAAATGCGCAACCGCAGCGCCAAGGCGACTTTTGTTGTTCATAGCCGGGGTTTTACTCCGGGTGTTGATCAGCAGGGAATGGCCCCGGAAAAGGCCCTGGCCCTGGCGGATCAAGTTCACCAGTTTTTAAAGGATAAAGCCATGATCCGGGTGGATCGGCAGTTATGCCTGCATCCTTCCTGCCGTTATCACTGCCGTCTTTACATTACCAAGGATTATGCCAGCATCCCCTTCCAATGGGTGAATATGACCTTTGAGGTTAAAGATAAAAATGCCGAACCGGATTTTGTCAGTATCTATGTTCCGGAATGGCCGGAACGTATCATTTTCTGTCATCCAGAGGAAAAGATTACCTATATTTTAGGGCCCGATTATTTCGGTGAATGTAAAAAATCCTTTCTCAGAAAAGCCATGTACGCCATAAAAGAAAAGGGAGGGCTGGGCTTTCACGCAGGAAGTAAAGTTCTGCGCGTGAAGACGGCCTCCGGGGAGTTTAAAGAGGTCGGCTTCATCTTGTTTGGTTTATCCGGTACGGGCAAAACTACCCTCACCATGCATAACCATCATCTTGAGGAACCGGAAAAGGTGATGATCCGCCAGGATGATGTAGTGCTGATGAACGAACAGGGGTATTGCTACGGAACGGAAAACGGTTTTTATATTAAAACAGAGGGTTTGGATGAGTCCCAGCAGGTGCTGTATCATGCCGCCATCTCCCCCCATGCCATTTTTGAAAATGTGAAAGTGCTGGAAGACGGAACCATTGATTTTAATAATGTGGAATTGACCTCAAACGGTCGCGGGGTTATCTTAAGACGTGAGGTTATCGGTACGGACGACAAGATCGACCTGGAAAGAGCCAATAAAATTATTTTTATCACCCGGCGCAATGATATTTTACCTCCGGTGGCAAAGCTCAGCGCAGAACAGGCGGCGGCTTATTTTATGCTGGGCGAATCGATTGAAACCTCTGCGGGAGATCCCAGCAAAGCCGGGCAGTCCAAACGGGAGGTTGGCACCAACCCCTTTATTATGGGGCCGGAGGCAGAGGAAGGAAACCGCCTGCTGAAAATTTTAAAGGCCAATCCCGATATGCAATGCTATATTTTAAATACCGGAGCGGTGGGAGCCCAGCCGGGCCGGCAGGGCAAAAAAATTACCATCGGCATCTCCACCGAGATTATGAAGGAAATCGCCAGGGATACTATCCAATGGGCCAAGGACCCCGACTGGGGCTATTTAATACCGGTGGAGATTCCGGGCGTGGATATCCAAGCTTTTTTACCGAAAACCTATTATGATGAACAAACTTACAACCGGTTAGTCAGCCAATTGCGTGAAGAGCGGAGAAGCTGGCTGAATAAATATCAAGGCTTGCAGGAAGAAATTATCCTGGCCATTGAGCCGCAGCACCAGGAATAATGTATACAAAATATCCTGCGAGTTTCTATAAGGATTGCTTTAAAAGTTATGATATAATTTGCTGTAAGTAAAAATGGGGGGGTTTTGATGTCGCAAGCAAACGTTATTTCAGATCAGGCCGGCCTGTCCGATTATCATTTCTTTGTTAGAAAACTTCACTCAGCCCTGGGGTTATTTCCCATTGGTATTTTTCTGCTGGAGCATCTTATTACCAATTCTTTGGCTGCCTTGAGCCCCGCCCTTTACGATAAGGCCATTGGGCATCTGATGAATCTACCCTATCTGGGTCTCATTGAGATTTTGATTATTGCGCTGCCCCTCACCATCCACGCCATCTATGGTCTCTATATTGTGTATGTGGCTAAAAATAATATCGGGCGCTATGCCTACGTGAGAAACTGGATGTTTTATCTTCAGAGAATATCCGCCTTGATCACCTTTGCTTTTGTGCTGGTTCACGTCTGGCAGTTACGGGTTGCCCATGCTCTTTATGGCCTGGAGATCAGCTATGTTACCGTACAGCAGTTGCTTGCCCAACCTTTCTGGCTGACTTTTTACATTATCAGCCTATTGGCCGCAACCTTTCATTTTAGCAACGGACTGTGGAACTTTTCAGTCTCTTGGGGCATTGTCATCGGCGAACAGTCCCAACAATTTCTCTGGAAATTATGCATGCTGTTCTTTATTATTACATCGATTCTGGGCTTATCGTCAATCTGGGCCTTTATCCAGTAACCGGGAGGAGTTAAACCATGGAAAATCATTTGATCATTGTGGGCGGGGGCCTGGCCGGCCTGATGTCCGCCATTAAGGCTGCCGAAATGGGCGTTAAAGTGAAACTCTTTTCCCTGGTTCCTGTAAAACGTTCCCACTCGGTCTGTGCCCAAGGAGGCATCAATGGCGCTGTCAACACCAAAGGAGAAGGGGATTCCCCGCTCATTCATTTTGATGACACCGTTTACGGGGGAGATTTTTTAGCCAATCAGCGTCAAGTGAAAGAAATGTGTGAGACCGCGCCGGCTATCATTAACCTGATGGACCGCATGGGCGTGATGTTTAACCGCACACCCGAAGGGCTGTTGGATTTCCGGCGCTTTGGAGGCAGCAAGCATCACCGGACTGCCTTTGCCGGCGCTACCACCGGCCAGCAGTTGCTCTATGCTTTGGATGAACAGGTGCGGCGCTGGGAAGCGGCGGGTATGGTTGAAAAATACGAAGGCTGGGATTTTCTTTCCGCTATCCTGGATGATCAGCAGGTTTGCCGGGGTATTGTGGCTCAGGATATGAAATCCATGGAGATTCGTTCATTCCCCGGTGACGCCGTGATTCTGGCCACCGGCGGCTGCGGCATGATCTTTGGCAAAAGCACCAACTCCACCATCAATACCGGGGCGGCGGCCGGCGCCGTTTATCAGCAGGGGGTATACTATGCCAACGGGGAAATGATTCAGATCCACCCCACAGCCATTCCCGGGGATGATAAGCTCCGGTTGATGAGTGAATCCGCCAGGGGCGAGGGTGGACGGGTTTGGACCTTAAAGGACGGCAAGCCCTGGTACTTCCTGGAGGAATGGTATCCTGCCTACGGCAATCTGGTACCCAGGGACATTGCCACCCGGGCCATCTATAAGGTATGTTATGAGTTAAAGCTGGGCATTGATGGTAAAAACATGGTCTATTTGGACGTATCCCATATCGACCGCAATATATTGGATAAAAAACTGGCGGGAATCTTGGAAATTTATGAACGCTTTGTAGGGGATGATCCCCACAAAGTACCCATGCGCATTTTCCCTGCGGTTCACTACTCCATGGGCGGTCTCTGGGTGGATTATGACCAGATGACCAATATTCCCGGCTTATTCGCCTGCGGCGAATGTGAGTATCAATATCACGGAGCCAACCGGCTGGGCGCCAATTCGCTGCTGTCAGCCATTTACGGCGGTATGGTTACAGGCCCCAATGCGGTAAAATACATCCGTTCCCTAAGTAAGCAGGCCAAGGATATGGCCGGCTCCCTGTTTGAACAGGAACAAAAAAGGCAGCAATCCTGGATGGATCAAATCTATCGTATGGAGGGCCATGAAAACGTATACCGGCTTCATGAGGAGCTGGGCAACTGGATGACCGAGAATGTAACGGTGGTCCGGTATAACCAGAAACTTCAGGAAACCGACCACAAACTGCAGGAATTGATCCAGCGCTGGAGCCGGATCAAATTGACGGACAAAGGGAAGTGGGCCAATCAGGAAGCGTACTTTACCCGTCATCTCTGGCATATGCTCCAGTTGGCCAGGGTCATTACCTTAGGCGCCCTGGCCCGGAATGAAAGCAGGGGGGCTCACTATAAGCCCGACTTCCCCCACCGGGACGACGCCAATTGGCTGAAAACCACCAAGGCCGGCTTTACAGGGGATGGCCCGATCCTAAGCTACGAGGAAGTGGACACCTCTTTCATCAAACCGCGTCCGCGGCGTTATGACGTGGATAAGGAGGCGGCGGAAAAATGAGTTTAAAGACTGTATCTATAAAAATTAAACGTCAGTCCGGTCCAGATCAGCCCGTTCGCTGGGAGGACTTCAGCATTCCCTATAAAGAAAAAATGAATGTCATTTCACTGCTGATGGAAATTCAGAAACATCCGGTGAATGCCAAGGGAGAGGAAACCACCCCGGTGGTGTGGGAATGTAATTGCCTGGAGGAGGTTTGCGGAGCCTGCACCATGATCATTAACGGTAAAGCGCGTCAGGCCTGCTCGGCGCTGGTGGACCAGTTGGAGCAGCCCATCACCCTGGAACCCTTGAGCAAGTTCCCTCTGGTCAGGGACTTAATGGTTGACCGCAGTGTTATGTTTGAAAACCTTAAAAAGGTGAAAGCCTGGATTCCCATCGACGGAACCTATGACCTGGGGGCGGGACCCCGCATGGCGCAGAAAGTCCAGGAAGCTTCTTACCCCATCTCCCGGTGTATGACCTGCGGCTGCTGTATGGAAGGGTGTCCCAATGTGAACCGGAAATCCAAGTTCATTGGCCCTGCCGCCCTGGCCCAGGTGAGTTTGTTTAACGCTCATCCCACCGGTAAGATGAACCGGGAGGAAAGACTGGATGCCATTATGGGTGTGGGAGGCATCACTGATTGCGGCAACGCCCAGAACTGTGTTAAAGTCTGCCCCAAGCAGGTGCCGCTAATCCGAACCATTGCCAGATTAAACAGAGATACCACCATCCATGGGATTAAAAGATGGTTGGAACGGTAAAGGAGTGGTTTTTCCGTTCAAACGGCCATCATTTTAAATATAGGAGGAGCCTGAACATGAAAAGAAATAAAATTACCGTTGTAGGGGCAGGCAATGTTGGAGCAACCTGCGCCCATTGGGCCGCAGCCAAGGAACTGGGAGATATTGTTTTAATCGATGTGGCTGAAGGAATTCCCCAGGGCAAGGCCCTGGATTTAATGGAAGCCGCCCCGGTGGAAGGCTTTGACAGTATTGTAACCGGTACCAATGACTTCGCGGATACCGCTGACTCCGATCTGGTGGTTATTACTGCGGGAATTGCCCGTAAACCGGGCATGAGCCGGGATGACCTGCTCAGCACCAATGCCGGCATTGTAAAAAGCGTTACCGAACAAATTGTCAAATACTCTCCCAACTGCTTTATCCTGGTGGTAACCAACCCGGTGGACGTTAGTGCTTATATTGCCTATAAAGCCAGTGGTTTTGCGCCCAACCGGGTCTTTGGCTTGTCCGGGGTATTGGATTCCGCCCGTTTCCGTACCTTTATTGCCAGGGAACTGAACATTTCCTTTGAAGATGTAACCACTTTTGTTTTAGGGGGACATGGTGACGACATGGTGCCCCTGGTTAAATATACTTATGCAGGCGGGATCCCGGTGGAGAAATTAATTCCTGCGGACCGTCTGGAAGCCATGGTGGAACGCACCCGGAAGGGCGGGGCGGAGATTGTGAACTATCTGAAAACCGGCAGCGCCTATTATGCCCCCAGCGCTTCCGTTATGCAAATGGCGGAATGCATTTTAAAAGATAAAAAACGGATTTTGCCGGTATCGGCCTATTTACAGGGTGAATATGGTGAAAAAGATGTATTCGCCGGGGTTCCGGCCATTATCGGCGGCAGCGGAGTGGAAAAAATACTGGAAGTGGATTTGAATGAAGCGGAAGACGCCGCTCTCAAGCAGTCAATCCATTCCGTAAGGACAAATTTAGCCAAACTCAGTTTATAAGTTATAATATCTAAATTTTTTAAGGCATAATAGTAAAATCGTTAGGGACTCCTAACGATTTTATCTTTTTAACCAAAACTTAACCCCTTGTTCAGTATCTTTTAACAAAAGGAATATACAATTTAATTAAGAATCATACAAAGAATAGGGGAGTATTTTGGCTAAAATACTTGTGGTAGATGATGAGACCAATATCCTGGAGTTAATTAAATTTAACCTGGAAAAGGATGGGCACCAGGTAATCACAGCAACCAGCGGCGAGGAAGGATTACGTTTAGCCAGACTGGAATTGCCGGATTTGATTATTCTGGACGTCATGCTGCCGGAACCGGACGGACTGGAGGTCTGCCGCCGCCTGCGCAGTGATCGGGCCACCACCGCCTTGCCGGTATTAATGATCTCCGCCCGGGGGGATACCCTGGACCGGGTGGTGGGTTTGGAAATGGGAGCCGACGATTATATTCCCAAACCCTTTAGTCCCAGAGAATTATCCGCCCGGGTAAAGGCGGCCCTGCGCCGGATCAAACACGACAAGCCCCCGGTTATCGTCAGCCGGGAGATAAAATACGGCGGCATTACGGTGGATTTAGAGAAATTCCAAGTTCAGGTAAACGGAGAACTGGTCAGTTTTACGCCCAAGGAATTTAAGCTCTTAAAGATTCTCATATCTCATCCGGGCAAAGTATTTACCCGGGAGCAGCTTTTGGACCGGGTTTGGGGCTTTGACTTCAATGTGGATACCCGGACGGTGGACGTTCATGTTCGTTATGTCCGGCAAAAGATCGAGCAGGACCCGGCCAATCCTCAATACATTAAAACCGTAAGGGGAGTAGGCTACAAGTTTTCCGAAAACACAGCTAAGTAATTTTTAAGCAGAGAAGGTTTACGCCAGGTTGGTGTAAGCCTTTTATTTTTTATAAAACCAGGTAATTAATAGACAAGGGTCAGTTTATTAAAAGAATTCCCTTTTATTAGATTACAAAATTTCACATAGTTCTCCTTAATCTGCATAATATTCGACGGAAGAAGCAATTTACTGATATAATATAGCTTAACCTATAGATGATCATTTATATAATATTGGACTATGGGAGAAGAAAATGCGGCTTAATTCAACCACCTCTTTAATCGTAAAAACCATCCCCGGAATTCTTCTGATGTTTGCCGTGGCGGTTCTGGCCAAGGGAGGAGAGGATTTCGGTTTTCACTGGCGGGGGCTGGAGGATTTCTTTGGGGCCAATCCGGTAACCAAAACCGTTTTAATTGACGCCTTCCGTCTAAATTACGTCCTGCTGTCCATTCTTATCGGTATGCTTATCGGCAACCTGATCATTCTCCCGGGTTGGCTGTTAGCGGGAATATCAACCTCCCGTCTGTTTATAAAATCAGGCGTTATTCTTCTCGGCTCTTTATACAGCTTTGCGGATGTGGCCAGTTTAGGGGGAACCGCCATCCTTCTGGTACTGACCTTTGTGGTGCTGACACTGATATTCACCCTGTGGCTGGGAAGCAAACTGGGGATGGACCCCGCCTCGGCAGCCGTTTTATCTGCCGGGACTTCCGTTTGCGGTGTCTCGGCCATTGTTGCCACAGCGCCTGCGGTAAGAGCCAAAACAACGGATGTGGTTTATTCCATTGCCACCATTCTTTCCTTTGGCGTGGCCTCCATCTTTATTTTTCCGCTGGTAGGCACTTTGGCAGGTTTTACGCCCCATCAATTTGGCGTTTGGTCGGGAACCGGCATACTCAGCTCCGGACAGGTGCTGGCAGTCTGTCTGGCTTTTGACCCGGGAACAGTCAGCCACGCTTCCGTTAGCTTAAAAACCGGTGAAATATATAATCTTACCAGGGTATTATTCCTTCCCTTTGTGGTCCTGGCCCTGGCCACCTATACCAGCCGTACCGTACAACTGCCCGATGATCATATTAATGTTCATACCGGTCTGTGGGGAAAGTTTCCGGTCTTTGTGTTGGGCTTTCTGGCCATGGTCTTGTTCACTTCCCTAGGTCTCTTCGGCCAAACATCGCCGCCATCCCCTGAGTTAACGACCATACGCAAATTATACAGTTGGTTTTTTGCCATTGGTTTAGCCGGTCTGGGGATGCAGATCTCCTTTTCAGAATTAAAAAAAGCCGGTGGTAAGCCCCTGGTGGTTGGTTCCACCGCGGCCCTGCTCAAAGCGATCGGAGCCTTAATTATTGTGTATCTTTTCATTCCGGGACAACCCTGATATTGAGGTGATGGTATGAAAAAAAAGGAGGACCAGGACCAAAAAAACCCCTTTGAATCTCGTTCCATCTCGCTTTTTACCACCGAGCGAATGGAGGACTATGCCGCATTATCCCTGGTACTGATCATTATTATTCTGTTGCTGGTATTGCAATAAAAGTTTTGTAGCTGTGGCAAAAATAGCCCTTCAAAAAACTGCAGATAACCCAAAGGAAATAGAACACAGATTAAACGGAGATAGGGATTCTCATGGATTTTAAATTTTATTAAAATCCGTGAGAATCTGTGTAAATCCGTAAAATCCGTGTTCTATTATTTTGGTAATAGGGATAATACCAGCGAAGCTTAAACCAGGGGCAATTGTTAGACAATTAATAATTAATGAATACTTCCATGTGGTCGCCCCTATAAAGGTACCGCAAACATTTTAACGTTAAAATGTTTGCGGTACCTTTATTAAGCCAACGGTTTGAATTTTTACAATATTTTAACATATTTTCGACAATATTTTCCAATAAATTCGAGACTTAATATTTTATAATTAACATATAAGATTAGAGGTAATCTATAATTTAAATAAAAAAATACCTGCTAATCTAGTTTGATAATGAAGTGGGGTGATTAATTAAATATATTAATAAGTTGTTTAACACTCCATAAAACGATAATAACTACGAGGTTAAAGGCTGGGAGCATCCTGTAAAATTCTATTTTACTAAAAACACGGGAGGCGTAAAAATGAAAAAATTATTGGCTGTTTTATGTCTGTTAGGATTACTATTGTTATCATCTGTACCTGCATTCGCAGGCACAGATACTGGTAAAGATGCCGAAGGTATTTTAACAAATTACCTGAATGCAATTGTTAATCAGAATGTTGATGAAATACTTACTTTAGTTATAGATGAGCGCTATTCGTCCGATGGTTCTCAAAAAGAAGAGTATACCCATTTTCTTGAAGAAAAGAAGCTAATTGATTACAAAATTAAAAAAATGTCCCAAGAGTCACCGACTCAAATAAATTTCGAGACAATTTTAACATTTGATAACGGAAGCATTGAAAGAGTACCCATTGTACTTAAAAATGATAAATCCTGGAAAGTTTTTATTAACGAAAAATCATTAGAAAAAAACTATGAAGTTATTCAAGAAGGGAATCAAAAAATAGTAACTAAGCCGCAAGAAATTTCACCACAAGCAACTACATTAGTATCTTGGAGTTTTACTAACCGAGGGGGTGGTGCCGTTTTCTATTCAAATAATTCATTCAATATTAGCGGATCAACCGCAACATTAGCAAGCGTAACCCAAACACACGATTATGTAAACTTAGGTTGGCCTGTTGGAATTACCTATGCCATTGTTAAAAAAGGAATTCTTGGAGATTCTATGTGGGGGCAAAGATATCTTAGTGGAAGCATATCAAATCCAGTAAGTGTAAATGTATCGGGATCCGGCAGTTATACAGGTGCACAAGTAAGATTCACAACTGATATAGGTAATACAAGCAGTATGGGATACAGGGGATCTGGATCTCTCACCCAGTAACGGGATCCAGAAGTTATATAGAAGCACAAATAAGATTCATACTGATGGATAATATAAGCAGTATGGGATCAAGGGATTCGGATATCTTACTATGAGTAATTAAACCTTACACTCTAATATGTAAGAATAGAAAGTTCTGATTTATATGGAACTGACACCGTTTTTTTAAATTGGTGTCAGTTCTGTTTTGAGTTGAATCGACGTGATGAGTGGTGGATTTCGACAGGTGAAACTGTACATTGCAAATTATTCTATTGAAGTTAAAGAATGTATTTTTTCCCGTCGATAGACACTTAAGATTAGGCCAACAATCGTTGAATAAAAGATTAATTGTACCCCACCATAACTTATAAATGGTAGTGGTATACCAACGTAAGGTAAAAGACCAATAGACATTAACATGTTTATAAGGAGGGAGATTAAGAATATTGTAAAACCACCAATAACAATAAATTTCCCATAATGATGACGTGTTTTAATCGCAACCTGAACCATACGAACAGTGAAAAATAACAAAATTCCCGTTAATAATAGACCACCTCCCCATCCAAAAAAATAAGTAATATAAGGTAAAATAAGATCTGTATGTGCTTCTGGTAATCTAACTTGTTCATGAATATTTCCTTGACCTAACCAACCTGCTTTTGCTATCATCTCTCTTGAGATAGAACTATGATAGGCGAATGTATTCTTATATTGTTCAGGATGTAAGAAGGCTAAAAGTCTTTCCTGTTGGTATGGTGATGAGAGGAAAAATAATACTGTCGATAAAATAAGTCCAAATGCTGAAGTGCTCCATGTGAATTGCCGTCGTTGGCCACTGTTTATCTTCTCTATATTTATTAGAACAAGAATGGTAATGAAATAAATAATCGAATATAAATAATATCCGTTCCATAAATAGAGTAACATGGGAAGCCAAAACAATAAGTGAAGTATAATTATATGGTATTTATTCCTATGTTGTAGAATGCTTGACCATGAAATATAAAACAGTAGTAGCGAAAACATATAATCAATCTTAATGTATCCGATATGCCACATCTTTTTTCCTTGAAAATCCAAGCCAATCATTCCAATCCAAAGCATCATCACTACTGAACTTATATAAAGAAAAAAACCTAACTTTTCTAGCTTTCGATAATCATAAAACATTAAACTGATAATAATAATCATTGCTATAAGACTGAATATTACCTTCTTCATAAACAATCCTTCAAATATAAAAGATAAGGTATACATTGGAACTAAGCTAATACCTATAATGGTAGTAACTAGAAAAATGAGTGCCCAGTCAATCCTCGGGCGATGTAGCTGGTTCATCTCTTTTCCGAATGTAATAGGATTCCCCATTTGATTGATTGTTTTTTTATCTGCTTCTTCTTTAGTGAGTCCATCTCTTTGATACGATTGGCTACGACTTTCGATATGATTAATGATCTCATACTCAACTAAGTCTTGAGCTTCTTTTGATTTTATTTGTGCTTTAACTTTGTCAATAAAAGATTGTAGTAGAGGATGTTTTTCGTTCATTATGCAGGCCCTCCTTCAAACCTCACCCTGGATATCAATGCAATTTTTTCTTTTTTATTCGCCAGCGAAACAATCCATCTTCCTTTAGATGTTAGTGAATAATATTTACAATTTTTATTATTAATTTTTTTCCACTCGGAACAAAGAATACCCTTGTTCTCAAGTCGATGTAGGAACGTATATAAACCACATTCCTGTTCTTTAAAGGTGCAATCACCTTTTTCTTGTAGAACATTGAGGATTTCAAAACCTGTCATAAACCGCCCGTGGAGTGTATGCAATAGAAGTAAAATAATCCCATCCCGATTTAGTTTCTCTTTTTTCGTTTTGATTGTTTCATTAACTGCTTTGCGCCTATCTTCAGAGAAAACAAAATTTTTAAATACATTGTTATTTAAATTCTCTTTTAATCCATTTAGCCTATGTTCCATTTTTAATCCTCCTGGTATAAGATCTCTTTTAGTAATTGTCTTGCTCGTTTTAAACGTGTTTTCACTGTATTTTCATTTACCTTGAGTGCTTGGCTAATTTCTTTTATTGAAAAATCTTCATAATAATATAAGTAAATGACTTCTCTATATTTGATTTTAAGCTGAAATACTGCTTCAACTAACTCCTCATCCTCATCTTTTTTAATAACTTCTTCGTCCACTTGATGGTTCGAAAATAAAAGTAGTTCAGTTATTTTGTCGTTAACGGTAACTTTACGATGGTGCCAGCTTTTCAAATAATCTTTACAATGATTACTAGCAATCCGATAAAGCCATGTTTTTACGTTTGCTTGCTGTTTGAAAGAATCTAAATGCCTAAAACACTTGATAAAAATCTCCTGAGCTAAGTCTTCGGCTTGAGATAGGTCTTTAACATATGTATAGGCCAATTGAAGTATGTCTTTTCCATATTGAATCATTATAAAATCAAGTGTTTCTTCTTTTTCTTTATCCGTTTCATATGTAATAAGTAAACCTGTTTCCTCCACGCTTCATCACCCCTTTTTGCATTCATACAATTAGACGACCCTCAAAGTCAGATGGTTTTATTGACCCCCGGAAAAGATGCACACATAAAGGAGTAAGATAAAATGAGCGAACAAAAGGATATCAAAACGAAAATAAACGGTGACAGCCAAGCACAAAGCTAGTTTAGTCCTGGACATTATCAAAGGCAATACCACTGTCGCCCAGGCAGCAAGGGACTATGATTTAACCATCATTGGGGTAGCCGATGCCATGGCCGGGATGGAAAATCAACTGAAGGCAAGACCCAAGGATATAGCTCCAACAGTACGAATCAGAGATTAAAGAATTACGGTCGAAAGTTGGGGAGTTGGTGCTGCAAAATGATGTTCTAAAAAAGCTCTCCCGCCTACCGGGATCTGGGTCCAACGAATAAAGAGCTTGCGGGCGGTATACCAGAAAAAGGGCATTCTTATTCTTACAACTAAGATCTGCAAATGGCTAAAATCTCCCGCCGTACTTTTTACTACAGGTCTGTCCGTAAGCCAAAGAAAGCGGATGAAGCTCTAACCGAGCAAATCCGTCAGTTAATTCAAGCCTTTTCTACCTGCGGCTATCGCCGTTTGATAGTATTTAGAAGAAATCTTCTAAATGAAGGGTTGGCAGGTCAGAAAGAGCCTCTGAGGGACCTCGAGTAAAATCGAAGCGTTCATCCAGTCCGTTTAGAAACCGTCGCTGGGCTACAGATATGGCCATGATTTGGTGTGGGAAAGACCATGGTATCATATTGCCATCATCATTGACTGTGCCAGCCGGGAGATATAGGGAATGCCAAAGAAGCTCATGCCACTTAGAAAGAAACTCTTATTCAACGCTTTGGCCATGTGGGGTCATGTGCCAATCACTGGTCTTCGTAGTGAGTACATATGGTAGTTATGAGCCATCTTCGGACTTTAGGGAATAAAGAGGTGGAAGAGGAATTAATAAATGAGTATGATTTGATCCCTCAAAATGCCTAATTCAACGGAAGCAAATCATCGTTTTATTAAAAATCTTGAATCAATATTAATAAGTGTTAAATATAAAGCTAATAACTTCAAAGAAACAAATGAATGCTTAATCTTAGAAAACATGATTGGAGATATTTTAACGAAGAGATGTTAGTGATGGAGGAAAAATTATAAGATATAAAAAGGAGAAATTGTTGCAACTTTGCAATATGCTGGGGAAAAAGCAAATAATAATTGGATGTACAGTTTTTTTATAAATTTGGGCAGCATTGTGCTTAAGCCCGGGAAATGCCATCCTGAGAACCGTCAAAGGAAGAAGTTAACAGTACCACCAGGGTGCCTGCGTAGATTCCGTCATCATCATAAACCGGCGCAATTTCACAGGCTAGACCCGAAGCAGGGAGTTCCGATCTTTTAATTTCTCCCGAATCAATTTGATTATAGATCAGTCCTGCCAACTCCTGATCCACTACCTCGATGCTGGTTCCCTTATTGATATTTCCCAGATAACATTTGGCCATTAGGTTAACAAAGGAGATCTCGTGGTTTTTATCTACGTAAAGAATCCCTTGGGGAAGCATGTCAATCAATTTGTCCAGTACCTTAAAACTGGCGCCTTCTTCATTGGCGAAAACCCGGATAACCGTTAGAGATCCCAAAATCCGATTCTTTTTGATGATGGGGGAATGGATTGCCTTTAACAGCTTATCCTTAAATCTTAAAGTAATGGTCGAAGATTTTTCCTTATTATCTGCTTGGTAATTGCCAAGAATTTCTTTTAGTTGTACATTTCTTAAATTGTTTTTTCTATCGGCGAAAAGAATATGGGCCGCCTCATTGGCAAAAATAATTCTTCCTGAGTTGTTGGCCAGAATAACCCCTTCATTAATCTGATTAAAAATAGCAAAATCAATATTTTCAAAGTAAGTTTTAGAGCTGTTTACCCCCCAAAACTCAACCAGCAACTGGTAGAGACAGGCGTACAGGGCAAATACCAGCACCAAAATGGTGATAGCCCGGTAGGTTTCAAAATTATTTTCTTTGGTAAAAAAATACACCTTCCAGGGAGCCTGGTCAATCTGAGCAGCCGTTATATTATAGCGGGTATTGTTAAAATAAAAATCCTCCTGCTGATTGCTGAAGGCAGCCAGGGTTTCCTTGGGAAAGGGCCACAGAACAGGGTAGTTTCCCCGGTCAAAGACGGCAATTTCATAATGATCATCTAAAAACTCCTGGGTCATTTCCTTTTGGTACCGGTCAATACGGAAACTGATGGCCAAGACCCGATCCAGCGAACCCCTTGCGTCCTTAAGAGGCACCACAAGGCTGGTCACATAATAGTGAGTGAGGGAATCCAAATAAATATCCGATATCCAGATTTGATTGGTTTTTTGTTGTAAAACCTGCCGGGCCAACTGCTCAATAAAGTCGTTTTCTTTAATTCCGGAAGCAGAATCAAGAATACCGCCCTGGTTGGCCAAATACACATTGATAATGCGATCGTCATAGGAAGAGATGGCCTCCAGGGTCTGCCGATCACTGCCTTCTTCGATTTTCCTGGCCCCGTTGCTGGATACCGCCTTTAACTCTTCAAGAAACAGGTTGGTTTTATTGATGGCGACTTTCTGCAAGCTGCCCTGGTATTCGTCTAAAATATTTTTGGTGTGCCGGAACTCCATAATGCCAAACAAGATAAAGATGCTGATAAAAAAAATCAGCACAAACATCACAAAAATGTTTTTAGAGGGAGACTGTCTCATATAAAACCCTCCAGGATTCTTTCTAGCACATTAAATAAGTCCTTTTTTCACGGCCGTGGTAAGGGCCTCTTCAACGGAAGAAACGTTCAGTTTGGCCAGAATGTCCCTTAGCCTTCGGCGAAAGGTAGAGAGGCTGATAAAAAGACTGCCGGCAATCTCCTTTTGGTTTTTTCCACTGGCCAGGAGCTGCAGAATATGAAGGTCGGTCTCCGACAGTCCGGGATCGGCTAAATTCAGCAGCGTATTGGTGCTAAGACCCGGATAAAGATAGGTTCCACCCCGATGCGTCATGAGCACGGCGGCCCGGATCTCCTCAAAAAAGGCGTATTTGGGAACAAAACCTTTGATGCCGCATTCCATGGCCTTTTTAATAAAGATGGCATCATCATAAGTAGTCAGAGCCACATGCTTAATATGAGGATATTTCTCTTTGATCTTCCCGGCCAACTCAATCCCATCGCCGTCGGGAAGTCCGATATCCAGCAGGATGACATCAATATCCTTGGTTAATATGTCCAGGGCCTCTCGGCAGGAACCGGCCTCTGCAACCACGGCCATATTTTCCTCAAGCTCCAAAAGCTTTTTTAAGCCTTCCCGAAAAACATTATGGTCTTCAATCAACATGATCCTGATTTTTTTCATCATCCTGGCCTCCTGGTATTGGGACCGTTAACATAACGGAAAATCCCGAATCATTGGATGCAAAAACAACGTTTCCCCCAATTAAATGAGCCCGTTCCTTCATGCCCCACAAGCCGTTGCCTACGGCAAACTCTTCTCCGGCACCGCCATTATCGACAACCTCAATCTTTAACTGATCCTTGTCCACTGTAAAAACAATGTCTACTTCACTGGCCTTGGCGTGCTTGGCGATATTGGTCAAGCTCTCCTGAATAATACGGTAAATAATAATTTGATCCTTTTTTTTAATCCTGAGGGCCCGGTCCTGATAAAAAATATAGACCTTAATATTATTTAACTCTTCAAAGGTGGCAATATAGGATTCCAGAGCCGAAATTAAGCCCACTTTATCAATGAGATAGGGGTGAATGTCGTTCATGATCCCCCGCATTTCAATGGCGGCATTTTGACAGTGGCTGCGGAGATTCATCAGGCTGTCCAGCAATTCGGGTTTTAATCCGCTATTTTTATTTAAGCGCAAAATATAATCCAGAGAATGAATGATGGTAGACATATACCGGCCAATCCAATCGTGAATTTCAATGGAAATCCTCTTTCTTTCCTTTTCCAGGGTATCCAATAAAAGGGGTTTTTCCTTTTGCCTATGGGCTAAATTGGCCACCAGCATAACGCCGGACAAGCGATTAAATAAAAACAACGGAATGTAATCAATCACCATTTCAATAGTACGCCCGTCCCGGTTAAAGGACACCTGTTGACCAAGGAAACTCTTTTCCCGGACCCTGGCGTGCAAAAGGGGTTGAGTAATCCCTTGTAATTTAGGGAACAACGAGGGAAACTCTTGGACGTTTTTTTGCAGCACGCTTTCAGGCAAAATATCAAATAATTCCTGGGCCGCCCTGTTGATATGGCGGACAACCCCCTTGCGATCCATAAAGATGGAAGCGCTTTGAATTTGTTCGGATAACCGGCTCAAATACAACCTTTGCACTAGAATCGGCTTAAACAGGGTATAGAAAAGCCAAGGCATTAACAGCAAAAGCATCAGCAAAATAAATAAAGCCAATAGGATTCTTTCGTTCATTTGCAGGATGGTATTTTTAATGGAATCATCCATATTACGACTGGTGGTAACGGTAATCATATTTAATTTTTTTTCTATTTCCTGAGTAAATTGCTGGTTGCGCAGATGAATATATTTTAAGTCTTCCTGGGTGTAAGATTTTGCCTGAATCAATGGAATGGCTTCTTTTTCCATAAAGGAAATGTAGGATTTGTTTAATTCAATGAGCTCCGTCATGTTTTGTTTATAAAAGGAATTTAAAGAATCGTTCAATTCAAGTTCCTTTTGGAGGGCCAGGGAACTATATTTTTGGAATTCATCCAAGTAATGCTGGTCTGAATATAAAATATAATCTTGTGCATGATCCATCATCTCAGAAATACAGGAAGACAAATCATTTAAATGGGAATATTTTGTATTGTTTAGTTCTATATCATGAATCTGCTGGGAAGTTTTTAATAAATAATGGAACAGCAGGACAGAGGCTAAAACAAAAAGGAGCATTATTGCAATCATTGCTTTTAATAAATTTTTATTCATTAATAGGTTTCTCCAAAAAAATTGAGATTTTTTATAAATCCTATAACAACATAATTATATAAAAGACAATAACATATACACATTCGACATGAATTTTAAATTTCCTTTATCTTGCATAAGCAATTAAGCTTTTAGTCCATTTTAATGGATGTAATAGCAATGACAACCAATTGGTCGTTAAAATGACACAAAAATAATCAGGGAAATGACACTTTTATGTCATTTCCCTGATAGGTAAGTTTCAGATGATTCTTAACTCGTTGACCAGTTTGGATCAAAATATTAAGATCAACTTGATACTAAATGTACAATCATTTTACTCAAGACCAAACGCACAAAAAGCTGGAGGTGTGCCGGATGGAAGCCAATACCTGTTTTGTTGCCCTTGAAAAAAAAGAAAAATTAGTAAAATGGTACGGCTGGATTGTAATTTTGTTCATTTGTATGACACCCCTGGTCATTGTGCTGCTGCCCAAATTAATGATTAATGTGAACCGCATTCATTCGTTATTAAAAAATTCCATCGTTCCGGAAACCGCGGTCTTAGAAGGGCAGGTGACGCATTATTGCTGGAACCGTGTCAATGATGGCGGGTTGGTTTCCATCGAAGGGGAGATGACCGTAACTTCTAAAGAAAATAAAACCGTTCAATGTCTTTATAAAAAATATGTAGGGCCCAATTGGCAGCAAATTCCGGATTTTTTACCCTCGCATCAACTTTATCTCACAGGTTCCTTTCAGGATGACGGTGTTTTTCAAATTGCCAGCGCCAGGAATTTATCCACCCAACAGATGTATACCACGAAACCGGTGGTTTCTGTGTACTAATCCTTTAAATCATGGGGAAGGAGGTTTGTGTTCTTCTTAGGAGGGGATTCTCTAAAATTTGTTAAAATAACTGGAGGTGTTCAATTTGGCACAAACTCAAATCGGCCAGGCCCAAAGTGAAAGTCTGAGCGCCCAGATTACCAAAGCCATTCCCGGCCTGATTCTTGTTGTTTTGGTTGCCATTTCCGCCACCTGGGCGGAAGGGTTGATTAAAGAAAATTTTAAGAAAATTTATGAAATTGCTCACCTTAATTATGTTTTACTAGCCATTATTTTTGGTATGATTATTCGCAACACAGTGGGGGTTCCTTCCGTGGTGGAACCCGGTTTAAAATACTCAACCATTTTAACGAAAACCGGTATTGTTGTGATGGGTACCAAGTATACCTTGGCTTCCTTGGCTAAGGTGGGTACTACCAGCATGATCTTTATCACGGTAACCCTGTTCGGCACGGTCGCTTTAATGTTCTGGCTACGCAAGCGTTTTACCATGAGCGACTCCCTGGCTGGCTGCCTGGCTTCCGGCTTCGCCGTTTGCGGTGTTTCCGCTTGTGTGGCCACCGGTCCTGCCGTAAAAGCAAAGGGCCAGGAAATGTGCTACACCATTGCCACCATTTTAATCTTTGGTTTACTGGCTTTATTCACCTTCCCCATGCTGGGTCATTTGTTTGGCTTAACTGAAAATCAGTTTGGCGCATGGGTTGGCGTAGGGATTGTAAACTCCGCCCAAGTTCTGGCGGCCGGTATGGCCTACGGCCAGGATGCCGGTTTGATGGCGGGTATTTATAACATGGGACGTGTAGTGTTACTTCCCTTTGTGGTTCTCTATGTTGTTATGATGGTGCTGAAAAACGACAGTAAAGCAGCCGGAGAAATTAACAAGAGCCAATTTATCATGGACAAGTTTCCGGTATTTATTGTGGCCTTCCTAGTGGCCGTTCTGGCCAATACCATGGGCATGTTTAGTAAGGAAGAAGTGGAAATGGCCAACAAATTCATGATCTGGGCCTTTACCCTGGGTTTTGCCAGCATCGGCTTAACCACCAAGTTCTCCGATATGAAAGATGCGGGCAAAGACGGAATTATTCTGGGCTTTATCGTTGGCCTGGCCAAAGCAGCCTTTGCCCTTATTGTGGTTAAATTCTTCCTTCCCTTATAATCCATTTTAATATTAACGGGAGGTGTCCGGCATGACCGAGAAAGACCAATGTGCTGTTGAAGAAAGCAGAGCAGCGGACCGTAAGGTTAGAAAACAGGATTATATGGTGATTAGTCTTGGACTGATATTATTAGTACTGGCTAAAATAATGGCATAACGTGAAAAATAGATTTGGCAGGACCGGGTGAAAATAAGCCCATCCTGCCAAATTATTTTAGAATTAGGAGAGATCCTTATGTATAATAACATTTTAATCGCTATACAGGGTGAAGAGGGGCCGCAATTTTTGCAGAAAGCCTTGGAACTAATTCATCCGGCCCAGGGAACCATCACCATACTGCATATTAAAGAAACGGGCTTAACCCATTATGGTTATGTAGACCAACTGGCCAGTTCCATCAGCAAAGAACAATTTATTGATTATATTCATGAACTGGCGGAAAATCAGCAAAAGAAAATACAAGAACAGATAATAGAGCAAGGGGACCGATGGAATCTAAATTTTGCATGGAGGGTGAGGGAGGGGAGCCCGGCCCAAGAGCTTCGTAAAGAGGTGGCAGCGTTAAACTATGATCTGCTGATTCTTGGGACAAAACCCAAGGCTCCCGGCAACACCTCCAGCAAAGTGAAGGAGGCCATGCTGAAGGTTTTTGACGGGTCAATTTTAATTATTAAATAATGTAGTGACAACTTAAAGGGGATAAATTTTAAAATACGCATATTTTCCCTTGCTTTCAGCGTTGAGTGTGCTAGAATATTCACATCAAATACTTAACGGTGGAACGAGGGTATGGTTATGAAACGAATCATTCATCATCCCATGTTGTTCCAATTCCTGCAATATCTTATGAAGGCAATTCCCTGCCTTTTGCTCTTTATCTTGTTTTATTGCATCGCGCACTTGTATAGTCATGAAAATGCCCTGGTTTTAATCCCGCTGGGAGCCAGTTTTATTGTACTTTATACTTTTTGCGGAGAGCTGGAAAACGAACAAGCCAACCGGGAGCAAAACTCCCATGAGAATGAATAAATTTTTTTACAAACCACCCAACCGGTGGTTTCATTGTTTTTATAATTTCTTGGTAATTTTATAGGGAATATTGAAGTAAACAAAGAAATGATAAAGACAGGGTACATTTTTATTAAATCAGAATATCCGGAGAGAACGATCCTGATGGACAAATACCTTGATACTAAAAAAAGAACCACTCGAGTCTTTATTACTCTGATAACCGCCATCACCGGAGGAATTGCATTCAAGTTGCTGCATCTGCCGATTCCCTGGCTGCTGGGACCCATGATTGCCGTTTTAATTGGCTCCAAAGTGTTTAAAGGGTATTATGAGTGGCCGGGCCAGGCCAGAAACGCAGGAATGATTATCGTCGGCTATACCATTGGGCTGTCCATGACATCCGCAGCCCTGCAGGAAATATCCCGTCAATTGCCCATCATTTTGCTGATGACGCTGCTTCTTTTGCTTATGTGCACGGGCATTGCTTTTGTTGTATCCAGGCTGTCGGGAAGTGATTATAAGACGGTGCTGATGGGAAGCATCCCCGGAGGCATGACGCAGATGATTGTCCTGGCGGAAGAAACCGAGGGCATTGACATCACGGTGGTGACTGTTCTTCAGGTAATCCGGCTGATGATGATCATCATTTGTATTCCTTTGCTCATTTTCAACCCCTTTTTTGGACAACAGCACCATGCCGCTGCGGATACCTCCATGGTCTCCGGTTTCTTGCTTAACTGGGGCGATTTGTTTCCCAACCTGTTTATTTTTGCCCTGGTTTGTATCCTGTGCGCCTGGCTAGGGAATAAAATCAAATTACCCACTGCTTTCCTGCTGGGACCGGCCATTGGTACGGCCATCCTGCAAATATACGGGCTGAACGGGCCGGCGCTGCCATCCCCGTTGATTAACGGGGCCCAATTGCTGATCGGTACTTACATCAGTTTATTGTTGAAACCGGATCAATTAACCCGCAAGTTTCGGACCATCTCCCTGGCCATAGGGAGTGGTTTGGTGCTGATTTTAGGCTCTTGGGGATTCAGCCTGCTGCTAACCCAATTCCAGCCCGTATCGGCATCCACCAGCTTATTAAGCCTCTCTCCCGGGGGCATGGATCAAATGGGCATTATCGCCCATGAAGTTCACGCCGATCTTTCGATGGTGGCCGGCTATCAATTGTTCCGCATGTTTTTCATTTTTTTTGTTGTGCCCCCTTTGTTAAGGATGATCATTCAATATGACTTAAAAAAACGGAGAAAACCGGCCAGGGAATAATAAGCCTGAGATGCGAAGCCGGTTTTTCGGATGGTTAATCAAAAGGGGGAAAAGTTCAATGAGGAGGGGGCAGCCTGTGAGAAAAAGAATTACAATCATTACGGATGAGTCTGGTCCTGCCGTAGAGGCGGTAGACATGGCCATGAAGCTTGCCCGGTCCCAGGAGCTGCCCGTTAGCGTTGTTTTTATCCTGGATGAAGGGATGAGGTATTTACTGGGCGACGAGTGGATGAGTACCGCGGAAGCGCGGACCAGCTTTTTTCAATGGCTTGAAAAGGAACAAAAGGATCAGATCCAACAGACAATGACCTGCTATACTCAAAAGGCCACGGAACAAGGAATTGAAATAACAGCTAAGGTTCTGGTAGGCAAGCCGGAGCGAATTATCATTGAAACGGGAAATCATCCGGAAACCGCCTTTATGGTGATACCCAATCCCCATGCTAAAACCTCCCGTTTAGCGGGATTCCAATATAATCTTCACTCCATGGCCAAAAAGGTGCGTTGTCCGCTCCTTATTGGACCTGCTTAAAAAGATATTTCAAAAATAGTGTTACAACAACATACCTATGATCTCAAATACGTCAATGGTGCGAATAATCCCTACGGGTTTACCCTTTTCTAAAACCGGTAAGGAATTTACTTTCTTGGCCAGGAATAAATCAATCACTTTATACAGGTCATCCTCTATATCCACAAAGGCAATTTTGGCGGCCCTCATAACGCCCTTTACCGGCATACTGGCTCCGGAATCGTTTACAGAATAAATCCACAGGTAGTGATCCGGCAGATCATGCTTGGTTAAAACTGCCTTTAATATATTGCGAAGGGTGACGATGCCAACCAGTTCACCCGTTTTATTCGTGACCAGCAGGGAACGGTGACCCACTAAGCCGCCTCTTTCATCCCTGTGAAAGGATTTTTTTAATTGATCAATGGCTTCCCCTACCAAAGCTTGTTCAGGAATAACGGAATACTCGGAAACGGGAATCATAATTTCTCGAATAGAGATCATTTTAACCATCACCTTTACGGTTGTGCAGTGATCAAAGATTCTACAGCCGGTAATTCAGGCAGCTTAAAATGACGAAGAACTGTCTTTTCCTTGGCCTGGTAAAAAGAGCAGTCTGTAAGAATCACGTTAACCTCTGTAACAAGAATATATTTCACATCTAAAGAAGCTTCCTTTTTTACAGCACTTTCCGTTCTCGCGATTACTTTCTGCGCCACTTCGTTGAGGGAACTTTTCACCGGACAGTCCTCGTTTAGACGGCAATCCCTGCATTTGGTGCTTCGATCCATGGGAATCCTCCTCTATTTAATTTTTATTAAAGATCCGGTAGGGCAAAGTTCCCCTACCGGATCTGTTTATCTAATGTCCGGAACTCTCCGCATACCGGGTATCCACCCTTTGGCCCCGCTTGTAGCGGGCAATATACCCGAGAATCATGACCACACCGGCAACCGCCCCGGCATAAAGGGCAATGGTAGCCGTAGTATCCAATGCATGGGTGACCCCGGATGAAAAATTAGTCATGTGCAGATTGTTCAAATAAGTTGGAATGGCAAAGGCTCTGCTGACGGCAGACATACCGATTACAACAGCCATGACCAGCTTAATTTGCAGTTCTGAAACCATTTTGGTGGCATTGGCTCCGATGTTCAGCCCCAGCAGGGAACCCAGGTAAAGCAGCAGAACCAAGCGAATGTCCACAAAACCGTTTAAAGCATACTGAAAAGCACCGGAAGCCCCGGAAAAGATAGCCAGAAACAGTTCTGTGCCGGCAGCAACCGTTGTGGGGATGCCCAGGATATAGATCATGGCGGGAACCCCAATGAAACCGCCCACGCCTACCGTACCGGCCAGCCATCCGGTAGCCAGTCCGATGAGGGCGATAAACCAGAGGGATACGCGAACATTGGCCACCTTAAAATAAATCATCGGAGGGATATTTAACTTTGAAATCTTCTCCGACAGACAGGAAGATTTAGCCGCCTTCTTTTTCTGATCCGTCCTGAAAATATCTCTTAAAATAAAGACGGCCAGCCCCGACAGTAAAATTACAAAAACCACACTGATATAAAGGTTCGATCCTTCCTTGCCCATATGATCCAGGATATACTCATTTAAAAATACGGCCAGATTAACGCCAAGTAAAAGGAATGCAATCATGCAAATACCCAGCTTGGCATCTACGTTGCCCATCTTAGAATGTTTTCTTGCTCCAACCATGGCCTTGCCAAACTTATGGGCGAGGTTTGAACTGACTGCGGCAATGCCCGGAACTCCCAGAGACATCATGCCGGGCGTCATGATAAAGGCGCCTCCGCTGCCAATAAAACCGCTTAACATGCCGCCCAGAAATCCCAGTCCGGCGATTGATAAGGCTGTCTCCGGAGTGATATCGACAAATTTCATGACTTCTCCTACCAAATTAACCGCTTCACCAGCCATCGTTAAGCCCCCTTTCTAGTGACTGCTTTCCAGTCCAAGTAAACCCAGCAAATAAGACACGGCTGTACCGTACAGAAAGGCGATGCCGATGACGGTGCCCAATAGGCATAGAGCCGGAACAAAAGCCTTACTTAAAAAGTACTGATTTAATTGCTCGATGTTCATGAAAACGGTAAGGTACGCGCAAACGGCTAAGGCCAGAAAAATCAAAGTCTTAACCAGACCGGGTTTCGATGTATCTTTCATAAGCAATCTCTCCTTTGTAAATTAACGAACAAGGTGCTTAAAAAAAATTCTTCCCTCCTTTATTTGTGAATTTGCTCTTTATATAGCAATAAACGTGCCAATGTCCTAATCCCTTGATTTATAAGGCCTAATTAAGAAAATAAAAAAGGAAGTGTAGCAAATGAGACACTTCCTTTTTTATGAGATAAAGAGAGTAATATAGCTTTTAATTAAGAATTGCCCGTTATTTTAAGAAAAATAAAGAATATTTAAAGATGCATCTTTTCCTACATTTATCTGTAGTATATAATTCAATTTAAGAATTAGCTTACAAAAGAGAAGGGGATTTTTCTTGAAAAATAAAAAAATATTATTATTTTTTAAGCAAAAAAGTCTGACTAATCAGATAGTTATTATTATCGCAGCCATTATGATTGTTCCTTTGGTAGCATTAATATATGATATCTTTTTTGCCTCCCAGACCGAGAGGGTGATCTTCCTGGAGAAAGAGCAGCGTTTGAAGGCATTGGTCCAAAGCACCAATGAAGAATTTACCAAAAGGCTGGAATCTTTAGGGGTAAGTCCCGGAGATATCTCCTCAACCGTACTTCATAATGAGTTTACTCAGGTGGTGGAACCACACGTTCCTGCCAACTCCGGTATTCGCTTTGGGCTCTATGTACCCCGGACAGAGAAGATTAGCGTTTTGGGTTTTCTGCATAATTATCGTAACCTTTCTCCTGCAGAGGAAGCCAAGCGGGAAAAAGAGATTTTTGCCAATACTAAACCCGGCTTGATAGCGGCCGAAATGAGCCGGGAGTCCAGCTTTCGCATTTCAGGTTCCTGGGATGATCAGGTTCTGGAATATATTTCCCCGGTTACTTTGGAAGGAAAAGTCGTTGCCGTCATGTGGGCGGGAGACCGGCTGAATCCTTTCTTCTCTCAGAGCATTTTAGCGCGAAAATTACTTCGTTACTTCACCTTGGCGGTATTGGCATTGGTTATGGTCGCCACCCTTTTGACCATCCGAAATGTTACCACCGGCGTTAACCGCTTAAAACAGGGTCTTCAGCAGATGGAAGGGGATATCCACCGGTTATTGCCGGATATGTCCGGTGAACTGGGCCAAATAGCCCAGGCAGTAAACCGGATGGCCAGGGGGTTAGTGGAGAAGGAACGGCTGGAAGATCAGCTTCGGCACTCGGAGCAGTTCATCGCCCTTGGGCGTTTGGCCACTGGAGTGGCCCATGAATTGCGAAACCCTATCGGCATTATTAAAACCTTAGTTGAGTTAATGAAGCAGGACTATTCCCAGGTTAGCGGAATTGATGAATTTACCAAGGCCATTGATGAACAGGTAGACCGGCAAAACATGGTAATCCAGGAACTTCTGGATTTTGGTCGTCCTACCACCGTTTCCGTCAAAGAATGCTCGGTTAATCAATTAATTAAAGGAGTACTTTCATTCTCTGCTGCCATGTTAAGAAAACAGCATGTACGGGTTCGCCTGCAGCTTGATAATGCACTACCCCTGATTTTAGGGGATACGGAAAAACTCAAGCAGATATTTGTTAATCTTATTGTTAATGCTGCGGAAGCTATGCCCTTTGGAGGAGAATTGGTAATCAAGACAGCAACATTAAAAGATGCGGTGACCATTGCCTTTACAGATACCGGTACAGGTATCTCCAAGGAGGAAAAATCCAAAATATTTAACCCCTATTATACGACCAAAAAAACAGGTACCGGGCTGGGACTTTCTATCTCCTTGCAAAGCATCATGCTGCATGGCGGAAAAATTGAGGTGGAAAGCGTTCCAGGGGAAGGGAGTACCTTTACTGTCCAGTTACCTATAGCGCAAGGTTCTAAAGATAGGAGTGATAACATTGATACCACGGATACTGGTGATTGACGATGAAGAAAGGATGTGCTGGGCCCTGGAAAGAGCACTAAGTCATGAAGGCTATCAAGTGCTTACGGCCACCTGGGGACAGCAGGGGATTAACCTGGCTCAGGAAGCAGAACCTTCCATGGTCATATTGGATTTAAAGATGCCGGACATTGACGGCATTGAGGTATTAAAAAGAATTAAGGGCATTCATCCGGATATTCCCGTCATCATGATTACGGCTCACGGAACCATTGAAACCGCCATTGAGGCCATGAAGATCGGAGCCACCGACTATATTACCAAGCCCTTTAAACTGGACGAGCTAAAAGTTCAGGTGAAGCAAGCCCTGCATCTTTCCAATCTGGAAACCCAGGTTCATTTTTTGCGTCAGGAATTGAGCGAAAAATATGGCAAAATGATCGGGCAGAGTGAATCCATGAAAGAAGTGTCCCTATTAATCCACCAGGTGGCTAAAACCAACGCCACCGTTCTGGTTACCGGGGAAAGTGGGACCGGTAAGGAAGTGGCTGCTGTTGAAATACACAAAGCCAGTAACCGGGCGGATAAGCCCTTTGTGGCCGTAAACTGTGCCGCTTTGCCGGAACAACTTTTAGAAAGCGAACTTTTCGGTCATGAAAAGGGGGCTTTTACCGGCGCCTCCGGTAAAAAGAAAGGCCGTTTTGAGATTGCGGATAAAGGAACCCTTTTCCTGGATGAAATTGGGGAAATGCCCATCAGCATGCAGGTAAAGCTGCTGCGGGTTTTACAGGAAAGATGTTTTGAAAGGCTGGGTGGTACCGAAACCATCCAAGTGGATGTACGGGTTATCGCCGCCACCAACTCGGAATTATCCTCTGCCATTACCAAAGGAACCTTCCGGGAAGATCTGTATTACCGGCTGAATGTCATGCGCATCAGCCTGCCGCCCCTGCGATCCCGCAAGGAAGACATCCCTCTATTGGTTAACCACTTTCTGGGTAAGTTTGACCCTTCCCGTACCAAAAAGATTTCCCCTGAAGCCATGAAGATTCTAACGCGCTACAACTGGCCCGGCAATATACGGGAACTGCAAAATGCCATTGAAAGGGCCATGATTGTTTGCCAGAGTACAGAAATTCAGCCGGTTCATCTGCCCAGAGAATTATTAGATGCACTGAAAGAAAACACAACGCCTATCTTGAATCTTCCGGAGAACGGTTTCTCTCTGGAAGAACTGGAGAAATATCTGATCATAAAGGCTTTGGAAAAGCATAACTACAATCAGACAAGGGCCGCCAAATACCTAGGCATTTCACGTCCTACGCTGCTTTACCGCATGCAAAAGTACGGTATCAAATTATAAGCGGCTTCTGAGAGGTTAGAGGAGGGAGGGGAGGCATTAAGAGGGGGAATATAAGCTTAGGCAAACACTTGCTTTTAGGCTGAGGATTGATAAAAGCAGGTGCTTGCCTGAAGTTTGAGGACCACGTTTACTCGTTTCCCACATGAATATATCCTTCCGTATCCAATTTCACTACAATATTGTCCATATTTTTCTCTAATATCCTTGACATTTTTCCAACCTGCAGTGTAATCCCGTCAAAGGCCTTATTAATTTTAATTTTCTTTTCCTTGGGAACGATGACCGTGGTTTTAGCCCCTAACTCTGAACCTACCTCATTAATAAAAACATCATCCTGGGCCTGAATGGTTCCGCCACGGGCAACGCCGGTTATTTTCACATTGCCGTCTGCTTGAATAACGGTGTTAAAACAGCCCGGTCCTTTTACCAGAATGTCTCCGGAGCTTTTGATCATTGAATTAAGAGCAACATTGATGGTAACCACACTGCGGTTTTTTGTAAGTCCATCGCTATAATAAAGGAACGAAGTCAGGTCGCTGATAACATCCTGAAAATCTTTGGCTGTTTTAAACTGCAGTAAATTAATCCCCGTGAGACTGCTAACAACCCTCAACAAGGTAGCTTCATAACTCCCCAGGAGTTTCATATCCACTTCTTTAAATTTCTTTTGGATTTTTTCCAGTAGACCATTAAAGGAGGTAAAACGTTTTTCTATTAATAAGGCCAATACATTGCCAAAGAGAACCTTGGAATTGGGTGGAAGTTTTTCCAGCATCAATGTAGCGGAAGTATAAAGGGCATCCAAGGTTTTTAATAATTCATTGAGCAGAGGGTTTATGGTATTGCAAAGAACATTAAAACCACCACTTACAATTTCGGCATTCACAATATTCCCACCAACGGTTACATTGCCACCGGCGGTAATTTTGCATTTTGTTAAAATACCCGAAACCGCAATATTCCCGCTGGCACTAACGCTCATGCCGTTTTCAACGGAGCCTTGAATATTTATATCGCCTTTAAAACGAATATTCCCTGTTTTTACATTCACATCTCCGGGAATGTTTAAAACCGGTTCAACAGACAAATACCAGTTGCCGGAGGTCTTTTGAAGCTTAGGCAGGCCCTCAATGGCAGCCACTGCCCTTAAGCCGTCCTCAACAATATCTACCCCGGACCCCGAAAGGAGATGAATGGTTTTAGGCTCCCTGGATTCAGCCACCTCATTGGTCACGGTTTTTCCTGGAGCTCCTTTTTGACCCACAACTCTTTTAGCCAGTGTTTCTCCCGCAGAAACGGAAGGAATAGAGCGTTGTTCTTTAAAGTCTATGATACCGGATACATTTTCCTCAAAAGAGCTGTCTTTATTTTCTTTAAAGAAAACCTCAATATAATCATCGATTGAATCGCCCGGCGGGGTTCCTTTGGCAACAGGAATTAAACCCTCTTTGAGTGACTTCACCAAATCGGCAATAGCATCTGTATCAACACCATAAATTACATTGCTTTGATTTAGCAAATTAGTCAAAGACTGAACCGTTCCGGGAGGAATAATCTCTTTGATGGCTTCAGCTTTTAGCCGTAAGTTAGAGGAAGGTTGGCAGCTTTCCAGCCGATAGGTATTGATACACTCTAATTTAACTTCTAAAAAGGCAGACATTTTGTCAGGAGAAATAATGACTCTGGTAGAGCCGGGATCCGTATGAGACAGTGGAACGATTTCAATGACATCCTCCTGGGAGATTTCTGTTGTTTCGTTAATGGGATTCCCGTTAACCAGTACCTGAGCCTCCGGACAGCCCGTAATGGTGGCTTTGGGCTCATTTCCTTGAGGATTTTTGACATAAATCTGACCGTCCGACACCCAAGCTGCCCCTCTGGTTGAACCCTTCGACTCATCGATATTGGGGGGTGAGGCTAAATTCATGTTATTAACTTCGTTTTCGCTTTGGCCCACCAACAATACCCCCTATCTTTTAATATTAAAATATTCTTAACATTCTTTATAATAAGATTAAACCTGAAAATACGTTTCACTTCTAGTTTACGTTAGGTATACCAAGAATTAAATAGGAATAAAGTCTTGGAGTATAGGAATAAAGTCCTATTTCGACATTCTTTATCAATGATCGCCTGTTAATTATAATTCGGTTTTCTATGAAAAAAATTGACCCTTTGTATACTAAGAAAAAGTTTATATACAAAGAAAAAACCCCGGATATTTTCCAGGGTTTTTTCTCTATTGAACCGGACGCCGGATTTTTATTTCTGTTCATTCCATCGTCATACCTCAGCGACCACTTTACCCGTTTCGGACACGTCGTAATCTCCCAATCCATGCAGTTCCTTTTTAAATTCCTCTGATTGTAAGATCTCCATGGTTGCTTGAATATAGGGTTTGTAAAGATCTTCCTTCTTGATGACCAGTTCATAACGTTCCTTTTGCAGAGGAACAAAAGAGACCTCCCGGACCTGCATGGATACTTTTTCATTTCCCATGCCCACATCTGCCTCTCCCCGGGCCACGGTACTGGCGATGGCGAGATGGGATAGTTCTTCCATCTCATAACCTCTGATGGAATGTCTAGCAATGTCTAGTAGTCGGAGTTTTTCATCAAGAAGAACCCTGGTTCCACTGCCTTTTTCACGATTAATGAATGTAATATCCGGCCGGGTTAAGTCCTGCCAGGCAAGAATATTTTTGGGGTTGCCCTTGGCCACATAGAATCCCTGCATCCGGCAGGCCAGATGGATAATGATTGATTGAATGCCGGGCAGCATGTGACGAACATAAGGGATATTATAAACATTGGTATCCCCGTCCCACAAATGAATGGCCGCCAGGTCTGCCTTCTCCTGGTAAAGGGCCAGTAGACCGGGAAAACTCCCGACATTGTGCCTTAAAACCTGTATCCCGTTGGCATGACGTTCCAAATGACGGGTTAAAATATCCAGCAGCACATCCTGGCCGCAGATAACAATCCCTCTAGGGCCTAGCGAGGGCTTAATGGACTGCACCAGTCTGGTCAAACCGGCTATTTTTTCCTCTTCATGAAAATCTAATTTTTTACCCTGACGCTTATAATTCTCTACGTCTTTCAAATCAAGCCGTATTTTACGACCTACGCGGTATGCCGGCAGTTCTCCACGTTTTATTAACTCATAAACCGTATTTTTAGCAATCTTAAGCCTTGCCGCAACTTCTTCCGGTGTTAAAGATATTTCTTCCATATTTTTACCCCCAACTCTATTGACAAGTATTATAACATAATTTACTATTACTAACATAATACGTCTTATGACGTTTCGTTTAGTTGAGTTATGTTTTAATAATGATGTTAAAACACGTAATGTTTATTCTAGTGCTACAAATAAATAGCTAGTCGCAACGATGCCCTAGACCTAATTTTTGGATTCTAGGGCTTATTTTTTAATGAATAGGAGGTGTACATAAAGTATTAAGCTGAAGGGGTAGAGGATTAAAAAGCGAAGAGAAGGAGAGGTTAAATGATGAAAAGATTATTTTCTTTAGCCAAATTTATCCTATTAGGAACGGTATTCATCTTCTTACTGAGTGGCTGTGGAAATAACCCGGAGAGTAAAACGGCAGGGTCCGGGACCCCGGCAGATTCACAGGATAATAAAGTAAAACCGAGTCTCTTTGCCTATGTCGGGGCCGGGTTGAAAGAACCGGTATCGGAAATCGTTCAGTTGTATGAAGAGAAGACGGGAGTTAAAGTGGAACTCACTTTTAATAATTCCGGTGCGCTTCTTAACCAACTGGAAACCAGCAACAAGGGAGATATCTACATGCCCGGGGGCATGCCTTACGTTGAAACTGCAAAACAAAAGGGCTACATAGAAGAGATGGTTGGGCCCATTGCCATTCATACCCCGGTCATTGTCGCGCCAAAGGGAAATCCTGCCCAGATTACCAAAACACAAGACCTGACCAAAGCAGGGGTAAAATTGGTTATGCCCGAGAAGGAAGCCACCGCGCTGGGAAAGGCTGCTTTTCAAACCTTTGATAAATTAGGTATTTCCGAACAGATTGAAAAAAATGTTTTAACCTATGTTGAAACGGCCCCGAAAGTAGTGACCACCCTGACCATGGGGCAGGGAAATGCAGGAATTACCGAATATAGTAATTATGCCAAACAGCAGGACAAGCTTGACCTCATTGAAATTGACCCCGCGGTTAACGTCGTGGAGGAAATCCCCTGTGCTCTGCTTGTTTCCTCGGAGCAAAAGGAGCAGGCTAAAGATTTTCTGCAATTTATGCAGCAAGAGGGACCCGCTGTTTTTGCCAAACATGGTTTTAAAGTTAAAAACTAATGGATCTACCATTGAACTTTGTCAGAAAAATAGGAAACGATTATTTCCAGGCAATTTTCTGGTTTATTTTACTAAGCACAACCTTATTTATGCTGATGCTGATTGTTGGCCTGTTCCTTTTTGGGGAATGGGCTGCCTTTCTTGAAATATTAAAAAATCCCGAGTTTCATTTTGCCGTAACCTTTACCCTATGGACCTCGGTGTTAGCCACCCTACTTTCTGCCCTGACAGCAGTCCCCTGCGGCTATATCCTTTCCCGCTGCAATTTTCCGGGGAAAATAATCATGGACACCCTGCTGGACGTACCCATTGTACTGCCGCCTCTGGTCAGTGGAGTAGCTCTATTAATCTTTTTCGGTCCTTTGTTTGGCGAATCTTTGGCCAGATGGGGTTTAGACATCGTTTTTTCCACCCGGGGGGTTGTGGTGGCCCAGTGGTTTATCGCCGCTCCTTTCGCCATTAAAACCTTTAAACAAGCCTTTGATTCCATTGATATTCGTCTGGAAAAGGTTGCCCGTACCCTTGGCTATACACCCTGCAGAGTGTTTATAAAGGTAACCCTGCCCCTGGCCAAGCATGGCTTGCTGGGAGGAATCACCATGACCTGGGCCAGGGCCTTGGGGGAGTTCGGTGCCACAGCCATGCTGGCAGGGGTTACCCGATTAAAGACGGAAACCTTATCCGTAGCCATATTTTTAAACATGTCTATTGGGGACACTCAATTTGCGCTGGTTACAGCCATTATTATGTTAATGACCGCCCTTTTCCTATTGATCCTATTTAAATTTTTTACAGGAGCAGAAGTCCGCTTATGAAAGAACGGCTACTGGAAGTAAAAAACCTGGAGCTGAGGGTGGGCAAATTTTCCTTAAGCAATTTATCTTTTTCATTGAACGCCGGTGAGTATGTGATGATATTAGGGCCTACGGGTGCCGGAAAAACCATTTTATTAGAATGCATTGCCGGCCTGCAAACGCCGCACAGAGGCGAAATTTTTCTCCACGGCAGGAAAGTTACGGATTTTCCGCCGGAGCAAAGACATTTGGGCTTTGCCTATCAGGATAGCTTGCTTTATCCCTTTCTAACCGTAAGGGAGAATATTCTTTTTGGCGCCAGGGCCAGAGGTCTGGCAACCGAAGCCGGGGTAATAAAACGGATGAACGAACTGATAGAGATCATGGGCATTTCCCACCTTCTGGAACGTTACCCGGCAAATTTAAGTGGTGGTGAAAAACAAAGGGTTTCTTTGGCCAGGGCCATTCTAACCCAACCCTCTTTATTATTGCTGGATGAACCGCTTTCCGCACTGGATCCCGGCACTCGCCGGTCCATGCAAAACCTGCTGCGGGAAATTCATACTACAGAAAATCTGGGAATTCTTCACGTAACCCATGATTTTTCAGAGGCTTTACAGTTGGGTACACAAATGATGGTGCTGAATAACGGCTGCCTTGAACAGTCCGGTCTCCCGTTAGAAGTTTTCTTTAAACCGTCTTCACTGGAGGTAGCCAAGTTTTTGCAAGGGGAGAATCTAATACCCGGCTATTTAATTTTCGCCAATCATGCTGCTTGGTTTAAACCGGAGCTTGGCAAACCTTTAATTGGGCCTTTACCGAAAAATCTTGCTCCTGATTCGGCCTGCAATACGGAGAATCCGGTTGTATTGATGATCCGTTCCAGCAACCTTAGCTTGCATCAGCCCGGCGAAACACCGGGCGAATGCATTAGCTGGCCGGCGCAAATCCAGTATCTTTCCTTTAACAGAACCCATGTTGACGTACACTGCCGGGGATATGGATTATGGGAGACCAGCTTGTCCCTTTCGCAATGGCACAAACTGGCGCTGTCTGAAGGAGACCCGGTCTTATTGGCTGTTAAGCCGGAGCACTGCCATTTCATTGCGGTCTAGAATAAAGAATACCGGGGAGGTAGAAGCATGCAAAAAAAGGAAAAACCTTTTTTCCAACAACTTCAGGAGATTTTTGATCAAATAATTGAAAGCAATCATTTAAAAAAGGTTCAAGTTCAGGTCAAGGCATGGCCGTTGAAACCGGAAGAAGCCATTGGATGTCCCCAAAGAAAGGATTACGTACTGCTTAAAGGAAAGGAACGCTTAGTCCAGGCGGAGATAATGGGGCATAAGGGACAGGCCTTTACCAGTTCGCTGGGGGACTACGCCGGAACCCTGGAAGAAGTGATGAATCTGCCGCTGGACAACGATTTCCACAGGGCGGTCTATATAGCAACCTTTAACGCTGTAGCCAGTTACACCGGCAATACAGGCAAAACCCTGCACTGCCGCAATGAGGGACCGGGAAAATGCAGTATGAAAGTGGCGGACTTTTTTCGCCAAACCTTCGGCAATCCTAAAATCTTAATGCTTGGCTATCAACCAACCCTTGCGGAGCCGTTAGTTAAAGAATTTGAAGTAAAGGTTTTAGATCTGGACCCAGACCATATTGGGAAAACCATAAATCAAGTGCATATACTGGACGGGTCGGGGAATACCGAGCCCTACATTAAAAACGCCGACGTAATTTTTGCCACCGGCAGTATTATATGCAATCAAACCATAGAGCATTATTACAATAAGGGAATACCTTTAGTATTATACGGAACCACCGGGGCCGGGGCTGCAGCATTATTGAATCTACCCAGGTTTTGTCCTGAATCCACTGAAGGAGCAATATAAATTAATTACTTGCAACGTTGATAGGATTTTATGTAAAATTATAAAAGGACAAAAAAGTCTAAACTAATTTTATATTGTTTAATGTTGATTTTCCGGTGCATACGAATATTTTTGTATGTACTTTTTTGTTCTTATAAATAGAAGTCTGTAATTTCCATTTGCAAACATCTCCATTAATAATGCTTGTTCACAAAACTTTATGGGATTAACCAGTATCCTAAATAGTTAAATAAAAAATATCATGTTTTAACTTGGAGCTATATTCTTGTCTCTATTAGGTAGTTTAAACTTTTTTATCCATTTATAAGGACAAAATATGTGGGTAAAATACCATAATGGAAAAGAAGAGTTTCTAGAAATCAAGTATTCTTTTTTGTATTAGTTATAAATGAATATAATGGCAGGGGAGGGAGTAGGCAATTGATTCCGCTGTCTGTTTTTAACTGAGAAAGGACTGTATATCTACAGTCCTTTCATAAGGGGGTGTTCGTGTTGACGGACGGCAACAAAACGATAAGTCAAAACAAAGCCTGGACATTCGTCCTGCTGGGCGGGGCGCTTGAGATTGTCTGGGCCTCGGGTTTTAAATATGAGCAAATTCCCTGGCTCGCCGTAATTGGATCGCTCCTGTTCAGTTTCGACTTGATCATTCGCGCCACCAAGGTGCTGCCCGTCGGAACCGTTTACGCGGTGTTTGCCGGTATTGGTACGATCGGCACTACCGTCGTCGAAGCGGTGATTACGCCGGAGACGTTCCAGTGGATCAAGATACCCGTTATTCTCGTTCTTCTCTTTTGCATTATCGGATTGAAACTGACGGCAGAAGGCACGATAAAAGGGGGCGGAGTACAATGACAGCGGCTTGGATCACTCTTATTATGGCGGGATTGCTGGAAGTTGTAGGCGTTATCGGCATCAAGCGAGTCGCAGAAAAAAACAACGTCCTAAACAATGTAATCATGATCGCCGGCTTCATCATAAGCTTCCAATTGCTCGTACAGGCGATGGCGTACATCACTCTTTCGACCGCATACGCCGTCTGGACGGGCATCGGCACGGTCGGTGCTGCTGTTGTCGGCATGTTGTTTTTCGGTGAGTCTAAAAACGTCCTTCGCCTGGTTTGCATTTTTGGCGTTATCGCATGCGTTATTGCATTAAAATGGATCGGGTAACAAGTAAGTGACTCTTCCTTGCTAATCATATTGGTTCCGATAATATATATTATGTTAACTAAAATCAAAACAGACTTTTTTGGACATTTTTACACCCAGAATGGCCACCTATTATTGGCTAGGTTGTAGTGTATCTTGATTAAAGGATTTCCTTGCAGCGGAGCTTATCTCTATTGGTCTGTGTAAAAATTAGTTATTCTGCGGTTTTTTTGTAATTATAGAAGGTTTCTATACTTTTACGTCGAAAGCAAGTTTAATTTTCAATATCTGATCGCTGTGCCAGCTTGTTGGCTAGAGATAGGAGGTTCAATCACCTTGCAAATTATCTTGGCTCCTTTGGTGGCTCTTGTTGCAGTACTGGTATTAACGCCACACGTTCGCCGTCTGGCCTTTCGGGTCGGTGCCCTAGACAGCCCAGATCACCGCAAGGTACATCAAGGGGTAATGCCGCGCCTGGGCGGTCTAGCTATATACGCTAGTTTCATAATTGCAGTGCTAGTATGCGTGCCGCTTAGCAAGCAGTTATGGGGTCTTTTGGCTGGTGCCACATTAATCACCGCATTGGGCATATTGGACGACATTTACCGACTTTCCGCCAGAACAAAGCTAGTAGGGCAAGTGCTAGCGTCTATTGTGGTCATTTTTTTCGGGATAAAAATCACTTTTGTTAGTAACCCTTTTGTGCCAGGTGTGATAGTATCATTGGGCATTCTTGCTGCACCACTTACCGTGGTCTGGCTGGTGGTCGTCATTAATGCCGTCAATCTGATCGACGGCTTAGACGGCTTGGCAAGTGGAACATCTTTCATTGCAGCGCTGACTATGACCGCACTAATTGCCCTAGACACATACCATGTTATCGGATCAATAGATTTAGTGATGGTGAGCTTACCCCTTATAGTAGCGGCAGCCACGGCTGGTTTCCTGAAGTTCAATTTTCATCCTGCGAGTATTTTCTTGGGCGACGGTGGATCAATGTTACTTGGTTTTTTGCTTGCTAATATGGCGATAATGGGTCTTACCAAGAGCGCGACGGTCGTATCGGTTGTCATTCCTGTAGTGATTTTGGGGGTTCCGCTGATGGATACCGTATTTGCTGTTATAAGACGCTTCAACCGGAACATGCCCATTATGCAGCCCGACCGTGAACACCTACACCATCGATTGCTAGAGTTAGGTTTGAATCATCGTCAGGCTGTATTGGCTATCTATGGGGTGAATACTGTGCTCGGAGGGATTGCGATCTTACTAACGATGCTTGCACAGGGTCCTGCCTTGATACTGGTTGAAGGGGTACTCCTCGCTGCTATAGTTGTTGCCAACCAGTTAGGTATTATTGGTAAACGTCTACGAACTAACTATTTGATTTCATTGTTTGTTATACTATATGGTTTGAGTATTTTCATATTCTTTTTTCCTAAGTTTTGAATCATTCTTGATACATATCTCCTCATTGCCTCAGCTTAAAATAACCCCATTAACCCTAACACTAACAATCTTATTCCATTTATTGAGTTAATCCTATATTTAAAGGGCTTATACCTCTTTCTTAATAATAAGTACTTGCTTATTCGATATATTATGTTAACTAGATAGAATCTCCTAGGATCCCTTATTATTAGGGTTTCAAGGAGATTTTTCCTAATCATTTAGAATCAGATATTAATCAAATTTATGCTGCTAATATTTGTGTCGCTTGGACAAGGCTACCGGGCTTCTCCTTTGGCATCGCCAATAATGGTGACGCTTTCTTGTTTTACGTACCCTAACAGCCTTTCCTTCGGGCAGCCAACTCAAGGGTTCGCTTCACCAGGCCTGCCGGTATAATTTTCTATGTAACAAGAAACGGTCAAAGCGGCGGGCTATCCACGAAGTTGTACATAATACTTGAGGGACTAATAATGAATAAACCGGGTATTCCTCACAGGTTTTTTTGCGCATTTCATCCGGTCACCCGATTATCTGCGCCAGAAGGGACAAATACTCCCTCCAGCTTGATTAATATTTCAGGTTATGAGATGGGAAATTTTATGTTAAAAGTCGTTCCCTTCCCCAATTGACTCGTAACATCTATGCTGCCGCCTTGTAACTGAACCAGCTTTTTCACAATCACCAACCCCAGGCCGCTCCCTTTTTCCTGCAGGTAAGCGCCGCGCTGGTTCTTCACCTGGTAAAACCTGTCCCAAATGTGCGGCAGGTCTTCGGGGGCTATACCAATACCATCGTCCTCAATGGTCAGTACCACTTCACCCTGCCGGACCTCCACCCCAACCCTGACGGTACCATTCTCGGTGGCCCGGACAGCATTCTTCAGCAAGTTCCTAATAATCTGTTCCATTCGGTCAACATCACCAAGCACGACTGCGTTTTCTATTTTCTTCTCGAACAGAATCGAGGTATTCTTGCTGTTGGCCATTGCCTCCATGGATATGACCACACCTTGGGTCAGGGTGATCAAGTCCATCGGCAGTTTTTCCACGGTGACATTGCCGCTTTCCAGGCGGCTTAACGCCAATATGTCATCTACCAGCCTGGTGATATGAATCGTTTGAGTGTGAATCGTATCCAAGTACCTGTTCAGCAATGCTTCATCCCGCACCATACCGTCGCGGATAGCCTCAACAAATCCCTGAACAGCAGTCAGAGGAGTACGTAACTCATGGGATATCTCCGCAAACAACTGAGCTCTTTCTTCTTCCATCCTGTGGCTTTCGGCATGCATCTCCTGCAGTCTCATGGCCAATTGGCTGAGCTGGCCGGCAAGGGCTTTAACTTCCTCCAGAGGCCGCTCCCCGGCGCTCAAAACATAATTCCCCCGGTTAAGCTCCGCCACGGTGTTAGTCAAATGGGAAATCGGCCTGGATATTGATTGGGCCAGATAAGCGGAAATAAACACAAAAATCACCAGTATGGCCATTCCTCCGATAACCAGATACAAGCGCATTTTGTTTAAAGCATGATCGAGATTAACCGGATTCGTTTCCAGCAGGATGCCGTTTTTAATGACGTCTTTGTTGTCGTTGTTACCCATGGGGACAACGGCGGCAAAAATGAGCTGACCCGTTTCCTGATCAACCGCACGGGCAATCTCGGTCCCACCCTTGTTGAGCAATTTGACAAATTTTGCATCTACCTGGTTACCGGGCACCACTTCCTGCTGCGCTGAGGTATCCATAATATTTCCTTGCCGGTCAAAGACCGTAATCCTGGCATCAAAGATATCGGCCAAAAATTTCAACATTTCCTGTCTACCCTGAGACTGATCATTTGTTTGCCCGGCAGGTGGCGCCCCCCATGCCTGGTCCTTTTGCTGGAGCAAGGCAAAGTTTACCCGCTTGGCCTCGCGTAACATCTGTTGTTGGACCTGATCATAGGCTATTTGTTTTACTACATAACCGGAAAACATCGTCAGGGCAATCAGACCGAAAACAAAGATGATCATATTGGTAAACAGTATCCTGGTGTAAATATTTTTGTTGAATTGCTCCCGTATCAAGCGCTTGAGCACAAGGAAGATCCTGCCTGCACCACGGATTACTAAATGAAGCCTTTCTCTGCCCTGTTGGAGATAAGAATTCACAATGTGGTCTCTCCCTCCTTAACAGGAGGTGTAAACTGGTATCCCACACCCCAGACAGTTGTCAGGTATTCGTGGGTCAAGGGAGCCAGCTTTGTCCTCAGCCTGCGAATATGTACATCCACCGTACGCTGGTCACCGAAGTAATCATATCCCCAGACAGCCGTTAACAGTTCTTGCCTGGTGAAAACCCGCCGGGGACTCTGAGCCAGGTAATAGAGCAAATCAAATTCTCTAGGAGTAACTTCTGTTTCTTTACCGTCAACCAAAACACTCCTGATATCGGCCTGAATTTCCAGCCCCGGGTATTTCATTTTCCAGTTCGTTAAGGTATCAACCGGTTGGGTACGGCGCAATACCGCTTTTATTCTGGCTACCAGTTCCCTGGGGCTGAAAGGCTTGGCAACATAGTCATCAGCTCCCATTTCCAGTCCCAGAACACGGTCCGCTTCTTCTCCTTTGGCTGTAAGCATAATGATGGGAATCATGCGGATCTCCCTTAAATTGCGACATAGCGTAAGCCCGTCCTTATCCGGAAGCATGATATCCAATATTACCGCATCAGGATTCTCCTGGTGGAATGCGGGCAGGACCAGATCACCGTTGTTTATCCCGATGGTTTCAAAACCTTCCCTTTCAGCGTACAACTTGATAAGTTCCAGTACCGTTTGGTCGTCATCAACTACCAAAACCTTGCCCAAATACGGCATTATTTCCCCCCTCAGCGATCTTTCAATTTATTATTCGACGCCGGGTGAACAAGCTCACATTGCTCACCCGGCGTCTTCTTGATTTCCCGTACCTATGCCAAGCTGCCCGGCCCCACCGGAAGCTGAATAAGCTAAACAATAAACAACCCGCCAGAGAAACGGGTAACTGGTTTTTAACAAACCTTTACAATATATTACGAAAATATTATTAAGTATGAATGGGTACTTCGGGAAATTAACTCTTGTAACATTTATTAATACTCTCGAAAATATTTAAATGTCTCGCAAAAGTTGGCTGATATTACACTGGCATAATTATCTGCGAAGTAAACTTCCATAGACCCGTAGGATAATCCCGGAACTTGCAATAAGTTGATTATCAAGGAGATGAGTTCCTCTGAATAAGCGGATTTTAATTGCCAACGATTAACAGATACAAGCAGCGCTCAAAGATATATTAACAAAAAATAGTTGTGAAGTTATTGGTGGAGCTGCTAAACGGTTTATATTCAGGACTTGTAACAATTGTTCATAATTTCGTAAAGCATGTTCATTTTCCAGCAAACATTGGTTCATATTCTTTCAGTATAATTAACCTGCAAGGGGGTGCATAGGTTAGACATATTTCATTATACGAAAGTGAACAAGCCTTTCTCTTTAAATTTCATATTCGGCAAACTGCCCGAAAGGCAAGGGCGTAAAGCATGGAGACTTAATTCTATTAAAGAAAGGATAGGATAAATGTGCAGTTTGCTATAGCGCTTATTATTTTTGTTTTTATCTTAGGGGTTTATGAACAAATACACCATCATAAAAACTTAAACCAGATCAATCTTAGAATCAATATAAACGGTACAAGAGGTAAATCAACTGCAACAAGATTAATTACCGGTATTTTAAAGGAAGCAGGAGCTAAGGTTGTCGGAAAAACGACGGGAACCAGTGCGAGAATTATTTATTGGAACAAGGAAGAAGAAGAACCAATCAAACGAGGCCGTCTAGGTCCAAATATTATAGAACAAAAAGCTGTCGTTAAAAAAGCAGTCAAGCTTGGCGCATCTGCATTTGTAACAGAATGTATGGCCGTAAATCCCAATTACCAGATTATTTTTCAGGAAAAGCTTGTTAAAGCAAATATAGGCGTTATTGTTAATGTTCGTGAAGACCATATATTGGCGGTCAGAATAAGTTGCTGGCAGAATTGATCAGATTACATCTTACTGCCAAAGGATATAATGTAAAAACTTTAAATATTCAGGATCGCATTGCCGGGGTTATGGACAGCAATATCGTGAATAAGAATAAATTGTTTAATAACAGTTATCAGCTTGGCGGCGTTCAGATCGCTATTTCCAAAGGTTTAAGAGATAAACTTGCAACTGATTCCGGTACCTTAAACGATTATTCAGGCACCATCAATAACGCGCTAAGCGAAAGCTGGCCAACAATAGTTGAGCTCATGAAGAAGATTAATAATAATAAATCTGAAGGGTTTTTAAATCGGTTTAACCCTGAAAAGCGCAACTTCGATAAGAAAATCCAGAAAGTATTAGAAAAAGGCGCAAAGAATCCCAAGGAATTAATTCAAGATCTTAAAACAGTATCAGAAGAATAACCTGAAAAAATACTGTTTATCAAAATAAGGCTGACAAGCTACCTTGGTAGCTTGTCAGCCTTATTTCACTATGTCATTTTACATATTGTTGACTGCCTCACTTATTGCGAGAACATAGCTGTTCAAGCTATGCTTATTAGTGGACAAAAATTTTGTCCTTAAGCCCTCTGATATTTCTAGCTGTACTCCCCTTTCGTCTCTATTTCTATTCACTATGTTATCTGACGATATACCGGCCAGATCCTTCGGAGTATCTTTCACAGTAAAACCATGCTTAGTCAGAGATTCTTTTATCCTGTTGGCCAATTCAGTGTCCCGGCCTCCGATATAGGTGAATTCTTCTGAACCGCCACACCCGTGGATTGATAATGTCCTTTTAGATTTAGAAACCATTTCCAGTGCGTATGTTTCAGCGAATTTATCTGAAGGAACATGTAGTGAAAAATTATCTGTGCTTTTTAAACCCAGAAATGAATAATAGTTATAATTATTATGGGAAGCTAGGGCATAAGCTAATTCAGTAGTACCTTTTTCAATTTTACCTCCATGAATTGCCACAACTGTAATATTAGAATCTGTTTCATTAACTTCAATTTGAAATTCAATATCTTTCTGAGAATCCAATAAATCATCAAGCTCATTTTTTTGTTCTTTTATTTTTTCATTTGCAATATCTAATTGTTTTTTTAGTGTTTTATTCTCGTCTTCTAATTTTGCGCCTTCGTATTTTACATAACTTGAATAACCTATCAATAAAAAGAATAATAAAGCAAATATCTTAATTTTTGTAACATGTTTTCTTATGTTCATCCCTTTCCTCCTCTGGTAGTGTTTTTAAACTCTTTTTCTTTAATTTTGCAATCAGTAACAATTTATTATAATACAAATAAATTGCTTAATCCTGACTAAAAATCCCTGTCCAGTCAATATTCTAGACTGACAGGGATTCAGTTATTTTCGAGAAAATAAATATTAAAAGAGGAAGACGGGAAGCCAGTATCTGCTACTCATTGATTTTTTCATATCGTTTTGCTCCAACATATCGTGGACTCCAATAACTATCTGAGATAGTAAGATCACGAATTGCTACCCCTTCAGATTCTGTTACGATGATAAACTGCCCATTTCCAATGTATAATCCTGGTAGTAATACATTGCTGGAGCCTTCGAAGAATAGAACATCTCCAATATCTAAATCTTCTCTTTCTATTTCATTTCCTAAAGCCCATTGTTGAGATGAATATCTTGGTAGATCAATATCTAAACCTGCCTTCATCACGTATTGTATAAACCCGGAGTGATTAAAGCCTGCTTTGGTATTTCCTCCTGCTAAGTAACGGATACCCAGGGTTTTATATGCTTCTTCAACAACTTTAGAATCCAGCCTTAAACTAAGCGAGTCAAAGCGCTTTACTACTGCAAGGCGATCTAGTAAATTTTGTCCTAAATAGCTGATTGTAGTCATACCTTCGTCGCCAGAGGCATGAATTATATAATTATTTCCTAGATAAATTGCAGCATGTGATATCCCTTCCTGCCATTTTCCTTTAAAATAAATCACGTCTCCAGGACGCTTGTTTTCAAAATCGATAGTTTCGCCTACTTCACATTGTTTATAAGTTATGCGAGGCAAATAAATATTTTTAGCGTCTCTAAAGACGGTCTGAACTAAATAAGAACAGTCAAAACCATCCATTGTTTCGCCACCTAACAAATAAGGAGTTCCTATATATTTCATTGCTTCTTGAATAACTAAATTCTCATGTTCCTTATAATTTTCAGGCTGAGAATAATATATATCAGCCTCCGTTAGTCGTTTTGCACCTGCATATATATCTGACCAATACTCACTCTCAATATCTCTTTCCGCAACTCCTTCTGTAGTCTGAACGATAAACATACCATTTCCTTTATAAATACCGGGTATAAGACTGCTTCCCTGAAAAAATACTAAGTCTCCTGCTTGAAGCTCTTCTTTAGAAATGGATTCGCCCATTTCATAGATCCTGTCGGAGAAGACAGATAGTTGTATGTTGAGGGTATCTTTAAAAACATGACGTACAAAATTAGTCGTATTAAAGCCTTCGGTTGGTGAGTTCCCTTCTGGGTTATAGGGTGTCCCAAGCAAATCCATAGCCTTTTCTACAATTGGATTGCTTACGACGCCTTCCTCAATAATATTGTTACTAAATCGTCTTGCTCCCAGCAACTTGGATTTCCAATAATCACTTGTTTCAATATCTACTGCAGCAACTCCATTGGTTGTAACAATAACAAAAATATCATTGCCTATATAAATTCCCGGTAGTCGCACACTGCTACCTTGAAAGAATAGTACATCACCGGATTTAATATCAGCCGTATCTACTTCCATACCTACTCGCCATTGTTCGTTCGATGTTCTGGGAAAATCCAGTTTGTTTACTTCATTAAAAACGTATTGTACAAAGCCTGAATGATCAAAGCCATTTGAATCATTGCCTCCAAGTTCATAAGGAGATCCTGCTAATTCAAGGGCTTTTACGGCTACAGGATTTAATTCATTCGCTATATTTGTGTAGCGTCTTGCACCTTTATACCGATCCCGCCAATAGGAATCTTCTACTATATTCCGTTTTACTACCCCTTCATCAGTCGCTACAACGATAATGATATTATCGCCTTTATATATTGCCGGTATTAGGTTGTCGCTTCCAGCAAAGAAAAGAACATCTCCAGGTTGGATTTCATTACGTTCTATAGATTCACCCAGTTTCCATAACTGTGAAGGCGATCCGGGGAGGACTACCTGCTCTCCCTCTTTAAATACATACTGAATAAACCCAATGCTATTAAATCCTTCCTCCGGTGTATTTCCCCCTTGTTTAAAAGGTTTGCCTATTAAACTTTCTGCAAGCAAAACCGCTTGAATTTCTGTCTCATCATTATAACCGTAGGATGGGCTTGTAACAGTTAACAGGATCAATAGGATTAACCATATGATATTTAGTTTTTTAAATTGGTTCATTTTACAATCCACCTGCTTTATCTCGCTTGTGGTCTTTAAGACTCTCGCATCAAACTTTACTGAGCTGCAAAATCTTGTTGATTTTGCATTTTATTGGTGTTTTTTCATATTTAAAGCATTCGCGATTTCATTATTGAATTCCTCCTGTAAAATTTCCTGTATAAGCAATTTTAAACGCGAGAAAATGCATTAGACTTGAAGATGCCACCGGCGGCTATCAATCACACTGGGCTCTGAGTGACTGCCAGTTGGTTCTCCAATTAATTAAAGAGATTGCAGGAAGAAAAAAACCGGACATTACAAGCTAGTGTCCGGTCTTCCCATTAAATGGTATTTACTTTGCGGGTGGTGACAGCTTCGCTGGTACTACCCCTACCGGGAAAGCACTTCCTGGTAATGGGTAATTTAAGAAGGTGTCTATCTGTTTATTCCGGCACCTGCTCCAAGGCCCATACCACACCCCTGGCCAAAGCACCCACCAGACTTTCTACCAATCCCAGCGCTGCCAGTTCCATCGCAGGTTGCCTGGTTATTTTTGATGTTATTGTAAATTTCGTCTGCCTGCTCCTGAGTGAGACTACCGTCCTTTACACGTTGGTCGAGAATTATTTTTTTCTGCTCCAACATTTGAGCTTTGAATTCTTCCAGCTTTCCTGCTTCATTAGCAATTGTGCCATAGGTCTTTCCAGTAGAACTTTCCTGATATACCTCCGTCACTGTTTTTCCTGTCAAACCGGATACAATTTGTGCAGGGCTCAACGCCGTCGCTGCAAAAGCAGCACCTGCCACTCCAAGCATACCTACTACAGTTGCTGTTGCTAACAATTTCTTCAAGGTTTTCATACACACTCCTTTCATCAGATTTGTTTTGTTATATTCTTATCATAAAGAGTAATTAAGATAAAAGTATGATAGAAGAATAAAAGAAGGGTGAAAGTGAATGACCTTATGATTCTTTCTTATAAGTAGTAGAAAGTTCGTTCTGAATTTTTTCTCGAGCCAACCTGCGGATTCTATTAATTGAATTTTTAAACCCATACTACATTTTCCCCTTCAGCCTTTTTATACTCTTTTTATAAATATATTATAAGAATAATATTAGTTTAGTGCCACGCTTTTGTTTAAAAAGAGTATGGGAAAGCTTTAAGTGCCAACGCTGAGAGCAACTGTTGAAAGACCATTTTGCTCTCTAGCTTTGTGGCTGCATTTATAACAATATCAATTATGTATCGTGAAATCTTCTGGCAATAACACTAGTGGAACCCTTATGAGAGGAGCCTTTAAAGCTGATGGCCTGGCTCTGCGGCCAATTCCTGACAACCCCTAATAAAGTCTTCTTTTTGCATAAATCTACTCCTAAAATATTTGAATTCTTATATATATGTATTATGAAGAACATCCAAAAGAACATAACTTATGAAATCCTTATACTTGGGCTGGGGTAACCCACTTTTAGGTGATGACGGAATTGGTGTATTAATTGCAGAGGAATTAGGAAAATTGGAGTGGCCTCACGAGGTACGGATAATTGAGGTGGGAACTTCAATCTTTAATTTCCTTCAGGAGGTTAGTCCAGTCAGACAGGTTATAGTCATTGATGCCTTTCGGGCAGAGAGTCCTCCGGGGTGTGTTTACCGACTGGATACGGAAGATGTTATGGATTACCTTGAACAAAACGCTCACGACATGTCGCTGCCAACCATTATTAAATGGGCCAGAGGTATTACCGGGTTACCAGAAGGTTTAATCATTTACGGAGTAGAACCCCAACAGTTAGATTTTGGTAAAGGGTTATCAGTGGGGTTAAAAGCCATAGTGTCAAAAATTATTACTGAAATTAAAACTGAGGTTTAAAATCTTATAAAAACTTAGGTTAATTTCCACTGCTGCTAATCACTGAAAAAATTCATAATGAAAGGAACGAGCAAAAATGGGTGGAGAGTTAATTGAATTTACAGGTTGGCTTGGATTCATATTATTAAGTCTTAGTTTGGCAAAGTTGTCTAATAAGCAAAAAATAGACAATCAAATTATGTTGTATATCAAGAAAAACCATAAATACTTTGGCTGGTCAGCATTAACAGCATTATTCATACATGGTACCATAGTCACTACAAACCTAGTACTCCCGGCTATGGGACAGGGTAAACGTTTTGCAATTTTAGAAGAAACTGGTTGGGGTTATTTACTTTGGTTGATGTTATTTGCGATTTGTGTTGCATCAGCTATGCTGCCCTATAAAGTATTTCGACAGAGACATCTGCAAATGGTACTTGTCTTAGGTGTATTGTTAATAATTCATATTGAGTAAGGCTAACAACTTAAAAGCCAGCTCTAGCGCCCAAAGATTAATATCGGAAATTACTGGGTACTCACAACCCTATTGTTCTTTAAAAAAACAATTGAAATCAACATTATCAATAAGGTCGCCGACATTACAGTCCAATGCACCTCAATCCTGTTAAGGATGATTCCGTATACCAATGCACCGAACGGCATGCCTCCCTTGCTAATCATGCCCACGATTGAAAACATCCGGGACATATATTCGTTGGGCGTTGCTTTTTGGATATAGGTTTGCACCGGAACATGGATGAACATAATAGCGGTACTTAGCAGACAAAGAACTCCTCCCAGCAAGGCAAAGTATAAAAGCGTGTCCTTCCCTATGACCGATAAGCTGTGCGGGAATGTCAAACCCGAAAACATTAGCATGGTAACCATAAGCATACTGCAGCCAATTATGAGGGGTTTGTTCACTTCATCCTTTTTGCCGAACAGCACGCCTACCAGAATGCTTCCCACCAGTGCTCCCAATATGATTACCATTTGCAGATAGCCATACTGTGTATCTGTGAATTCCAACCGGATTCTGAAAAACAAAGGCAATACTACTGTAAACATAGGTTGGATTAAGGCGTATATTACCAGAAAAAAAACACATAACTTGCGGATTACTTTATTGGCCAGAATAAATCGGATCCCCTCGGATAAATCCGTTATGAATCCTGGCATGCCGACCGCTGACTCTCGTTTGATATGCTTATATCTGATCAGCATCGAGCAGCTTCCCGATAACAAAAATGAGATCCCGTTAATAAAGAACAGCACTGCAATACCCAGACTTGCATACAGCGCAGCCCCAATGACAGGGCTCAGCAGACCGGATAATGTCCGCAGCGACGCAACAGTGGAGTTGGCCCGGGTCAGTTCGTCCTCAGCCACCAATTGGGGCAGCATGCCTTTGGTGGCCGGATCAAACAAACCGTTCAGAAGAGATACCATTACCTGCACAGACAGGAGCAATGTCAGGCTCATTTTGTTGGAATGTGCACTTAAAGCCAAACCCAAAATTACCACGGCGCTGGCTAAGTCGGTGGCCACCATGATCGTCTTTCGGTTCAACCGGTCTCCGATCACTCCGGCAAAGGGGTAGGCAATAAGAACCGGCACCAAAGACAGGAAGGAGAACACCCCCACGGTAGCCGCCGAGCCGCCCGCATCGATGATATACAGGGGCATAATCACCATTTGGATACCCGTTCCCATATCGGATATCACCCTACCGAGCAATAACAATATGAGATTTGTATTTACCGTTTGCTTATCTTTTTTCCACAAGGGCAGCACCTTCTTTTCTGTCTGAAAAAGCGACCCGGTCAGGGGTCGCTTTTATCGCTTCAAACTCATTTATCCCTTCTGCAGCAGGCAAATACCGTTTTCCCTGCTACAGGATTTCTACATACCCTTCGGTTCCGTTGACCCGGATACGCTGCCCATCCTTAATCAGCTTGGTAGCGTTCTCCACGCTGACGACTGCCGGAAGCCCGTACTCCCTTGCCACAACGGCGCCATGGGTCATCATGCCCCCCACCTCGGTCACCAGACCCTTAATGGATACAAACACCGGTGTCCAACTGGGGTCAGTGAAGGTTGTGACCAAAATATCCCCTTCTTCGATATTGGCCTCCTCCATTTTTAAAATAACCCGTGCCCGGCCCTCAATGATGCCGGATGAAACTGCTACGCCGGCCAAAGCGCCTTTGGGTATGTTGTCGGTGTCGTATGCACTGGAGATAATCTCACCTTCAGAGGTGATGACACGGGGAGGGGTCAGCTTCTCAAAAACCTCATAGTCTTCTTTTCTCTTTGCGATGAGGTTGGCATCCACCCGATTTGTTCTAACGGTTTCCCTCAATTCCGCAAAGGTTAAATAGTATATATCCTCCCTATCTCTTATCACACCCTGTTGCACCAGGTTATCGGCTTCCTTCATCAATGCTTGCTTAAGAATCCAGAGATAGTAGACCAGCAGATACTTGTTATATTCCCTGAAACCGGCGAAATTGCGCAAAACGCTGATCATCTTCTTGGTCTTTTTGGCCTTACTCTTGCCACCGGGCAGTTGTTCCAGACGTTTCAGAATGTCCTGCTCCTTCTGTCTAGCTTCCTGCAGGCCTTGTTCAAATTTCATACGGTGGGCACCGGGTCCAAAGGTCTTGATATTGCTGAGAATCATTGGAATGAGTATGGTCGGGTTCTCATTCCACCGCGTCCTGGTTATATCAATTTCCGCCGAACAACGCATGCCATATTTCTTAAGATAGGCCCGAATTGAATCACTGACATCTTTCCCGCCTTCCAATTTGGCTAAATCCTCAAAAAAAGTCTCCTGGTTGGCCTGTTGAAAATATTCAATCACTGCCGGATACTTTCTTACGACATCCGCTACGTCCAAAAGTTCCAGTCCCATTTCGGAGGTAACATTATCGGGTACCGATTGAGCAAGGGTATCGGCTGCATTCTTTTCACCCAGCCATTTCTGCATGTTTTTGTTGATCCAGGAGGTAGCGTAGGCTCCTGCAAAAACCGCACCGTAGCCGGCAAAAACAGTATCCTTGATTTCTTCAAAGCTATGAAAGATAAAATCAAACAGTTCATTTCCCGATACTTTGGCAATCCTTTGCTCCAGATTATGCATTACCGTCTCATCACGAGCCATAAGGTTTGTAACAACAGCATGATCGTTTTTAAGATAGGTTTTTAAAGTGTCGATTCCAAACCGCAATAATACTGAAGCCCCTATCATCGATGACTTTTCCCTGGACAACCCCTTGATAAAATCCTTCCGTTGCAGAATATTATAAACAGCCTTCTGCATCAAAACATCAACCGTGTCAATACTTTTGACAAAAGTCTTGCTTATGATCGGTGTGCTGAGTTCACGAGATGCATCGATATATAACCTTCCTCCGATCTCAATCATGGCCGAACCGGAAATTAATTTGAAGAATTCCTGAAAGAAGCTGTAGCCCAATGGTCTCATTGCTTCCGTCATCATCTGCCGATGAGCGAAGGAAAAATAAACATGGTTTTTCCCATCCTCCACCTCCGGCGCAGGGTATAAGGTGGTAATGGGACGGCTCTGGACGATATAGACTTTATCTTCATAAAGGCACCATTCGATGTCCTGGGGGCGGCCAAAATACGTCTCAATCTTTCTGCCCATTCGTTCAAGCTGCAAAATCTGCTCATCCGTTAATGTCTGCGTATTTTGTCTTTCAGGCTCTATCTCCTTTTCCTCTGTGCCGCCTTTTTCTAAGGCGTAAATGGCCAGTTTCTTGGTGGATATTTTCTTATCGACAATGCGTCCTTCCCTCACCTTATAAATATCGGCATTTACCAGGCCGGATACCAGGGCCTCGCCAAGCCCAAAGCTGGCGTCGATAGACAGCACTTTCCGGTTGGAGGTAACGGGATCGGCAGTAAACATAATCCCTGCCGCCTGAGGAAAAACCATCCGCTGGACCACTACAGATAAATGGACTTTGCGGTGGTCGAAGCCGTTTTGAATGCGGTAGGTTACGGCGCGGTCGGTAAACAACGACGCCCAACACTTGCTGATATGCTTCAGGATGGCGTCTTTTCCCATAATGTTCAAATAGGTGTCCTGCTGTCCTGCAAAGGATGCCGTTGGCAAATCTTCCGCTGTGGCACTGGAACGTACGGCGTAGGCATCTTTTTCACCAAGCTTCGAAAGATAACCGGTGATCTCTTCATCGATCTCCTTTGGAATGGTTATCCCTTCAATAACCTTGCGAATCTTGCCGCTGATTTCAGCGATTCTTTCCCTGTCTTCCACCTTAAGGGGCGATAGCTGCTCCAGCAAAGCGTTAAACTCATGATTAGGCTCAATGATTCTTTTATAAGCTTCGGTGGTAACACAAAAGCCATCAGGCACTGGTATCCCAGCAATCCCGGATAATTCCCCCAGGTTAGCGCCTTTGCCCCCGACCACCATGAGCTTTGTTTTATCAATCTCCGGAAAGCCAAGCACGTATGAGCTCATACATATTCCCCTTTCGATTATCTGATGGCCAAAGCCATCAGGTAACATATTCTATCAATCTTTAAGCACGGCAATTCCTTCTTTGATTATTTTGATCGCATCGATGAGTTTCTTTAAATACCTTTCCTCGTCTAATCCGTTCCTGTAATACTCATTTAAACTAAATGTGAAAATCATATTTATAACCAGTTCGGAATCAACTTCCGGTTTGATGAGACCTCGTTCTTTATCACGCTCAATCATTTTCATATACTTTTCGGCAGATACTGCACGGAGCTTCGTAATGAATTCATTGTTATCTATCTCCATCAGCATGCCTATCTTGGTATATTCCGGTTTTATTCTGCCCAGTTCCAAGGATTCTTTGGTTCTTTGTATAATGGTTTCAAAAACGTCCATATCCGAATCCAAGTTTTTGGTGTAGGGGGCAATTTTATGCTTTTCTTTCCCGATTTTTTCTAACATATAAAGATAGAGATCCTCTTTATCATTAAAATACTGATAGAAGCTTCCCCAGGGTATTTTTGCAGACTTCACAATCTTATTAAGAGATGCTTCGCTGAAAGGCCGGGTTGAAAATTCCTGCACGGCAGCATCAAATATTCTCTTCTTCTTCTCGTCACTCAAATTATAAAAAGTGTCTTTAGGCACGCAACCACCTCCTGCCAAACAATATAACATAAATTGTTTTGTATGAGAAGTATCTCACATGAGAAACTTCTCATATTATTTTGTGGAAATTCATGAAGAATATACAGTAATGTGACTATATTGAAGTTCGGCTGTATTCTTAAACAAGAAAGACCGGTCAAGGTGGCTTTCCACCCCGACCGGCTTATCTCCCTCTCTCCCCTCTCTATAAAATGTTGATGTACATACAGAGGTTATTGTCATTTTTTGTCTAATTATGAATTATTAACAGCATTTCATCTTGCGGAGCAAAGTGCTTCAACTAGACACAACACAAAGGAGCTTATCAGTTAACTATGAACAAAAAAAACCTAGCAGCAATTCGAAAAGAGTTTAAAATGGATAACCATCGTTTTCAAATTGACGAAATTTGCAGCGTGTATGTAAAACAGGAAAGCAAGGATATTATAAGTTCAGAAAAAACCTTGTTTGCCAGGTTGGATACAGAACACCAAGAATTGTTACTTAAGAATTTTAAAAGGATTTTAACCGGTCCCCTGGATACTAAGGTGTACGAGCTTGATTTTATCAGTGGAAATAACGAAGGACAGCACCTGTTATTGGGTATATTGGAGTCCCATGATTTAAAGGCGGATTCAGACAAGCTTATTGAAAAAATTCTAGAACAAAATAATTACGAAACAGATGTGGTTATTAACCTTATCAGGGCTGAATATAGCAAACCCGCAAAGAAAAGAAAGGGCGAAGATGATGCAGGAATGGATGATGTGGCGTATGCGTTTAGATTCCTGATGTGCAGTGTAAATAAGGTCGATCAGCCCAAACGAGCCTTAAGGTATGATTTTGAGAAAAAAGGATTTAAAGTAAGCACCCCTATGGATGTTATAGTGAATCTGTCAGCTCCATTGGATGGTTTTATGTTCCCTTGTTTCAATGAGAACAGTGCAGATGTGAATAGAGTTATTTATTATTCTCAAGCTCCGAACTGTCCCAATACTGCTTTCGTGGAAGGTGTCATTCATTGTGAACTAAAATTGACGGCCAGTGAGGAAAAAGATAAATTTTCTCAAATTATTAAAGGGGTAGTGGGAGAAAAAATTCAGCCCGAAATAATGAATAACATCTACTCCAAAATTAACGAACAAATTTTAGCTAGCGAAGAGGAAGAAGAAAGTGATATACCTACTCTCGGTGTTAAAAATATTGAATGGGTATTGAGAAATAGCGGAGTTGAAGATATTTCAAAATTAGAGCAGGTATTTTGCGAAATAATGGAAAAGGATAGTATTGAATTAAAAGCCACCAGCATACTTCCCCCCTATGAATCTAAGTCTATCAAAATAAACAGCAGTATAGTGGATATTGCCATTAGCCCCAAGGATTTAAAAGGGTTAAAACAAGTGGTTCGGGATGGCAGAAAGTGCTTACTTATTGAAATAGATGATGACATCATCGTTGAGGGACTTAAGTTAAATACAGAAAATTATTAAATATAAGTATTATTCTATGAATCAATTGGTTGTAATAGTGACCACCCGCTCATAACGGGTGGTCACTATTTAGCGATCCTATTATTTATTTCTTCTCACACTGTACATGTAAGTAGATAAGTACCTAAAAAATTAAAGGAAAAGTAAATGTAACGAAAGCTGCCCAAAATCCGTAGACCGGCAAATACTTAGTAACGGCGTCTTGGATGGTAGAAGGTCCGGTTTTGTTTTGTAGAAAACGCATGTAGGAGAGCATAATCCAAATTAGATTGGCCCAGATAAGTATGTTTACGCCTAAAACAGCAAGTCTGTTGGGCGTAATCCCAAAAGAAGAAAGCCTGAACACCATGGCTGATAAAGCCACACTGTCAATGATAAGAGCAAGAATAATTAGGGCAAAATTTATATAATCAGAAATGTTCTTTTTCTCGTCTGTGCCGCTTTCGGTAATGGAGAATATGGTGACGGCCAATACACTAAGGAGGATTCCGTTGAAGAATATGAGGAAATTGCGGTCTAAGAATGGATTTTTTCCCACCCAAATAACCGTTATAAGATAGGCCAACAATGTGGCCAGCACAAGGGGACTAAAAATTTTAGCGATATAGGGTGCAATATTTTTAGCAAGTTTAAGGTTCCTTGATACAAGGTATGTAGCCACAATCGCCAGGGCGGCAGCACCAAATAAAACAACATTTTCAAAATAGAATTCAGATATATCCATGCCGACAAATCGAAATAAGTGCATGGTTAATGCTGTTAGCATCATTCCGCTGATTGCCATGCTGGCGTAAAGTATGCAAAATTCCCCATTAAATTTAAGATAGGCTAATCTCTTGCTGCCAATGCCATATTCATTCCCTGTAAATGCAAGCCCTAATAATACCCATAAGAAAATGGGAAGATGCAGATAAGCCAGGATAATACTGTCTTTATGCTCTGGTGGCAGTATATTAAGATAAACTCCGGAGATTAGGAATAACGCTGCAAGGGTGTAAAGAACATTTCTTTGGGGGGTATTATTGTATACAAAATAGGCGGCTATAAAGGGAAGTATCCCAAAAACAAGGTTAATAGGGGCTATTGCCTGCTGTTCGATAAAATGCAAAATTCCCCTGGTGCTTATCCCGGCCAGCATTGCTAAAATGCCCATGGATAAGAAATCTTTCTGAAACAAAGAAGTTTTTTCTGTATTTGCCGTCTCCTTGAAATGCAATCGTTCATACCAAACGGCAAGAACCTGCGAGTCAGGGTTTTTTCCCCAGGCGTATGAGATTGACTTTTTAAACGCTTCGGGTTCTTTTCTATACATTCTCTCCAGTTCATGGGGGTTAGCAAGATTTTCAATAATTAGATTGCTAATGTCCATTGTCATATTAAGTCCTACTTTCCTTCACAATGTTATTAATCAAAATTTATTATCCTTGACTGTCTTCATCACTTTTATATTCTAAAATATCTCCAGGCTGACATTCTAAAGCCTTACAAATTGCCTCTAGAGTTGATAATCGAATGGCTTTTGCCTTTCCATTTTTCAATATAGAAAGGTTAGCCATGGTTATTCCAACCCTCTCCGAAAGTTCTGTTACGCTCATTTTTCTTTTAGCCAGCATCACGTCAATATTGATTATAATCGCCATGTTATTCACCTCAAACCGTTAAATCATTTTCTGATTTTATGTCTATGGCATTTTTTAAAAGCTTTTGAAGAACAGCAGCAAAGACTGCAACCACCATGGAAGCAAAGATAGGGACCATTCCGATTATGATGAGACCTGGGGCATCGTCTTTCTCTGCTACAAGATAAACAAATGGCATCATTACCACATACAAGCTGCTGATTATGATTGCACAGTATTTTATATTCTTTAAAGCCTTTACAGATAATTCCGAGAAAGCTTTGTTCTTGTCGATATAGCTTAAAAGTTTAAAAGCTTGATACAGAGCAAAGTAAAAAGGTATTGCCGTTGCATAGATACCGATTAAAGTGGGATATAGCATATGGGTATGATCCGGATTTACCGGATGATTAGCTAACCAAGGCAATCCAAATAGGCACAAGGCAAGAACCGGAATTCCGATAAGAAAAACAACTGCCTTTAAAAACAGTGTTTCTCGTTTCATAAAAAGCACCTCACTTATTTAATGTAATCTGATATTAGCACATATTTTATCGTTTTACAATATATTATTATTGAATTTAATTATATTATTGTTGTTATTTAATTTGGGCAAAGATAAAAAGCATTCCTCCTTACAAAGAAATGCTCTAAAACTTTAAACTATTAAGGCATTACGTCTCTATTATGAGATTTCTGCACCCTTCCGTTCCATTCACCCGGATTACTTTGATCAGCTTGGTGGCGATTTCTACGTCTACAACTGCAGAAAGACCGTATTCCCTTGCAATAGCAGCAGAACCTCAGTGAATTTGGTGACCAAAATATCACAAAATGATTGAAATTTACAAAAAAACATAAAAACCAAAAAGGTAATTTTTATATTTTTATAGTATTAAATATTATAAGATTTTATTATTATAATCTTTAAAATACATTAATTCTCCTAGTATAAGTTTACTAATCAAACTTTAAGGAGGGGGTAAAAATTTCATTTTGGGATGTTATTTTTTTACTCTTCATGGTTGTACTGTTTTTAATGCCCATGCTGGACCGAACAACGACATGGGCCACGGTGTTAATACTACTAGCTTTTGGTATAGCTTATAATATTATTAGCCGAGGGGAACGGTAATGCGGTACTTAGTGACACGCATTCTTTACAGATTGTTCCTTCATCCATCTGAGACAAAAATTAAATGTCTCGGACTTTTCAGTTAAAAACCTATATTTAGGGCAAATTGTGCAAGAATACTGTAGTAGTTATAACGCTATTGAAGTCATGGAAAGAATGAACTTTGCTTGTCCACCTTAAAAGTACAGGCATATTAGAGTAACACTCTAATATGCCTGTACTTTTCTCGCATAATTAAAACAGTTCCTTTAATGATTTCATATTTACCACTGAAATAACTACAGGACGATTAATTCATAATCACGACTGCCCATACCAATTTCTTCACCATGCCGCATTTGGATAGTACCGTCTATATAGGAGCGCAAACCTTGAAACTTATCCGCACCCACCTCATGATTGCAGGAAAGATGAGATTCAGAGAAGCCAATCTGTTTATTGATTAGATCGTAACTTGCCTGATCAAGAGCTACAGGATCGGTGGATGCCAAAAAACCGATATCAGGAACAATCGGTGCATCACTCCACGACGCGCAATCACAATCAGGCGTGATATTGATTAAAAAGTTTATATAACCGATACGTTTTTCATGGGCCTTAGCAAAGCCATATCCGTATTCAGTCATTCGTTCAAGAAAGGCTGATAAGTCTGTCTGCCAGTCCATTCCGTTGGCCTTTACAGGACAAACCGTTAAACACTCACCACAGCCGATACATTTATCCAAAGCAATGTTCGCCTTATCTTCACGCACCGTAATCGCCTGTTCAGGACAAACTTCGCTGCACTCACCACAGCCAATGCACTTATCTGGATCGACTATAATCTTGGTAGCATGCTGCTCCTTTTTACCAACTGCCGGTGCTCCGCCCATAGCAAGATTTTTTATTGCTCCACCAAAGCCGGCCATCTCATGCCCTTTAAAGTGAGATAATACAATTACACTGTCAGCACTAACAATGTCTTTAGCCAGTTTCACTTTTTTGAAGTGTTTTTTATCAATCTGTACTTCAGTAATATTATCACTGCGTAATCCGTCGGCTATAATAATGGGGGCCCCTGTAACCGTAAAATCAAAACCATGCTCCAATGCGGTCAGTAAATGGTCAACCGAGTTATGTCGACTTCCGGAATAGAGCGTATTCGTATCGGTTAGAAAAGGTTTAGCACCCTTTTCTTTTATTTTGTCCACCACCTGACGCACAAAAAGAGGATTAATAAAGCCATCACTGCCGCGTTCACCGAAATGCAATTTTATCGCTGTAAGGTCATCCTTTTGAATAAGCTCATTAAAACCGGCCTGATCAAATAAGTTTCTTATTTTGCTAATCTTATTCCCCTTATCTGTTCTCGTTCTAAGATTTACAAAATATACTTTGCTGGACATGCTTCCTTCCCCCTCTACATTAAACGTTGAAATCCACCATCTATGTTACAACTTTGAGTTAACTCAAAGTCAATAGGTTTTATAAATATTTTTAACCGAAACCCAGCCTGTACAAAAAATGTAGCCCAGATCACCATATTTAATGATCTGGGGACGATTCTCTTGTAGCTATTTTTAAGCTTTCGCTTCCGGAAATATAAGAAAGATTAATAAATAAATATGAAGGAGAAATTATATTTTATATTGAATGTGATCTCAAATGACACTGGGAACATCCAAGACCAAGAGAACAATCTACAACCACTTTTAAAGTCAATATTTTTAAGAAGGTATCCATTATGAAGCATAAAAACTATTACATGTTCTTTATAGTTAGCTTAGTAGCCTTCGCTACTTTTACTTTCCAAAAATTATTAGTCTTGTGGATTGGTTTTGTAAGATTTAGTGCTAGTGATTTCCCTCCGGGCGATATTCTAGTTGAAGAAAAATTAAAATTCTTAATACTTTATCCAGCTTTATTTACTATCCTGGTATATATAGCAATAATAACTCTAAACATTTTAGCCAGAAGGCTTATACATGTAAAAGTTAGTCAAAGTGTTAGTATAGGCTTAACCTTAGTTGCCTTAATTTTTCTAGAAATCAGATTAATTCTCGCCTTATTTTGAAACAACTCTAATCTTTTAAATATTTAATGGAATAGGATTACCTTTCTTCCTCCCCTGCTTTATTCGGGCATGTGCTGGGTGATACAGTGGATGCCGCCGCCCCAACGATTTACATTTTCGACGTTAATGCCAATGATGCGGCGCCCCGGAAATACCTTCTGCAGGGTATCTTTAACCTGGTTTTCAGTGGTTTTAAGCATCTCGCTTCGGCCTGACTGCCAATAAGTCTGCATAAGGACTGCCCCATTGGTGACCGCGTAGTTTAAATAGCTGAGCACGGGTATTTTGCCGGTTTCATCAACTTTGCCGTAAATGGTGGGCGGCATAGGAATTCTGATGATATGGAAGGGCTTGCCGTCCTGGTCGGTGGCATTCCGTAGTATTTCGTAGTTCTCCTCCATACGTCGGTAAGATTCCTGAGTTATAGCGTTGGTATATCTGTCTCCAGGTAGAACCTGGGCTAACAGAATAGCATTGGGATTGGCAAACCGGGCTATTTCATCAATGTGCCCGGTGGTAATAGGATCATCTTCCGCCAGCCCTTTTTTCAGCCAGATGACTTTCTTAACTCCCAGCACCCGCTTATATTCTTTTTCTATTTCTGCTTTACTCATTTTCGGATTACGGCTTAAAGCCACGGATTCGGTCACCATCATGGTACCCCGACCGTTGGATTCTATGGCGCCACCCTCGGAAATAAGGTCGGTCTTGATTACTGGCAGGTTGAGCAGCTTGGCGGCCAGTCTATCCACCTGGCTTTCCGCAGCAATGTAGTCCGGGTTGCCACTGCGGCTGTAGTTGTTAAAGCCGAAATCCACTACCTGGAGTTTATTTTGCGGACTCTTAACAAAAATCGGTCCCACATCCCGGGTCCAGATGGACATGTGATTAACAACGTAGTAGTGAACATTGTTAACGGTGTAGCCGCTATTTTTAAGCAGGTCTTTAATTTGGTTCGTTTCTTCCTGGCTTCGTACCATCAGATTAATTCTAATGTAGGGATCCAGAGATTTAATTATATTAAGGATCACCGGGTAAACCGGGCGGTCGGTGTTATATATTTCGGAGGGCCACTGCAGCCAGACAGCCTGCTGTTTATTAAACTCAGCGGGGAAAGGATAAACCATGGCTTTTTTAGATGGCTGTTGGTTAAAATCCCGGGCTATCATGATCACCAGTAGGCAAAGAAAAATAACTAAGATGATTGAATAGGTTTTTTTCATGGGCTATCTACCTTAAATTTTTAAAGTTAATATAACACGCGGTTATTAAAATTATTTGCCCCTGGCCCTGAGGGAAGGCTTAAGTCTATTAAATTAAAAGAAAGTGTCGCTAACCACTAAAAGCAGCTTTGCGACACTTCCTTTTTTAATCAAAATCACTTGTATCCGCTATGCCAAAGGCCTTTTCCGCATGAGGCAAACCCAGGCTCTAGGCGGGTTTTGGCGGTTAGAGCCAAAATGGCTTGAAACCAGTGAAAGGATTTCGAAGTAGGGTTCCACAGAGTTAACAATATCTCCGGCAGTTCGCTGCGGTGGGCCCGGGCCATCCCGTTGTTCATCCGCGTTGCCGACGATGCTCAGCCACAAGCCGTCTTTTTCTAAATGAGCGGCTACATTTTTAGCAAAGCTCTTCCGTTCTTCGTCCGAATTTAATGAATGAAAACAGCCTCTATCAAAGGCAAAGCCAAAGGGCGCTTCTTCCATTTTGTTTGTAAGGAAATCAAACACCATAAAGGTACATTTGACATTCCCTTTTGAGACTTCTTCTATAGCCTTCTGTATGGCAACATCCGAAGTATCAATACCGATTACAGCAAAGTTTTTTTGCGCAAGCCATATGGAGTTATCACCGGTTCCGCACCCAATATCCAGCGCTTTACAGGGTTTTATATCCATGGCGGTTACAGTCTGAATAAGGTTGAAATCCGGTTTCCCAATGGCCCAAGGAGTATCGCCGGCTTTATATCTTTTTTGGTAACGTTCCTCTATCATTGTCTTTTTGATACCTCCTATAGACATAGAACGTTTTCTTCAACGGTGCACCACTTTCCACCCAGCCGCTGTTTTTAGACCGTTCTTTTTATCCATTATTATATATTATTTCAAATTAAAGCAAGTCCTTTTTTCAAAACGAAGACAGTTATTTCTCCCCGTGCATTTATTAATCACAAAACTCCCGCGCTAGGGTAATTTCCTCTTCTTATAGAAGTTGATCTTCCCCGATATATTCATCATCGTTAATACACTCGTCCGAGAAAGGACAGTCGTAACAATCAAATGGACAAAACATTTATATTCCTCCGAATCCGGCTTTTTATTGAAACATTCCACCATTTTATGATCGAGGCCGACGGAAAGATGTTTTCTCCGCCGTTCGTCTGCTCGGTCTTTTGAATTGTTTTTTTGTTTTCAGCAAAACCGCCCCCTTCATCCGGGATCCTTTTTTTCTACAGAAGGCCACCAGCCTGTCTTTGTAGACGATGCCAGCAAGCCCTGCCAGCGTCGTAACCGCCAAGAAGAGCAAAGAAACATCCCATTCCCCCTGCCACAAGGTCGCCCCAATGAATGTGGAAGAAACGATGCTGGGGATGCGCGCCAGCGTGGAGATGAACAGGAAGCGGGAAAGGCGCATGGGGGTGGTGCCGACAATGTAGGTGAGCATATCCTTGGGTGTGCCCGGCAGCAGGAATAGAATAAAGACAACGGTTTCCAACTGCCGTGAATTATTGAGAAAAGCAAACTTGGCGATCTTCTTTTGAGGGAATAATTTGGTAAGCAGGGTCACACCCCACTTTTTAGTGAGCAAAAAAATGAACGAAGAAGCCACCATACAGCCCATGAGAGAAATGAGCAAACCGCCCCAACCGCCGTACAGCACACCGGCTAAAAGCTCGACAGGTTCCCCGGGAATAAAGGCCACGATCACCTGCAGGATCTGAATTCCCAAGAAGACAAGCCCGCCCCAGAGGCCCAGAGATGTGACCCAGTCTGTAAATTCCTGTTGCGTTTCCGGTTCGGATAAAAGCCGGATGTACGGCAGCGCCAGCCAGGTCAGCGCCAGCATGGCCATAACAAAAACCACGACGGCCATGATCAATTGTTTGGTTGCTTTGTCCATTTTGTTCATGGCGTCACCTGGAACCGTGGATATCGCCGTTCCGTGTTTCCAATTCAATGGCTACGGCGGAGGATGAACCGACAACGCCGGCAGCCGTGGTGTCGGTAACGGTCGGCTGGTCGGCAAAAGAAGTTTCGATGGCGCATGGTTTCATTTCGTTCACCTTCAATAATTAAGAATAGTTGAGGACTTTTATACGTTGCATATCAAATATAACCGTTGCCTTTATACGCATAGGTACAGCCTTCGCTAAAGTGGGTCACGTTGTTTGAGGTGCTCCCTGTTGTTGTAGTTAATCCAACAGAAGGAGACTGATATATTAAAATTAGCTATAATAATATAATCTATTTTATAGTAAAGAGTAACCGCTCCTCACATCTTTATATCCCCAAAATCCAAAAATAATCTGCATTTGAGGAATCATTCTCCAGCCATAATTGTACCGCATGAAAAATTTGATCCGTTGTTGCAGCCTTGTTTTCCGATTTCAAATAGCCTTTCTTAATATCCTTCCATTGCTTTTTACTTACTTTTTGAGGGCCGTAATAATGATAATTTTTAATTACAGTATCTATGTACGGTGAAAGCAGGCCCAAATCTTCATCAGTAATATAAATGGATGAATCGTTCCAATGATTAGGATAGTTGTGCGAATAACAAAATTCATAAACATCATGCCCTGTTAGTTCATTCAACTTCATAATCTTCAATTGGATTCCTCCAAACACCGATATTTTTTTGCCCATTGCCAAATTCAAGAAAGGTCGATAACCATCCGCAAAAAAACGCTGGCATCATCATCTGACCAGCGGGTTTTTGATATCATTGAAGGATAGCAGCAAGGGAATCAGCCATTATCCGCATTGTCACTTAGATGTTTTCTTCGGTATGCTTTGGGGGTCATATTCATTTGCTGCACAAAAACGCGGTTAAAATAAGAAGGATCGGTAAAACCGCATTCACTGGAAATACGATAGGCGGGATAGTTGGTGGTTTCCAATAATTTACAGGCATATTCGATCTTTAATTTATTGACGTAGTCTATGTAGGGAACCCCTACTTCCTTCTTAAAGATGCGGCTGAAATATTGGGGGTTCAAAAATACATAGGATGAAACCGCTTGCAGGGATAGTTTTTGTTTAAAGTTATCGTGAATATATTTGATTGATTTTTCAATGAGGTGTTTATTGTTGGTTTTGGTTTCCGTGACTTCTTCACCGGGGTCGACCTGACGCACAGTTACCGTGGTCGGGGTAGTCAACAGGTCATGGAATATCTGTTTGAAAACCGACGGTTTAATGGGTTTCAGCAAATATTCCTGAACGCGCAGGCGAATGGCTTTTTGGGCATAAGAAAAGTCCGAATAAGCCGATAGAATGATAACACGGGCCTGGGGAAGGAATTTTCTGATCTCCTCCAGAGCCTTTAAGCCGTCCATTTCAGGAATGAGGATGTCCATGATGATCATGTCCGGTCGATATTGTTTGGCCAGTTTAACCGCCTGGCCGCCGCTTTGGCAGGTAAGTATTTTATCTTTAGCGAGAAGTTCTTCGGCTACAATGGATTTGAGAAATTCCAATTCGAGTAATTCATCTTCCACAATTAAAACGACGCTCATACTATCTCCTCGCATTGGGTTTGGTAGAAATCGAAATCTTGACCGTACTTCCGCTATAGTCCGATTTTACAACTTTTAACCCGTAATCCTCTCCAAAATACCGTTTCAACCGTTTGTCCGTACTGCGAAAACCAATTCCCAGCTTGTTTTCCGGCTGCTGCAGGCTTTGTAAGACTTCTTTGGGAAAGCCATTGCCATTATCTACGACAAAAATATGGATGTCATCTTTATATTTTTCAGCATAAATCTTTATCTTGCCCCCGTCCCTTTTGGGGGTAATGCCATGGATAAGGGCATTCTCAACCATAGGCTGTATGATCATGTTGGGTATCCGGTGAGGTTTAACGGAGTCGGCAATATCAATTTCATATTCCAGACGGTTTCTGAATCTTTTCTTTTGAATATAAAGGTATTTATCGATATTATCAATCTCGGCTCCAATGGTGTGCAGTTCATCGTCCTGCTTTAAATTATAGCGCAGTAAATCCGATAGACAGTAAATAAGTTCTTCGGTGGTATGGGATTTTTCAAAATAGGCGATACGCGCAATGGTGTTCAAGGTGTTAAATAGGAAATGGGGATTAACCACCAGAGACATATTTTTTGCTTCCAGGTCCAGAATCTTTTTTTCCAGCATTTCTTTTTCAATAGACAATCTGGCGATGGCCGTATCGGTATTCTGGAGGCTTTCAGAAAAATCGTAGGAAATATTTTTGGCAATATGGTTGCAGAGTTGTTCGTGAATATCAACTTTGCTTTCTTCAATGGTTTTTATAGCTGAAATGGATTTAGCAATAAATTCCGGCTCCAGATTTTTCTCTTTGGCCAAAGCCATGATATCAATCAGATACTTCCGGTGCTCACTTTCCGGTGAATAAACCTGCGCTCCCACCACATAGCCGACCGTTTGGTCATTAAAATCCACCGGCAAAACAATGTTGGAAAGTCCATGCCGGCAGGTAAAGCGGTCTCCCTTACCGGGTTCTAATTTGCAAATATAGTCGGAGCATACCCGCCTTTCATCCTGCTGGCAAATCAGCTTACAAAAATCAGGAGACGGATTAAACTCAAGCAGGATCTCACCTTGGGTATCCACCAGTTGTACAGAAATATTGGACAGGGATAAAAGGCCGCTATATCGAGAATATAGATTGGAATCCACGAAATCTTTTAATGTTTTGTCTGTCTTATTCATCCTTTTCGCTATGTCTCTTTCTATGATTGATTGTATTTTACGTAGCAAGATATTGTGAATCCATCACAAAAAAGCATCCGAGGGCATGGGACCCAATTCTTTAAGCGGTTAAAGACAAAAAGAAAAAGTGGTCACGGATTTCGGATGCAACCCTAATTATGCCAAAAAAGTTGAATAAAACAAAAATTTTACATTTTTATAATACAATACCCTTATAAAAATGTAAAGGAATAAGCAAAAGCACACAATTCTGTACAGTTTAACCTACAATTGTGTACTTTCCTCCATTGGGGTATTTAAAGACCGCCTCACTAAAATGAGGCGGCCTCAGACTGTCAAAAAACCTCGTAAGAAACGGGGTTCTTGATAATATCCGGGTTGGAGTACCCTTGATTTTTCCGCTGGTTGTGGCGTTCCCGAATGAATACGCTTTTCTTTTGATAGGCTTCGTTGCGAACAATGCAACGGTCTGTCTGTGGCATGGCACACCCTCCCCTCAATTACCGTGATATTTCTGATACTTTTTGCTGGTCTGCGGGAAAAAGGAACTTCGGGCCAAGTTGGCCCGAAGTGGTTGTGATTGTGAAGTTGAGGAAAATGTGCATAATAAATAAAATATAGCCTTTAAACTGCTTCAGCGCAGACTTCACCGAACTGCTGATACTTCCGTCTGTCAGTCCCTCCATTCTCGCAATCTGGCTGTACCTCGGTCAACTCACCAATGGCGGTTAAAATGATAGCTTCGGTTTCTTCGCCGATGTAGATTTCCTCCGGGGTTTCCGGTTTGGTAAGGCACTCGTTATCAATGCCATCGCCCATGTCGAGAATATAATGCGCTTTGTAACGGTAAGTACGCCGCTTACATGCGGATTCCTGACGGTCTGCGGTTTTCATGGCTTCCAGCATTTCCTCCGTGATTTCCACGAATATATCTTCCTTGCACCAGTAGTAAAGTCTTTCAGGTTTACGGTTATCATGGTTAATCCTCCATTCGATTTTTAGGGGTTGGCGTTGCAAAATCGAATGGAGTAGGCGGGGAGCGACAGCCGGGGCAGTATGGCACTTCGGGCCAAGTTGATCCGAAGTTGCACAAGGGTTTGTCCGAAAGGTCAGCAAATAAAAAGACACCTATTCGAGAAAAACCTCGAACGATGTCGTATAAAAATGGGCGCAGTAGCCGCCGTTTTTGGATATCGGCCGATATACTAGAAGTTTCTATCAAATAAATTGTGGAAGTCTATTCCCAGTTAAAAAAGCGGAGAGAAACAGTAGTACATATTACTGCAATTACAATCATCAAAACCACCGGAATAAAAACACTATCTATTGGCAGACCGAGTGAAGCAGCTTTGAGAAGTTTTATTCCTTGTGTCAATGGCAATATATCTGCTACTTTTTGTAGTGCAACGGGCATCACTTCGTAAGGCAGGGTAGCTCCCGAAAAAATAAGCATTGGAAAATACAGCAGGCTGGCAGCGGCACTTGCTATTTTAATGTTTGGCGCAATTCCTCCCACCAGTAGCCCAATGCTGAACATTGACAGCATAACCAGTAAGTATGCTCCTAAGAATTGAAGCCATGAGCCGTATAACTGATAGCCGAAAAATATCGCCCCTGTTGCATAGACAAGAATAAGTGAAATAATTGAATAAAGTGCGTAAATGACAACTTGTACCGCCAAGATAAGAGCAGGACTGGTAGGTGTGACTTTGAACCGCTTTAATATTTTTCTGCTTCGATAATCAGATACAACTAAGGAAAGCCCCATCACACCTCCGGCACAAATGGCAATGGTTGATACCGCACCGAAAGATTGTTCCAAAAAGGTATATTCCGCACCGTCAAAAGCAGGCTTATTTCCAAACACCGCTCCCAAGATAATAACGACAACAATAGGCATACAGATAGCAAAAATGAACATGTCCATCCCACGGAGGGATAACCTGATTTCTGTTTTTAGTAAGGTTCTAAATGCTTTCATTTTCTACCTCCTCGTCTGTGTACCAAAGATATGCGTCCTCAAATTTTTCATAAGGACTGGTAGCGATTGCTTCTTGTACTGTCCCGTAAAAAATACTTTCTCCCTTTTTCAAAATCATGATTTTGTTACAAAGAGCTTCTACCTCGTCCATGAAATGAGAGGTTAATAAAATCGTAATTCCTTTCGCTTTTAATTCGGAAAGGCTTTTCCACACATCCCGTCGTGCTTTAGCATCCAAACCGGTGGTTAGCTCGTCCAAAAATACGACCTCGGGATTTGGAATTAGTGCCAGCACGATAAAAAGTCGCTGCTTCTGACCTCCCGAAAGCTCACTGACCAGGCTTTTCAGCTTGTCAGAAAGTCCGAATTGTTTTAGAAGAGCGCCATAATCCAGAGAAGTTTTGTAAAGCGAAGCTGTGACCTCACAAAGTTCAGCTACCTTTATTTTGTCCTGATAGTTCGCTTCCTGAAATTGAACACCAACTCTCTCAAACAACTTTTTTCGCTCTTTCTGCGGATTCATTCCTAAAATGGATACGGTTCCACGATCTTGCTTTTTTGTTCCCAAAATACATTCAATTGTTGTACTTTTACCCGCGCCATTTGCACCCAGCAAGCCAAATACTTCTCCACGGCAAATGGAGATATTGATATGCTCCACGGCTTTGATGTGATCATAAGACTTGCATAGGTTTTTTACTTCAATCGTTGTTTCCATGCGATTAATTCCCTCCTTTTCTTTGCATAAAAGAATAACACCAGAACAAAGTCTGGTGTTAAAGTGTAGAGTTTTCCTGAAATTGTTTTTTCATTTTTGCAAGATGAGCAAGCATAACTTTTGCGTTTTGTTCAGCGCAATGCAATGATGTGAGTAGCTTATCGCATACGGAAATAATATCGTCATTTCTCTCTGGATTGTCAATTACCTGCCGAATGTCCGCTTCGGGATTTCGAGATAGGGTATTCAGCATTCGCAAAATTGCTGAAAGAGAGTAATTGGCACAACGCAGGGAACGTATGATTTTCAACCGCCGAATATCTTCGTCACCATAAACGCGATATCCATTTTGTTTTCTCTTTACAGTAAGTAATCCGTTCATTTCCCAATTTCTTAAAGCGTCTATTGAGATTTGTAAATAATCGGTCGCTTCTTTTCTGGTTAAAAATGTAGTGCCTGTTTCCTGGCTGTTACCTGATAACAGCTTTTCAGTAATCGCTATGGCCTCTTCGGCATTTCTTTGCTCATTTCTAATCTGTTGCAGATAATATTCCGTCAAGCAAATTGCCTTGCCAAAATTCCCAAGCGCGGAAGTTTTAATAATAGTAATTGCTTGCTTCCTCAGGCCATTTTGCAGGACTTCAACCTTTAGAGCAGTTCTCGCAAATTTAATCTGCTCCATATGAAAATCTGTAAAAACACGATAGCCATTTTCTTTACGCTCCGGTTTGGGAATCAGTTCAAGTTCTTCATAAAGCCGCACGGTATTGGGATGGATTCCAATGCTATGTGCAATTTCGGATGTCTTGTAAGTGTTCATTTTATCACCACCATTCTATTGCACCATAATATCACCATATAAAAGTCTGGTGTTATAATGGAGGGTTTTAATTGTAACCCATAAAAACGAAAGGCTCAAGCATGTGAAAACTATGTGTCACTCTATAAAATGAAAACAAGCGTGTCGCCCATTTTGAACGATACGCTTGTTTTTAGACATCTACTTGGCAGTGCCCATAAACAGTTTAGTTTTCATACTGTCTTATGCAGGACTACCTAATGGCCGACCTTTTTTAACAGTCTGAGGCCGCCTCACTAAAATGAGGCGGCCCTTTGTGGTATGGCCTGTTTGCTGGTCGCTTAGGCTTGAGTCTTAACTGCGGGAAGCATCAGTTCCACGTCGCCATGGGGACGGGGAATAACATGAACGGAGATCAGCTCGCCAACTCGCTGAGCTGCGGCAGCACCGGCATCGGTTGCTGCTTTTACGGCGCCAACATCGCCTCTTACCATAACGGTTACCAGTCCGCCGCCGACGAATTCGCGGCCAATCAGATGAACATTGGCGGCTTTAACCATGGCGTCTGCCGCTTCAATGGCTCCTACTAAACCTTTGGTTTCAATTAATCCTAAAGCTTCCGATTTACTCATTTTTGTTTCCTCCTAAAATTTTTATTTTGCAATGGTTATCCTTGAGGTTGAGGCGAGATGCATGGCATTCGCTTCTTCCGTGTCGATATGAAATTCAAGAGCCGAGGTGTTGTTGGCTCTGATAACGACATTCGAGTAGGTTCCTCCCCGAAGTCCGTCTATCTTAATGGTCACCTGTTCCCCATCGGTTACGCCAAAATGTTTTGCATCTTCCAGGGTCATGTGAATATGACGCTGGGCGATCAAAAGGCCTTTAGCAAGAATCACGCTTCCTTTGGGACCAATGAGGGTAACTCCCGGCGTTCCCTGCAGGTCTCCGGACAACCTCACCGGGGCGGTTACGCCCAGTTTAAAGCAGTCTCCCTGGAGTATTTCCACCTGGGATTCGCTGCGCACCGGCCCGAGGATGCGAACCTTTTCAATGGCTCCTTTCGGCCCGGCAATGGTCAGGGTTTCCTTACAAGCGTACTGCATGGGCTGAGAAAGTTCCTTGACTTTTGTTAGTTGGTATCCGGCGCCAAACAAGGTTTCCAAATCTGCCTGGGAAAGATGGATATGGCGGTTCGATATCCCTACGGGTATGGAGTAATCGACCTCTTTTTCCAAATACCCCCCTTCTTTGATTGCTTCCAGCAGAAGTGCTGCTAAAGCGTCATACTTTCCCACTTTTAGTGATCACCTCTTTTTTTCAGTAGCGAAATAACTTCATTGACAACATTCATAAGCTGATCTTCACTGATGCCGCTCTCTGCGGAGCAAGCTGAATAGGAGGTGGTTGCTGCATTTTCGGCGCACTCTTTAATACCATAGGCTACACGCTTTTTATTGATCAGATGCATGGGGGTTACATTATCGGAGGTTGCGCTTCCCCCCCAGGTACCGCATCCCAGTGTAAAGGCCGGGGCAAGTCCGGTGCTTACGCCCACGCCGCCATGGGTGGAGGGAGTGTTGACCAAGATCCTGAACACCGGTTTTTCAGCGAATTTCATGGCCATTTCAGGATTTTCCGTATGAATGGAAAGGCTGTGGCCTACGCCGCCGTTATTTAGAAGTTTAATACACAAATCACACGCTTCTTCCCAATTCTTTACGGTATAAAAGGCCAATACGGTGGTCAACTTTTCGTAAGAAAGGGGATATCCTTCGCCCACACCCTGTTGTTCACCCAGCAGAACTTTAGTTCCCGGCGGAATGGTTATACCGGCGCTTTCTGCAATGACGGCCGGGGATCTGCCAACCAATTTGGCGTTCATGGCGTGGCCGCGGACAAACAATTTTTTAGCAACCCGGTTGGTTTCCTCGGGGGTCATGAAGTATCCGCCCTGGCGTTTGAACTCTTCCATCACCTGATCCCGCATGCATTCTTCAACAATCACCGCCTGCTCGGAGGCGCAGATGGTTCCATAGTCAAAGGTTTTGCTGGTGATAATATTCTTGACTGCCTTGGCCACATTAGCGGTTCTCTCGATATAGGACGGAACGTTGCCCGGTCCTACGCCCAGAGCCGGTTTCCCGGCGCTGTAGGCGGCCTTTACCATGGCGGAGCCGCCGGTGGCAATAATCATGGCCACTTCATCGCATTTCATCAATTCATCCGTGGCAACCTTGGTGGGCTTGGAAATGCATCCGATAATATTGGCCGGAGCGCCGGCAGCCACTGCGGCGTCATTCATCAGTCTGGCGGCCTGCAGGGTGCATTTCAGCGCCGAAGGATGCGGTGAGAACACAATCCCGTTCCGGGTTTTCATGGCAATAATGGATTTGTAGATCACCGTAGAGGTGGGATTGGTTGAGGGAATAATCCCCATGAGCAATCCTACCGGCTCGGCAATCTCTACGATTTTATTGACCGGATCGTCTTTGATGACGCCAATGGTTTGCATAGGTTTGATAAATTTGTACAGTTCTGTGGAAGCAAACTGATTTTTGAAAGTTTTATCTTCCACTTTACCAAATCCCGTTTCTTCCACCGCCAGTTTGGCCAGGGAAACCGCATTTTCCTCCGCGGCTTTCACCATATTGCAGATGATTTTATCAATCTGCTCGGAATTAAATTTGGCCAGTTCAGTTTGTGCCAGTTTGGCCTGACGGGCAAGATTTCTGGTTTCCTGCAGGGATTGTAAATCATAATCAAAGTTTTGCAATTGACTCTTCCTCTCTACAACGTCTTCTACCTGTTTAGAGGCATTCAGTATTTAGCGTCTTGTATAAAGGTTACTTGTTCGTTTCCCTCCGGTAATACTCCGTCAGTTTTTCAATCAGTAAGTCTTTATTGGCCTTGGATATGGCTCTGCCTGCCAGGTTAAGTTTTTTGTATTCTCTTGCCAATTGGCGAAGTTTTACTACAGGGAGTAATTTTAAGGCGTTAACACTTTTTTCAAGTCCATAGGTCTGTACGAAAGCATCAACCTCCTCTTTATGGTAGTGCTTCAGCGTCATTGGCTCAGAGGGAGCATTTTCTGTTGTAATGGCTGCTTCCGGTTCTCTCGATGCCGCTGTCCTATCCTGCTCCGGCGCCACGGAACTTGGCGGAGGGCCGACGGGATTTGCGCTTACAGTTACCAGGCTTTCCATATCTGGATGCGGTCTGGGAATGACGTGTTGAGAAACCAGGGAGGAAGGATCAATCTTTTCAACCGCTGCCACGCCGGCTTCCACCGCGGCTTTAACCGCTCCCACGTCACCGGTTACGATAATGGTTACCAAGCCGCCGCCCACCAGGGTTCTCTCCACCAGCTCCACCTGGGCCGTTTTGACCATGACGTCGGCACATTCAATGGCCGGAAGGAGTCCTCGTGTTTCAATTAAGCCAAGAGCCTGCATCGCTTACCCTCCTATTGTTGTGCCATAAGATCAGCCCAGTTTGCCGGATAAGTTACGTAAAAAAGTTTGACATACTCAGGGGAACTCCAGGTTACTTTGGAACCCTTGGGTACAAAGAGGACATCTCCCTGGTGAGCTTGATAGGTCTCACCATTGATGGTGATAGACAGGCTTCCCTCGAGAACAATATCAATCTCCTCATAGCACAGTTCCCACTCAAAGCTGGATTTTTCAATGGTCAAAAAGCCTGCGCTCATGCGGGAATCCTCTTTGCCCACCACTTCGCAATAAGCCACCTGGGTGCTGGAATCACCCGTGTCAAAGGGTTCATAGTTCGCAGTCCTGCCGCGCACAATTTTCAATCCGCTTTTGGGATCATAATCTGCACGGAAGGGCTTTCCGGATGACGGGGCGGCAGCACCGGCCAGGAGTTTGCTGGCCAATACCGCTTTGACAACCTGATAGATCATCTCCGGGTCAATGTCCTTTTGGCCTCTCTTCGGCAGGCCGCAATCTTTACCGGCGGAAGTTCCTGCAGCAGATGAACCTGCTGCAAATTCCACACCCAGTTCTCTGGCTAAATCCCTGGCTGACGGTGTAATCAAGGTATGGCAGTCTACGCAGAATGTTTTTTGACCTTTTTCTGCCGCTGCTTTTACCTCCTCTGCACAAACAAGTTTTTTCAAAATAGCACCTCCTTTGGCTAGAGTGTTCTATGTGAAGGTAAGATTAGAACAAGGTTGTCCACAATTTGCTGGCCGGAGAGGCAATGACCTCCAGATCAACCAGCAGTCCTTTTTCCGCCACCAGGGCTTTCCCGGCTTCAATCCCTGCTTCCACGGCGGCAACATCCCCGGTAAAGGTGAAGTAGGCTTTGCCCCCCACCCCACTGCCCAGACGCAGTTCCAGAGCTTGTACGTCCGCTGCTTTGAGGGCCGCATCGGCTGCAATAATCATGGAGGCCAGGGAAAAGGATTCCATGATCCCCAGGGCTCCGGTTCCATCGGGCATGGTGGTGGCCGTAATGGCCGGGAAAACCGCCGGGTGGACATTGGGAAGGATAAAACTGTCTACCAGGTATTCTCCCGCTGTTGCTACGCCCACGTTGATGGAGCTTTCCACGGCGGCAACGTCTCCCTGGACGATGGCGATATATTTTCCCGGACAGACAGGCGTTGCGCTGACCACTTCCACGTAGGCGGTTTTCAGCATCAAGTCTGTGGCATAAATTCCTTTGGCAATACTCGTAAGTTCAATCATACCAATCGCGTTATACATATGAACCCACCTTTATCACAATAGAATGATCCGTGTTTTCGATAACCGTCCCATCGCAGCTGGCGTGAACCGCCGCGCCGAGACTGTTGTCCGGAATTTTTCCAATCAGTTGTCCGGCTTTTACCTGTTCGCCCGGAGCCACAACCGGTACTGCCGGGGCCCCGATGTGCTGCCGCAAAGCAATACGAAGGATTTGCGGCCGGAATTCAACCTCGGTCATGGGCGCCGGCTGATCGAAATCCGTTAAGCCGATTTTGGCGATCAGGCGTTTGCTGGGAATCAGGCGATATTCTCTGGCTGTCCGCGGCTGGAACTCCATCTGTGTGGGCTGATAGCGCAGCCCTTGTTCCGCTAACTTTTGCTTATAAAGAATATTGACCGATTTAGGATGGAGGTTCGCCGGACAGGCGAATAATTCACAGGCATTGCATTCACAGCATAATTGGGCGAACTGTATTCCCTCCAGGTCCAAATTATAGCTTAAAGCACGCATCACCTTATGGGGCTGCATATTGTGCCCCAGGAGATAACGGGGACACAGGTCGGTGCACATGCGGCATTGCTCACAGGCGGTTCTGCCGATGACTCTGGCCCGGTGGATGCTGACGGATTTCTTGCGAATGAGAAAGTGATCTTTTTTCAACAACAGGTAGCCCTTGCTTTTTTTGGTGACATGCCCGTCCAGATTGTTCATGAGCGAGCCCATCATGGGGCCGCCGTCGATCACGGCATAATCATCTACATTCTCTACTCCGCATTGTTCGATGACATCCCGGATGGCTACGCCTACCGGTACTTTAACCGTCAGGCGGCGGGGAATATCTCCGGCAAGGGTGATATAGGTCTCGGTGACCGGCTTCCCGGCCATGGCCCGGGCGATATTCAATGCCGTTTCCGCATTGATCACCACACAGCCCACTTTCAAGGGGATGGATGCCTCCGGAACAATTCTTTGGGTCAGTTCATGGACCAGAACCTGTTCGTCACCGGCGGGATAGATATCCCGGAGTTCCATGACTTCCATATAATCTGCCAGCCCTAAAGCCGTAATTCTTTCCCGCAGCAGGACAATCACTTCTTTGTGTTTCCCTTTGATCCCAATGATGGCTTTGCGGGCTTCAATGGTTCTTCCCGCCGCTTCCAGCCCCCGGATGATTTCATCCGGAAACAGCTCCATTAATTGCTGATCCACTCTCAGCAGGGGCTCGCATTCAGCTCCGTTTAACAATATATACTCGGCTTTGGAAGTTAGCTTGGCGTGGGTTGGAAATCCAGCGCCTCCCGCCCCGATAATCCCTGCCTCTTTGATCATGTTCAGCAGATCCAAAATTTCCCACCTCCGGATTTCTTAAAAGGTACAGTCTTCATCAATGATTCCCACAATGGCGGCATCAATGGGCACATCGTCCTGGTTCATCATTTTACGGGCCGAGCTGCCGGTACAGACAACCACCCGTTCACCAATGCCGGCGCCGATGGTATCGGCGGCAATCATAAGGCGGCCGGCGTCAATGCCGCCGAGGACTTCCACCAGCATGAATTTCAGCCCTATCAGTGACTCGGCTTTTCTGGTGGCCCAGATATTATCAATCACTTTGGCGGCGATCATGAGCCTTCCCCCTTTTTAACTGCTTTTAACTTATCCTGTATTTCTTGCATGGCCGCTTCCACCGACGCGGTATCGCCAAAGATGGCGATCATAATCAGATTCTGGGGGCAATGGCCTTTAATGTCTTCCACAACCACTCCGGCCGCCTTTTCTGCGATATCCGCCGCAAAAACCATGTCAATTAACCGTCCCTGGACCAAACCCACCGCGTCATAATTCCCGATGGAGGTGGTTGCGGCAGAGCCCTTTCGCCGAAAAAGAATATCCAAGGTCCCCTGGGAAGGGGATTTGATCATGCGATACTCCATGGGTAAAAGTCACTCCAATCTCAAAGGATTTCCTGGGTGCAGTTCAGCGCAATCCCCAAAGGGGTTACAAACATGGGGTTTTGCGGTTTATAAGTGGGAAGGCTGGTTTGTTTGGCGATCATCTCTTCGATTCCGTCCAAACAACAGGTTCCACCCACCAGATAGATTTCTTTTACCGAGTATTGGCCGATATGGCGATTGATAATGGACGAAACCTTTTCAATCACCGGTCGTAATACGGGAACCAACTCCCGATGGTTCTTAAAATCCCGCTTATATTGATCCGCCTGGTCAAAACTCATTTTGTAAGCACCGGCAATGACCAGAGAAAAGTGCGTGCCGCCGGTGGGTTCATCGGCCACATAAATGACTTCGCCGTCTTTCAGGATGGCAATCCCGGTGGTACCGCCGCCAATATCCACAATGGCGCCGTCTTTAATCTTTAACACGGCATTGGCCGCCGTGGGTTCATCCAACAGACCGGTAATTTCGAAGCCCGCCCCCTGTACCACATGTTTAATGGCTCCCGAATCCAGGGTAAAGGTTCCCGGGGGAAGGGCCGCTGCGGCATAGATCAGCTCTGTGCCCAGCTTCTCTTCAAGTTCTTGCTTTAGTTCTTTGACAATGCGAATGGCGCCGATATAATCCACCACCATGCCGTCTTTCACCACGCTGGCAAAACGATAGGCGCCGGCCACCGGCCGGTAATGCTCATCAAGGACAGCCAGTACAATATAGGCGGTTCCCAGGTCAATGCCGGTATAATAAACGGAGGATTGATTCAATACGGGTTTTTGGATGACTTGTTCAAAATCACCAACCAGTTGATCACAGTATAGAAAAGCCGAATTCAGGGTTTTCATTTCTTCCCTCCTATACACTTCCGCATCATCATGCAGAGTAGGTTTATGATCAGACGGACCCGATCAATCAGATCCTGCCGTGAGCAGACCTGCTTCTCCTCATCCCAATAGTTTTCCAGAAGGCCGGGTTCCACTTCCTGGAGGGAAGCGCGCAAATGATTTAACAGAGCAAACTCTTTGTTATTTTCCAGCCCCAGGGGCATCTCACTGATGTCCATGGATTTTTCCGCATTCTCCAATTGCTTTTTAATCTCTGCTTCCGACCAGCCCCAGCATTGGATGCTGTCCGGCGCCATTTGTTCCTGTTCGGCCTTGCGCAGGTTCCGGAAGCACCGGTCCAGGGCCATGACTTCTTCGGACAAGACAGCGTTTCCGGCCTGTAAAATTTCTGCCGCCCCAAGGAGAAATAAAGATTGTATGCAGTCCATTTTTCCACGCAATCTCAGGAGGCACCAGTTTTCCTTTTCCTGAGCCGGATGCGGTTGATGGGGAGGTGCTTTCTCGCTGTCACTGCACCGGGCTTGTACCAGGGTGACCCGCCGGTCCACAAGAAATTGGCGGGCTCCGGGCGTAATCTTTGTATCCGGTTCCAGAACGTAAGTGGCAAAGGGTTCTGTTTTATACAAATCCCGTAATTCCATTTCGGTGATGAATCTCATTGCCTCACCTACCCTTCCTTAACTTCCCTGTTACCCAATTTCCTTCGATTGATTGCTGAAAGCGAAAAACACAGCGAATATATATAATGAAGAAACTCAACTCTTTTCAGATGTTTCTTGTTTTCCAAATAAATAATCTTTCAGGGCTTTTACACCCTCCTGGTCTTTTAAAGAGATCCGAAAGTAAGGTTCTGAAACTCCGGCTCTTTTCAACTGCTGCATACAAAGCCGGGCATTTTCCGGCGCCAAATCGATCTTGTTAATCACCCCGATGACAGGGCGGTTAAAGGATTTGGCAAAACCGGGCGGATAGACTTCAACGGGTCTTGATTGATCCACAAGCAAAAGCACATGGGATGCCGTTTGGGCTATTGCAATCAGATATTTATACATGAAAGGGTTTTCTATATAGGAACTGGGTGTGTCAATGGTCCTCTGGCCATAAATCACATCCTGGGTCCTTCTTAAGGGTCCGGCGCAATCATTCAATACATCGATCAGAGTGGATTTGCCCGATTGGCCGGGTCCCACTACCATGATTCGCTTTTTCATGTGCGCGTAATCTTGGCCGGTGTAAATTCCAGCAGCTTTTCCAGGGTGTCGTTAATGGCAATCATGGCGGCTTCCACGCTGGCCACATCACCGGAGATTACCAGTGATCCTGTAAAGCGATCCAGAAACCCGATCTCTACGTCCGAGGCCTTGGTGGCAATGTCCGCTGCGATAATGGCTGTCTCGCAGGGAGTAAGGGTGGAAATTCCAATGGCCCCTTTTTCCTCAATGCCCAAACGGTCATAAAGGTCCGGTATTGGTGAAGCGATGATGTGAGCCAGCGTAACCTGCTTGCCCGGTACCGATTCCTGGATAATCCGTTTTTTGTCGAATTCATCGGCTGCACTCATAAAATCCCTCCGTTCCAGTGGTTTCTTTAGTGCCGGATGACTTCCACCGGTAAGTCATCCCTTTTTATAAAAGCTTCTATTTGATCCAGTTCTGCTTCTCTGAAGCTCAAATCTTCGGTGATGGCGTATTTCAGGCCCAATTGCTTGTATTTGTTGATGCCCAATTTATGATAAGGAAGCAAGTCAATGCCCAGAAAGTTTTTGCAGCTTTTAAAGGACTGCAGGAATTCCATGGTTCGGCCAAGGGTTTCTTCATCATCATTCAATCCCCGCAGCAGGGGCATCCTGATTTTCACCGTAAAACCGCGGCGGATGAGTTCCGTTAAATTATCCAGAATGCGTTCATTGCGCACCCCGGTAAGTTCATAATGCCGGTCCGAATCAATGTGCTTCAGATCATACAGAAACAAATCCGTAAACCGGGCCATGGTGAGCAGGGAGTCCAGCTTGGCATAGCCGCTGGTTTCAATGGCGGTATGGATTCCCAGCCGTTGGCATTCCATCAGCAGATTGGCGGCAAATTCCGGCTGGGCTGTGACTTCCCCTCCCCCCAGAGTGACCCCTCCACCGGAATTCAGGTAGAAAAGCGCATCCTGTTGGATGATTTCCAGAATATCGGAAATGGTCTTGTCCGAGCCTACAATGGACAGTGCTTGTTTGGGACAAGCATTTTCACATTTCCGGCAGCCCACACAATCAATGCTTCTGTTTACTTGATGCCTGGGCCCTTCCCTTCCGGTTTGCTGCTGCCCAGATTCTTCATCCGAGAAATCATGGATGTGCACGGGACAAACCGGAATGCAGTTACCGCAGTGAATGCAAAGCTCCTCTTTGTACATGACCTGATATTTTCTTTCAAGTCCTTCGGGATTTGAACACCATTTGCATCTCAGGGGACACCCTTTGAAGAAAATTAACGTTCTAACGCCCGGCCCATCATAAATGGAATATTTCTGGACATTGAAGATTCTCGCTTTTCTTTCCAAGATGCAGCCTGTCTTTGTACTCATCATGTCCCCATCCCTTTTAGTAAACTTGGCTTGCGCCAAGTACCTGACGCAGTCGTAAGACAGTTTGTCCTTAGGCGGATCGGACAACATTTTAAACTTTCCGATCTGCTAAAACCTGCCTGTTGAAAAGTTTATTTTGTCCATCGCTTAGGAAGATATTTTTTGAGAAGTTTTCTCCCTTCAGGATTGATGGAGTAGTAAATTACCAGTTCTCCCTTTTCGTCCAGGGCCACATCGTTATCGTCAAGGATAAAGTTGGCTTTCATATCCAGGAGATGATTCATAAAGACTTGTTTTTTAAACTGTTTTTCCGTGCCGTATTCCGGTTTCAAGGCCTTCATAATCTCATCAACGCAGGCCTTTTCAACGGTGGAAAGATAATGAAGAATTCTAAAGCGCAAAGGTAATAGATCCTTCATAATTTATACCCTCCCGCCTTTATTGAAAAATTCCTTGGGGTTAATGGCTACCAGGGTAGCGCCAATCAGCACCAGGCCGCTGCCAATGACCAGATTCTGTGTCAGGGGCTGGCTCAGTAAGATAACCGAAAAGATCACGCCCCACATGACATAGGTTCCGTTGAGAGCCATTCCTTTGGCCACGCCAATGGTGGTGTTGGCCTTATACCAGGCCAGGTAAGACACTGCGGCGGTCAGGCCGGCAATGGCAAAGGCGCCAAAGACTCCGGGCATGGTAAGGACTTTGGAAATCACGACCCAGCCGCCGACCATGGGAAGAATGAAGATCGCCATAAAAAGACCGGAAGTCAGTTCACGGATATTAATGGCAATCTTCGGATCAATCATGGACATGCCGAATACGGCTAAAACCGCCTCCGCGCCCCAGCCAAAGGCCGCTAAGGACGCAAACAAAATTCCGAGATAAAAGGCCGAGCTGTTGCCGCCTTCGGGCGGCACATAAGATATCACAATGGCGCCGATCACCGAGAGAAACATACCGACCATCACCCGGGGGACAATTTTTTGTTTAAGGAAAACGCGGGAAAGAATCGCACCAACAATGGGATAGAGTGCAGTAATGGTTAGCGCATAAGCGGGTCCTGCCAGGGAAATTCCCAAAAGGTAGCCGCCATTGGCAATGGGTCCGCCCAGCAAAGCGGCTACACAAACCATGAGGCCGGGAAAGGTTTTAAGACTGCGAAGGATTTCCTGAAAGCGTCCGGCCCCTCCGTTATAAAGGAGCAGCCACAGGCCTGCTAAGCTGTCATTCATACAGGCGGCGGCCAGTGGGATGGTAAGCAGGGCCGCTTTATCACCCATAACAGGCACAAGACCTAAAGCCAGACCCAGGAGCACACTGTTCAAACCCCAGGCGCAGCCGCTGAAAAGACCTGTAAATACGCCTTTTCTGGCAAAATCGGCATTCAATTTTTCCTTCATCATCATGGCTGTTTGATTTCCCGCGCTGTTCATATAAACGATGTCTTCCCCCCTTATTTGTGGAATATCTGAAGTGCCGGCATGCTTCAGATATTCCCATAACTTAAAGTCGGTTTAAAAATGCTCCAAAACGGTTCGGCTGATAATTTCATCCTGTACTTCCTTGCACAGCTCTACGAAGTAAGCGCTGTACCCGGCCACACGAATGATCAGGTCCCGATATTTGTCCGGTTCAATTTGGGCTTTCTTTAAAACTTCATTGTCCACATAGCTGAACTGCATCTGACCGTTGCCAAGAATGGAGGCGGTTCTAAGCAGGGTAATCAGGCCGTTTTCCCCTTCGGGGGTTTCCAGAATACCGCGCAGCAGCTTGAAGTTGTGCACCATGCCGATATTCATGGCCTCATTATTCAGCTTGCTGACCGATTTAATGATGGCTGTGGGTCCCAGTTTATCGGCCCCCTGGGTGGGGCTGATGCCGTCGGACAGAGGCGCCCAGGCCAGACGTCCGTTGGGCATAGCGCCGGTAATCTCTCCAATGGGCGTGTTGTTGGAAATGGAAAGGGTTCCATGGGTAAAGTGCGAGTACAGCATTTTAAAGCTGTTGTGAACCCGTTCCGTCCAGGTGACGATATCCGAGGCAATTTCATCCACATAATCATTGTCATTGCCATATTTCGGTGCGTTCAGGCAGTCGGTCCGGATGGCTTCGCAGCCCTCAAAATTAGCAGCCAGGGCGTCCCGGATTTGTTTCAGCGTATATTTCTTCTCTTCAAAAACCAGTTTTTTAATGGCTGCCATGGAATCCGCATAGGTGCCCAGGCCGGAGAAGATCAGTCCGGGACCGTAATTGATCATCGCGCCGCCGTGGGTAACATCGGCGCCTTTTTCCATGCAGCCCTCTACCAGCAGGGACATCAGGGGTTTGGGAGCAATATCCCGGTGCACCCGCTGGCTGACAATGGTGCCGATGGCCGACAGGCGGATGATATGTTCAAGTTGTTTTTTGCAGGCAGCGTCAAATTCTTCATAGGTCTTAATATGGTCAAGATCCCCCGTATCAATTCCTTCCATGGTGCCGCGCCATTTCATAATGCCCCGGTTCAGAACAAACTCGATGGCAATGGGCCATTGGGTGTAGCCGGTGGAAGTCCACTGATAAATTCTGCCGGACTTTTGCGGTTCAACGCAGCCCATGAGGCAATAATCCCGCGCATCTTCAATGGAGAATCCCTTGGCCAGCATCATTTTGATATGGGTATCGTCAAAGTGGCAGGCCGGGAAGCCCAAACCGGCTTTCACCACATCCACAATTTTTTTCAAATATTTTTGCGGCGATTTGTTGTGAATACGGCAAGCCAGGGACGGCTGATACATCTTGGTAAAACGAACGGCGTCCATAATCAGATAGGTTAAATCGTTGGTGGCGTCGCCGCCGGTTCTCTTTTGTCCGCCGATGGTGCAGTTGATAAAGGGCTGATAGCCGGCGAAATATTTTGCTCCCAGTTCACTGGACAGCCACATGACTTCCGAGCATTTGATGATGAAGCAACTTAATAGTTCAAAGGCTTCCCGCTTGTTCATACGGCCGGCTTCCAGGTCGGCCTGGAACATGGGATAAATGTATTGGTCTAAGCGACCCACGGAAATGCCGGTCTGGTTTTCTTCCACCACGAACAGGGATTCCAGGGTCCAGATGGACTGGAGCGCTTCATGAAAGGTCCGGGGCGGATGGGCCGGTACATGGGTCAAAATATCGGAAATCTTGTAAAGCTCTTTCTGACGGACAGCGTCCTGCTCCCGGCCGGCCAGTTCCCCGGCATAATCCGAAAGCCGCCGGGCATAAGCCAGGATGCCGTCGCAAGTCTCGATTTCCGCTTTATAGAAATAGATCTTATCAATGTCCTCGGGATTTTCCATGGACAATTGGCTCAACCGGTCCACGGCTTCCTGTCTTACGCCGGCAATGCCTTTTTTAATCAAAATGACATCATAACCCGGGCAGGTGTCTCCGCCGCCGTTAACCTGATGGTAAGAAAGATCACTGACAAAGGATTCGCCGGAAAAGGACCATACGCCGGCTTCTTCATATTGCTGCTGACAAATTTCGTCCAGACTCTTGCCTTCCCAGTAAGGGAAAACTTCCTCCCGTAAAATCCGCTTGTCCTCTTCGCTGATTTCAAAAGGATCCTGGGGCCTGGTGGACATGGTATCCAGTTCATCCCGGATCCATCTCCAGGCAATATCCGGGGATACCGCGCCGGCCCTGGGTTTGCCGCAGGGATGTCCAACAATCAGTTCATCCTTTTGAATCAATAGGGGCGCTGTTTCGCAGGCTTTTCTAAAGCACTTGGCCCGCAGCAGAATCTTGGGCAGCCCCGCATTTTCTTTGGCTACCTGGGTGAAGGCCCGGGCACGGTAGGTACTGACACTGGGCTTCACCTTTAAATAAGCGGCCCGCAGCCGCTCCAGGCGGGGTGTCAGTCCGGTAATTTCCCCTTCAAAGGCCGGTGATTTTGCCTTGTTGGACATTGCCGGCTCCTGGGCGGAAAGCTCCTTGGAGATACCCTCAAACAGCTTCATAATGGCCGCTGTTTCTTCCGGGGACAAATCTTTGGTGGCATCCGCAAATTTATTTGAAAACTCTTTAAGATCCAACTTTTCTTCCTCCCTCTTACTTTATTCAGCAGGATAAGTTGCTTATGGTCCGATTAAAACGATCTTTGATAGATGCCCATCAGATCTTCTCTGGACGGTTGTCTGGGATTGGTGGGGGTGCAGCGGTCATGGAGCGCCAGTTCCGCCATAGTGCCCAGTTCATTTTCAAATTTGTTTTTATCAATTCCCAACTCCCGAATCCGGTTGGGAATACCTATGGATTTTTTCAAATCCTGGACCGCCTGCATGAAATGAATGGTTCCTTCCCGGTAGGTCCGGGCAGGTAATTGCAAAACAGCCGCCAGTCTGGCGTATTTTTCTGCGGCGTACCGGTTGGCACTGCTGCTCAAATTGGCGTTATATTCAATCACTGCGTTCATCAGCAGCCCGTTGGACCGGCCGTGGGAAAGGTGAAAGGTTCCGCCCAGGGCGTGGGCCAGACTGTGGTTGATGCCCAGATTGGCATTGGTAAAGGCCATGCCGGCAATGCAGGATGCGTTTTGAATGCGTTCTCTGGCGCAGGAATCATCTGTATTGTTGTATAAAGTCTTGAGATTTTCAAAAATTAATTGGACCGCCTTTTCCGCCAGGGCATCGGTACAATGGGTCGCCTCGGTGGAAACATAGGCCTCCACGGCATGGACCAAAGCATCCATCCCCGTATCTGCCACCACCGTCCGGGGAACGTGCTGGATGCAGGTGGAATCCAGTATGGCGATATCCGGAGCCATCCACTCATCCACAATGCATACTTTCTCGCCTTCCGCCGAAATGACCGAAAAGGTTGTTACCTCGGAGCCGGTACCGCTGGTGGAAGGAATGGCAATAAACAGCGGTTTTTTAAATTCCTCCCCGGCAGCTTTGCTGAACTGCCACAGGGAATATAAAATGCCCTTGGCCGCGTCAATGACAGAGCCGCCGCCCAAAGCAACAACGATGTCCCCATGGGTCTCCAGGTATTTCTGTACACCCGCGGCAATGACTTTTACATCGGGCTCCGGGCGCACTTCCGTAAAAACCGCCGATTTTATCCCGGCTTGGTTAAGATAATCCATGGTCCTTTGCAGGTACCCCAGTTTCTCCATCATGGAATCGGAAACAATCAAGGCACAAGAGCCTTTGATTTCTTTCAGCAGCGCCATGGACCCTTCATTGAAATAAACCTTGGGTTTAATAACAAATTGCTTCATTCCCGCCGTCACCTCAAATCTTTTGCGCAAATTGTTCCAGTAATTTTGCCAGCAGTTCTTTTAAATCTTCCGTGCTGTCTTCAGCCGCATCCCCCGCCGGCATCCCCCCGGTTATATCCTCCAACCGCCGCACGTCATAGCCCACTTTGCGGATATTAATCAAATTCAGGGGTGAGACATTGTCGGAAGTAAACCCGCCGCCTGCCGCGCCGCTGCCCAGAGTGAAGGCCGGAAACAGATTGGTGGTGGCTCCGATGCCCCCTAAGGTGGCGGGAGTATTCACCAGCACTCTGGATACCGGTTTTTTCAGGGCAAATTCCCGAATTACCTGCTCATTCCTGGAGTGAATGACCAGGGTATGTCCCCGCCCTTCGTTAATCAGCAGCTCGATGCATTTTTCGCAGGCATTCATCCAATCCTTTTCAACGAAAAAGGCCAGCACCGGGCAAAGCTTTTCTCTGGCATAGGGATTGCCGGGAGACACATATTTCTGTTCTGAAATCAATACCTTGGTATCTGCCGGAACACCTATGCCGGCGCGCCGGGCCAGCTCCACGGCCGGTTTGCCCACAATTTCCGGATTCAGGCTGCCGTCCGCACGGAAAAAAAGCTTGCCCAGCCTGTCCGATTCCTCGGCGGACATGAAATAAGCGCCCTTTCTCCTCAGTTCCTGCTTTACTTCATCAGCGATACAGTCCTCCGCCACGATGGATTGTTCCGAAGCGGAGACAATTCCGTTATCAAAGGTTCTGCTGGCAATAATATCGGCTACCGCCTTTTTGATGTCGGCTGAACGCTCAATAAAAGCGGGGCCGTTCCCCGGACCGCCATAAATAGTCGGTTTTCCGGAGGTGTACGCGGCCCGGACCATCTTGGGCACGCCGGTAATCAAAATAAGCGAAGTATCCTGGTGGTTCATCAAGGCCACCGTACCGTCCGCCGCCAGGGTGTGCAAGTAGCTGATGGCGCCGCAGGGCAATCCTTTTTCCTCCGCGGCCCGTATCAGGATATCAAGCACTTTGCCAATGGTCTTTTGGGCCTTCGGATGCGGGGAAAAAACAATGGCATTGCCGGATTTTATGGCAATCAGGGTTTTATAGATGGTGGTGGATACCGGGTTGGTGGAAGGGGGCAAGGCCACAATCACTCCCACGGGCACGCCAATATCCATGGTTTGGTTTGCTTTGTCTTCACCAATAATGCCGACCACTTTCATATCCCGGATCTTTTTATAGAGAAAATCACTGGCAAAAACATTCTTGACCAACTTGTCCTGCCATTGGCCAAATCCCGTTTCTTCCTGGGACAGGACCGCCAGTTCCCTGGCCGCTTGATAAACTTCCTCAGCCATGCGGCCGACAATTTGATCCAGTTTTTCCTGGGGAAAGGCGGCCAGTATTTTTTGCGCCTCCCGGGCGTTTTCCACCAGAATCCGAGCCTCTTGGACGGAGAGCAGATCGTGGTCTATTCGGTTCATCCTTCAATCACTCCCCCTTTTACCCCCAAATGAAAAGGTTGACCCATGCCCTTGCTTACCAGTTGATCACGTACCTGGCAACAATCTTTTCTACATCCTCATGGGGCCTGGCGATGACATTGGAACTATAGACCGGACCTACCTTGCCGGCTTGTTTGACGCCGGCAGCCACAGCCGTCTTTACCGCTCCCACGTCGCCGCGAACCACCACCGAAACCAAACCGGAGGCCACGTTTTCATAACCCACCAATTCCACATCCGCAGCCTTGCACATGGCGTCCGCCGCTTCCAGCACCGAAACCAGACTGTAGGTTTCTATAAATCCTAAAGCGTCATTCCTCTCCACTTTCTCCACGCGGATTCCCCTTCCCAAGTAGTCAATTGCTTAGTCCGCATCAATGTCATGTCGCGAAACAATCTTTCCGACCCGGCGAATGGGGCGCGGCATGACGTGAGAGGCTGTCATCTCGCCAATGGCCGCAGCCGCTGCGGCGCCTTTTTCCACCGCCGACTTCACGGCTGCAACATCGCCCTTCACCATGACTGTGACAAGCCCGGAACCCATATTTTCAAAGGAGACGAGAACAACGTCGGCCGTTTTACACATGACATCCACCGCTTGAATCGCCGGAACCATCCCTCTTGTTTCAACAAGGCCCAATGCTTCTTCCCCAAAGTATTCCATTGAAACAACTCCTCTTCCTTATCAATCTTGCTGCCAGGCTTGTCCCTTTATCTTCTTATATCAACCGCTATTTATATAGATCATTTGCTATTTGTATCATATCGCATGGGGAAAATATTTTTTTGAAAAATCAGTATCCATAATTAGTACAATTACACCCAGAAAAAATTAGTTATGGTACTAAAGAGACTTTCTTGAATAATCAAGACAAAAATTTTAAAATTCCCGCTGCACAAGTAAAGGCGATTTATCTGCAAATGGACCATTTAACAAAATGCCCCATGATTTGACTTTTCCTTCCGGAACGAGAAATCCAAAATCATGGCTAGACCCGGATCTCCTCTTAAATGCATTGATTTTGTCGTTTTTTTCTGCTAAAGTAGATTATTAATCATTCTAAAATCAAAGTTTTATCTATCTGACGGAGTTACATATGAGCATAGAAGAACTAGTTCAAGAAAAGCTGCGCCAGGCTTTTCACAATGAAAACCTTGTATTCGATAAATCCCGCTTTGCCGGCGGGCTTACCAACTACAACTACATCATGGACATTGCGGGCGTGGAATATGTCATCCGGCAGCCCGGCGGCATGACGGAACAGATTATTGACCGCAAAATGGAAAGGATTAATAATCAAATTGCCTCGGAGTTCGGCGTAAACTCCCATTGCATTTATTTTGATGAAAACAGCGGAATCAAGATCAGTCTCTATATAGAAAACAGCCAAAACATGGCTCAAGCCAACCCCAGCGCCCCCCAAAACCTGGAAACGGTTTCCCGGTTAATGAAAAAAATCCATTCCTTTCCCAAGCATTTTTCTAACCATTTTGATTGGCAAAGGGAATTGGACAAGTACGAACGGATTATCCAACAGCAGCGGGGCGACTTTTTCTTTGATTACACAACCCTGAAAGACCAATTGGTTGATTTTGTCCAAAAAAATATTAAAAGTACCATTTTTGTGCCCTGTCACAATGACACGGTGCCGGAGAACTTTATCATCGACGCTGCCGGCAGAATCTATCTTATTGACTGGGAATATTCCGGAATGAACGATCCCTGCTGGGATGTGGCGGCCTATATGCTTGAATCCAAGCTGTCCGACGAAGCCATCCAGTATTTTATTCAGAGCTACTTCGGCCGTCCTCTGACCCCGATGGAAGAATTAAAAATTAAAAGCTTTATGATGGCACAGGATTTGCTCTGGACCGCCTGGGCTTTAATCAGGCATTATAACGGCGACGACTTTCTTGAATACTGCTGTGTGCGCTATGAACGTTTCCGAAAAAATATTAAAACCATGACCAAATCGCCCCATTGTTCCATTGCCGGCATGGTCGTGAGTTAAACCAATTAAAAAAGATCATCTCCAGGGAGTTTAAAATCTTGCTATGAAAGGTTTTAAACTCCCTGCTTTGTTTTAGATAGCCTGTGATTATATTATGTTAACTTAACCGGGCTTATAAAAAAGGACTGCTGCAAGAGAACTTGGAAAGGTTCCTATTGCACAATCCTTTTAGATAAAAAGAACAGAACACGGATGAACGGATAATACGGATTTGCGCGATTTTAAATTAGGATGACTAAATCAATAAAATCAGTGGAAATTTGTAAAATCCGTGTCTATTCTAGGTAACCACTTGCTCGTTGTGTTCTCTTTCTACTCTTTGCACCTATAACAATCGTTTTGCAAAGCTTCCTTATTATAAGACTTATTTCAGGCAAAGCCTCCATGGATGACTAGAATTGAGTTTTTAATTTTTCTTTATCCAAGGTGCATTCTAACCGTTTCATTTCTTTCCCCTGATCCAATACAACAACGGCAGGGGCCATTTTTACATCATATTTTTCCGCCAGCTTTTTCTTTGAGGCCATATCCACTTTGACAATTTTATACTCATGGCCCAATTCATTGTTCAGTTCCTCCAACAAGGTACTGAATTCCAAACTTTCATTTACTAAGGCATTGAAAAACAGGAGTAAAACCTTTTTATCACTTTGCAGAACATTGGCGTTAAAGCTATTCAGCTCTTCAATATAGCGCTCAGCAGCCACCGCTGCCGTAGCCCCGTCCCCCGCGGCGGAGACAACCTGCCTTAGGTATTTTACCCGGTTGTCGCCAACGGCGTAGACCCCCTCAAGGTTGGTTTCCATAAGGTCATTTACCGGTATATATCCCCGCTTATCCATCTCTATGCCGCTGTCTTTAAGATAGTTGGTTGATGGAACCATTCCTACGAACAGGAATACACCTTGGCACGCCAGTTCTGAAGAAGTGCCGGTTTTTAAATTCTTGATTTTTACCCCTTCTACATTCTCTTCCCCGAGAACTTCCTCAATGGTGGAGTTCCATATAAACTCCATTTTTTCGTTATTAAAGGCCCTTTCAGCACTCACTTTATTGCAATCCAGGATTCCTTCGTCATGGAGAACAAGCACGGTAACTTTACGGGCAAATTTGGTGATAAACATGCCTTCTTCAATGGCCTGGTCGCCACTGCCCACAACCACCACGTCTTCTCCTTCAAAGAACTCGGCGTCACAGGTGGCGCAGTAGGCCACGCCATTTCCCCGCAGTCTTTTTTCACCGGGGATATTCAGCAGCCTCGGCTCACTGCCCGAGGCAATAATCACCGCTTTGGCGGAAAATTCCTTGCCCTTCTTGGTCTTAACGATTTTCTCTTCCTGAGAAAAATCAACGCTGACCACTTCCCCTTTATGAAACTCAACTCCAAAACTCTGGGCATGTTTATGGAAATCCTTCATTAAATCCGGTCCGCTGACTTGAATATAGCCGGGATAATTCACGATCTCCCGGGTCGTATCCACCAAGCCGCCAATGGTTCCTTTATTGACAACCAAGGTCTTAAGCTTCGCCCGGCCGCCATAAATCGAAGCAGCCAGCCCGGCGGGGCCGCCTCCAATAATGATTAAATCGTAAGTTTCAGCCATGCCTTTCACATCCCTTTTGATTTAATTATGCGCCAAGAACTTCTGCAATCTTATCTTCGACTTTCTCATCATCGACGTTCCCCGCCAGTTTTCCTTGATACTCGCCTTCATTGAAAAAAAGGATTTGCGGCACTCCTTTTAAGGAAAACCTCTGATACAGATCCTTATCCTCTTCCACATCAGCATAGTAGAAACCAAACTTACCCTCATATTCCGGTTTCAATTCTTCCAACATGGGAACTACTTCTTTACACACATGGCAGTTTTTTCTTGAAAAGATCACCAGGCAAGGCTCGCAGTTATCATAAATAATTTCTTCAAAACGCTCTGCATCTAATTTTTGCAACGACATAATCTCCACCCCTTGAAATATAGAATAAGATTTATATCAAATACATGGAATAAAACCGTAGGCTTCGGTATAATTGCACAAACAGCGATGACATAGCCGTAGGATTAGAAACAATGCTGCAGCGATTAAATAGAATATTAGAATAGCAAGTGGAGTAGGATTGTCTGGGAGTCACTTTGCCGAGACAAAAGCGGCACCTCGTGTTAACAAATATCATCCTAAGTCTGCAGTTCGTTTCATCGCTTTTCCTTTTATTAAAAAGCAGCTATCAGAGTGCTGCTTTTCTGATAGCTGCGCATTTAACCATTTATCAGATTTCTTCTGAGAAAATCTGATAAATTGGAGCTCCTTCGCATTGCGCAGGGTAACGCAAACCGAGTAATGCCGAGACTGAGGGGGCAACGTCAACTTGGCGGATGATACGATCCGTTTTAAAGCCAGGTTTAATACCAGGGCCTGCAGCCACAAAGATGGGCGAAACGGATGTTTCAAAATAGCCTTCGGAAGTTGAAATGCTATCGCCATGCAGGCGGTTATGCCCTTCTTCAATGGAGAAGAAAATATCGCCGCATTCCGGTCCATGCGTACCAATTAGCACGGCATCTTTATTTCTAAGGCAGATGCCCACAACCCGTCTGCCGGTTCTGGCATCTCTGTAATTGTACAAATCGTTGATAATTTGTTCTTCCAATTCATACTTATCTTTGGGATCCACAATACCGTATTTGTCACGGCCTTTGAGATTGATATAAATATAGTTGCTGCGGATCTGAACAGCTCTTGTTTTCTCCCAATCCACTTCTCTTAGGGTATTGCCGTTTTCATCTTTCTTCAGAACGGTATAGCCCAGTTCTTCCATGACCTTTGTATTGAGGCCGCCATATTCTCCTAAAATAGGAGGTACGTTTTCCCCGACAATGAGGCCGTGGTCACTTACCAGCAGAACGGTCCAGCCTTCATCCAACAGATGCAGGAATTCACCAATATAATCATCGGTCTGCACATAGAACTTTTCAATAAACCCTTGATAGGTTATCTCGTCGGTGTGATCCCAGTCGGGCAGTGTCTTGGCTAAGTGCCATAACTGGTGGCCGGCGCAGTCAATATTGTGCAGGTGTGAGAATATCACTTCATATCCTTTTTCTTTGATGCAGTAATTCAGGCAATCCGCCTGCCATTTGTTGTACTGCACCCAAGAGGGTTCAAAAATTTCGCGGACTAATTCGGCATCTTCCCCGCCGATTAAGCTAACAGGCGGAACCTCGCCAACATTGGCAACGATTTCTTTATAGAGAGATTTGGGATGCCATAATTGGTCATTGGAAATATCCAAAGCGTTGCTGATCCAAAGACGAACGCTATTGCCTGCGGGATCCAATTCTAAAATCTTCATGGAACGGCAAGCCGGCTTGGTAACTTCTTTTTTGGTAACATCATCAATGATGCCGGATACCATTTTCCCTTTTTCTAAAACAACAATGGGTTTTTCTGCTTTCTTATTCTTATAAACAGCCACCCGGTCATATTCGCCGGCTTCGTTTTTAAGAATTAAAGCAGGACGTCTCATAACCCCGCCGGAGGTCAGGATGGTAAATTCCTTGGCTCCTTCCGGAGCATTGGCCCAACCGGTAGCCTCTTTAAGGGGAGAGTTAACGATATCATAAGCAACCTTACTGCCAATGACCACTTCGGTATCTTCATCGTCCATCACATAGGTGCGGATTTCGCCGCCTTGACGGGCGGTATCGCCCCACCAGAGTTCCATCATTTCATCATCAACATCATTGTCCAAGGTGTCTTCCAGATCGGAGATAATGCAGCCAACACCTGCGGGTTTATCTACCCTGGGGGCATAACGCACGCCTTTAATATCCGGGTTGGCCACGATCACTTTTTCCCAGTCAAGCTGTGCAACACCCATATTGACAGAACCGGGCTGGGTGCCATCCACAACACTCAGATTCTCGCTGTGAGAGGTCGGAGGCCAAGAACTCCCGGGCCAGTGCCAAACCATCGTCTTCATACCGGCTTCCGAGGTGATGTTCCATACTTGTTCTGCGGTGCAGTTACGGGAATCCATATTATAAACAACTGCGTCCAGGCTTTCCGGAGACTGTCTCCAATAACAAGTGATGCCGTGGGTTCCCGGGTAAGCACCTGTAGCAAGTGTTGTCCAACAAGGAGGTGTAATGGTTGGAATGGCACCGAGCAGAGTTAAATCTTCTCTGGCGGCTCCACGGTCGATTAATTTCTGTAGGTTGGGCATTTTCCCTTGGGCTAAATATTTGCGGCTGATTCTGGGGTCCATGCCATCGACGCCCAATACCAACAACTTATTGGTAAGCGGTTTTCTCTTCATGGGATTTATCTCCTTTCTTTTTAACATCTATCATGGGATTTTTTTAAAACTCTTATGCTTATTGTGTAAGTTCTTACCTTCACTAACTATATTCATTATAGGAATTTTTTCGTTTCCTGTACAATACTCGCTAATTATACCTGGTATAAGTGCAGCATATATGAAACCTAAGGTTCAAACCGAATTTTTCCAGGGAACCAATTGGTTGTCAAGTAATGCCAAAAACCCGCCAAATTTTTACCATTGGCGGGTTTTTTTCTCATTTTTTCTTCATATCAAGTACAAAGTACTCACCGGTCTTACACTCTATTTTGAACCGATGAAATTAAGTTTTTGATTCTTTAAGTCTTCTATAAAAAATAGCCATCATACAAACAGCGAAAGTAAAAAGACTAAAAATCATTCTTTCCTGCCAGCGAACTTCTTTTGCTTTAACCTCAATAGAGACATCCCCAGGCTCATTCGGTTTTAGCGTGAGTATGTAGACATGTACAGGATCAGTGACTGCCGTGTGGAATTCTTGTTTATCGTTAATTTTGAAAGCAGCCTTTTCGATTCGGTAATATCCATAAATCCTACTTCGGCTATAGACAATAAAGCCGTATTCCCCCTGCCCTTTTAAAACCGTAATCAATGAAGATGGCTGCTCCTCCGTTTTTACGATGGTGGCGTTACTCATTCCGTTCTCAAGAGCAAGCTTTAAGGAATGGTTTTGAATATTACTCTTTTTGACTGTGTAAACAGCATAGTCATCAATAACAAACAAAATCATCAAGGCCAATATGAAAAATCCACATAAGTTTACAACGAACTTTTTCATTTCTATCTGCTTATCTCTTCATATCCCCTACTCTGAAACGCTCCCAAAATACAGTGGTTCTTGGTGAACCAAAAGGGATATAAATTCTCTCCTGTTTATCGGTTTTAGCGTCACCTTTTAATACAAATCTTTTTCACTTAAGATATTGGAAGGTTCAATGACAACATTTACATTTTGAATTCCCGGCTTACCCACCATGAGAATATCCCCTTGACTTTTTTCCGGAACAAAGCCTTTAGAGGAGTAATAACCGGAGAAAAGCAGCGGAGGAGCCGGTCCCGCCCATAGCTCATATTGGCTGAGAATCCTGGCATAACGGGTTGCATAAAACTTCAAGTTATATCCCTTATCCGCTATGACCGGCATGCTATAGCTAATTTCCGTTTGCTCTGTGGGAACCGTTATGGCTTCCAGTATTTCCCCACTGCCGCTTATTTCCTCAGCCAGAATATAAATGGTTCTGATTTGTCCGGGATATTCATTCGTTAGATAATTTATCGTCAGTTTACCACTTAATTGCGCCGTCTTAAAAATATAAATATTAAAATCATCATAATTAACCCGATAATCATTCATGGTGGTGGTATAAATTTTGTAATGTTCCAGTGGCTTCTCGCTTTCTTCAAAAAGGGAGCCATTGTAATAACCATATTGATCATCAAGCTCATATCCCAGGAATTGGAACGGCGTTATCGTGGTTGTATAGTCACAATAATTCTTATTTTCCGGGATATAAAAAGAAATTTCCGAGACCTTTTCCGGGCTTCCTTTATAACCATAGTCATATTTTATTATCTTCCCATTTAAGCCGGCTTTAGGAGCCACATCCCCTTGGGGAAGCAAAATTTTTCCCTTTACTTGAAAGTACTCTTGCTCTCCATAATCCCTCCAGAAGTATAAGTCGGGTATTGTTTGTAAGTCGCAAATTTTGACCAGGGTATAACCCCCAATATTGTAGCCATTGACCTCAATCCCATCGATAAATACTTTAATATCACTATATAAAATATTTCCCCTGCTCTTAACAAAGTGAGTGGTTCCGGTTCTTTGCCGGTCGGAAAAGGTGAGGCTGGTTGTTCTGCTTTTCTGATCCCAGGTCATTTCATAGCCATAGTATTGCAGGTCTTCCACACAAATGCACAATTCATCGTTTACTTCATATACGGGAATGGTCCTTCGTTCGTAATCTTTTAAAATGATGACCATTTTAGCATTGCTTTTTTGAAAACTTCCCATAATATCGCCAATGGAGTATTGTTGATACTTTTCTAAGGCATATACTGATTTAACTGGGATCAATGCGAATAACATAATAAACAACATAAAATAAGCTTTTTTCATGATTAACCCTCCAAATAACCCCAAATATACATTATAGTAAGTTGGGGCTCCATTTTAAAACATGGATATAGAGCCTTACCTAAGGCTTTACTTGGATGAAATTTACATTATAACATTCTTCCACTATCCAAATATTGAATCGTAACCGAAATTAATGATAGGCAACGTTTATAAAAATAATCATAGTGCCGATTATCTTCAATATCTATTTTTATAGTTTCATGGTGACGAATTCTAAAATTGTTACCAATCGCTGTGAGGTCAAAGAACTCTTTTTCAAACAGTTCTTTATAGGGATCTTTGTTGCCACTCATATCGCTAATGATTCTATTTATCGATTTTTTCTTATCTAAAGTTGGAAAATAATATGTTTTCAGTCTTTCAAAAGCGTCCCAGAGTTTTTCAACGGCAATTTTGAAATTACCTTCGTCGTAATGTTTAGTGGCTTCTTGAATCAACTCTTTGAGTCCTGCTTCTTGAATTGAAGCTAATGTGCTGCTTTTTATTTGACTGTCAAACGTACTTACAATTTTGCCATTATATAATTTCAAAGCAATATCATTCAGCTTCATTATTTCATTAATTTGCGATTCAAAGTTGTTGGAACGGTTATATTTCTCGAAAAACTCTATCGCATCTATTACACAATAAGGCGAATTATAACATATAAAATCTTGTAGGCTACCAGTTTCAACATACTGCTTTTGATCATTATAACATTTAGGGGTATAAAACTGCCGTATATCATTAAAAACTTCTTCGCTTGTTGAAGTTTCGTACTGCCATCCTGTTTCAGTGGTTTCTTGATAGATGTCATTATACCTTTGCAAAAGTTGGTAAATCTGATTTCTTGCACAACGTTTAATGGATAAGGCGATTTTTTTCTCTTTTATTGCTTTTGCATTCCGTTGAGAGTAAGGAATGAACATCTTATTTTCTTCTGGTTGAAATATTCTCCATCCATAGACATCACGGTTAGATATTTTTTCTGCCGGATAAAGTTCGTACCCATCATTTTGCAACAATCTGTTTACCTCTGCAAGAAACTCTTTCCAATATTTTTTTTCAAACCTAACTGTTGGATGAAATATCTCACAAATGAATTTCAAATACGTTTCATCGGTTCCGTTCTGCAATTGGAAGCGTTCGTCTTCAAATACCCAGCAAAATGGATAATCATCATTGTTTACCGTGTGCTGCCAGATGTCACTTTCAGCATCTGGAAACCTTGAATCCAAACTCGGCATACTCTTCAAATCATATAATCTCTTCAGAAATTCAAGTTCTTCCATCCGACCGAAATAAAGATAGGTGACTTTTTTGGTTTCAAAAAAGTCGTCTATTTCAATCCCATTATGAAACAAATCGAGAATATCACGTTTTGTTATCTCACTAATTCGGTTCATTGTTTCAAATGCCCTTCCTTTCATGAGTATCCCAAAGGAAACTAACAAGCGTTATACTACTGCCAACGGCAAGTTTAGCATGACGCTCTTCGAGTCCTTTGTATGAAGCACTTTTCCCGTGCCCACTACCATATGGGTTACGCAAAGCTGCCAAGTTTGTAGCTATCGTACGCAAATTGCCCAAAATGGCTTTCATCTCAGTTGCTACCGGAGTAGTGTCGGGTATGTCTTTGGGCATTAGCTTAAGAAGTTTAATTGTCTCGCCAGTCAATTGACTAACATCCCAGTTCTTGTCCCATTCTACTCCTTTTTCATCAAGAATAGTTTTGCAACAGCTCTCAACCAATTCCTTAGCTTTTCCAATTGCTTCTGTTGGATTTTCAGACTGCATTTTTAACATTAAATCAATCTGTGCAGAAAGATATGCACTTGAAAATTTCTCTTTCAACTCTACCGCTGTAGAAGCAAGAGGATTTTTTTTATATAAGATACGGTCCATTATATCTTTGCATCGGCCATACAATTTTGTATGTTCCTCATCGTTTTCAATTTCATATTTGTAATGAACTTCGTAATAGTCTAATAAATCTTTCAACAACTTTATGGTGTCATCCTCGGTAGCTTCGCTAATATAAGCCATCAATGATTTACCCTTTGATTGTTTGTAAACCTCGCACAACGGAACCCCAACACTTTCTAATGTAAACAGATTAAAGTCATTTGTGGAAAAATTCAGAACATAGCCGCCTCTATTGAACAGCTTCATAAAAGTTCCTTTTTCAATTTGAGATAGTTTAGGCATATTTTCTTCCTTTTCTCAGTTAAATTTTTTATTCTTAAGCCATAGTAATTTGTTAGGTTATCTTCTCAATAAGTGCAAAATAGGGCTTCCCATAATTGTTAAACCGTTGGCATTTTGAACTACAGATTATTAGCCTTATCTGAAATATTTATGTCATTTACTTTGCATAAACTGTAATATTTTTTTAAAGAACCTCAATTATTTCTGCCTTTTTGAATATTTCATGGTTCTTAATATGTACTGTCCGGAAAACATCTGCTTCATCTTTAGTTTTAAAGTATTGAGTTGATCTATAAATACCCTCTTTGCCATCAGGTTCTATTTGTACGTCATAGTCATTCTCTGATTTATCAACCTTTGTAGCATTTGTAATAATGAAATTGTAAATTATAGAAAACTCTATTAGGTTAATTTTTGCTCCTAATAACTCTCCAGCTATTTCCCGAAGATATTCAAATACCATCCCTGACTTCTTTTTAAATCCGCCCTCCTGAGTAAAGGATACATTTCTCATTTTAACCGTTGACATCTTAATGTTTTCTCTATAAGGCTGTTTTAATACTAATGTGCGGTAAAGACATTCTATCCAATAACCGTCATCATGCTGTATTCGTGATGTAGGAATAAACACTATACCTAGTGTATTTTCAACTGCAAGAACCTTTTCCCAAAACTCAATGGTTTTAGAGAAGTCCTCATCTACCTTTTCATCAGGTTTCTGGTTTAATGGAAATTCTCCCATCTTTAGAGTTCCATTTAAAAAACCATAGTATAGCTTTGAGGCTGTTACAATTTCTTTTATCGTTTTAGCCTTTTCTAAAGATATATTAATAGTAAGTTTTAGACTAAAATCCCGCTCGTTTATTAAGTAAGATATTTGTAAGCAATCATCATTGACTGATTTAAATAAAGTTTCGTATATACTATCGTATGGCTGCCGTTGAATTAAAATAACTTTCTTAGCACCGTTAGCCTCAAATTCAATAGGGAATGGGTCTGGAAAAGGCTCTGGCTTTATTACAAACGCACCTTGACTTTTAATATATTTTTCTTCTAAAGGAAAATGCAATAAGTCACTAAACGAAAACTTATTATCATTGATTAAAATACAACCATCTTTATCAGGTATAACTTCCAACTCCTGTTGTGTACGATATATATAATTAGCTAAATCATTCGCTGTCTTAATATAATCCTTATTTTTTATAGCACCTTCTGGAATTTTTACATTGAATTTTAGATGCATATAATCTGAAGCTATTCCACAAGCACCCTCCCCAATATTAACATATTTGAACCCATCTGGTAACTTATGACTAAGTGCAGCAAGCACTTCAGAAGGCACTTTAGTTTTTAGGGGATTTTTACGGAAAGCTTTGTTAAAGTTTGCAAACATGTCTATCACCAATCCTCATTTAATTCATCTAAAACTAGTATTTTTGAAATTAAATCATATTTTTCATCTATTTTACAGCTGAGTTCTTCAATAATATATTGAATGAGTTCTTTCTGGTCATGTAAGTCTTTTACAATAAGGTACTTAATATTTGAGTATTGAAACTTTAACCAAGCACCTTCAACATTTTTTAGTCCTTCGCTAAGAGAATTGAGTGCAACAGTGACCTGCTCCCCGAAAACTGGTCCAAAGGAAATGTTAGTCCTGATGTAGTATAACTAAGTCAGGAGGGGACAGTTATGAGAAAACGTTTCACCGAAGAGCAGATCATTGGAATACTTAACTCCCATGAGAATGGGATGCCGGTAGCTGACATTCTTCGGCAACATGGCATTAGCGAACAAACCTTTTATCGCTGGAAATCTAAATACGGCGGAATGGAAGCAAGTGATGCGAAGAAACTTAAGCAGTTGGAAGAGGAAAACCGCAGACTTAAGCTACTCGTAGGTGAACTAACCCTCGACAACCAGGCTCTAAAGTGGGTTATTGAAAAAAACAAGTAAAGCCTGCTCGCAAGCGAAAGCTTGTTAAAGAACTCCAAGATACTTTTGGTATGAGTGAACGCAGAGCGTGCAGGCTTGTTGGTATCGGACGCTCCAGTCATAGATATGTTCCTTCTACTTCAGAAGAGAACGAGGCATTGAAAACGAGAATATCTGAACTTGCCTTTAAGTGGCGTCGCTTTGGATATAGACGAATCCATGCCTTACTTCAGCGTGAAGGACAGAAAGTTAACCACAAGAAAGTATATAGGCTATACCGGCTTGCTGGACTCGCTGTCCGTCGCCGCAAAAGAAAACGTGTTCTCTCTGGAAGGGGCCGCCCCCCACAGTTACGCCTCAACCGAATGTAAGGTGGTCTATGGATTTTGTTAGTGACTCAACAGCAACTGGGCAGCGATTTAGAGTTTTTGTAGTGATTGATGAAGCAACTCGAGAGTGTCTGGCCAGCGAAGTGGATACTTCAATAACAGGACGGCGTGTGACAAGAGTACTAGATAGAATTGCTATTTACAGAGGTTATCCCAAAGAAATCCTCTCTGATAACGGACCTGAATTTGCAGGACTGACCTTGAATCAATGGGCTTATGAACATAGGGTTATCCAACTGTTTATAGACCCCGGTAAACCAATGCAAAATAGCCATGTAGAAAGCTTTAATGGAAAACTCCGAGATGAATGCCTTAATGAACACTGGTTCAGAGGCGTAAGTGAGGCTCGTCGAATTATTGAAGAGTGGCGTCATGAATACAATACAGTTCGTCCACATAGCGGACTGAGCAACAAAACACCAGTAGAATATGCTACAGATCTGGCTAAAAAAACCTGTGAACAAATTTCGTGACTAACATCCCCTGTGGTACAAAACCTGGGGGCAGGTCAAACCCAATAAATTAAATAAGCGAACCCCTCTTCCCCTTCAATGTGAAAATGGGTTCGCTTTTGGGTTTTGTTGCTTTCGACTTCTCCTTCTGCACAGCCCCCTTGCTACTGCTTATTGTTATTGACGTGGTCGTCCATATTCATCTCGCTGTGATCCATATCGCTCATATCTCCGTCCATGTTATGGGACTGTTCGGATTGATCATTTACTGGGCGGTTCGCCTGGCCATTAGAGACTCCCGCAAAAACGGTACTTCCTCCGATGCTCTGGAGATTTTGAAATCCAGGTAGCCCGCAGTGAAATCACAGCGGACGAATTTAAACGGTTGAAAGAAGAACCTTCCCGGTAAAGCCGCAGGCTCAAAGGCCTGCCTTTTTTATAACCACTGTTGCTGCCCCCCTGTAAAAATGAAAGAAGCCAACCGGCGTAAATTTACTCCAGGTTGGCTTCTTTGCTTTGCTTCTTATTTATTACTCTGGAAGCCCATATGGCCGCTGCCCATTGAGTGATGATTGCCCAGGGGACCATGCATAGCCGGATCGTTGGCATGGTGATTCTGGTTCATGGACCGGTGGTTTTGCTGCATTTGTTCATGATACTGAAGCATTTGCTGATTGTTCATTAGGGTATTCCCGCCTTTTTGCTGCGTAGTTACGGTGGTTTTGGGAGCAACTGAATTCTGAGATTGCATCGGGGTGTTCATGGGCAGAGCGTAGGCCGCTCCCACCATGGAAACTCCCAATAGCAGTGTGGAAATTCCAATCATCAAGCTCTTTTTGTTCAACATGGATTAACCCCCTAATAATATCTGGAAGCCTGGCTGCCAGTGCTTCCTTTTTCCTTTTCAGTCAATCATTCGCACTTAAGACCCGGTTTTTGGTGGGGTGAATGCTGGAACATTGTACCATTAGCAAATATCACGATAATGTGACATCTTTGTGAAGGTTCTGTGAAACCGGTCCGTTACACTTTTAAAATGAGATGATGTACCCTGCCCCCTACCTTCTCTTTGACCCACCGAAATAGACCAAGCCATTGCGAATGTCTAGTAGCGGAGGAAAGTGATGCTGCAATTTACGCTTAAACGATTATTACAAAGGGCGAAAAATGGCGAAGAAAAAGCCCGGGAAGAGCTGATTATAAAACACCGGGACTATATTGCCCGGGTGAGCTCCCGGGTCTGCAGACGCTTTTTAAGCTGGGAGAATGATGATGAGTTGAGCATCGCCCTGCTGGCTTTCAATGAGGCCATTGACAGCTATGATTTTAACCAGGGCGCTTCCTTTGCCTCCTTCGCCTATACGGTCATACAAAGGCGGTTGACAGACTACTTCCGCAGAAACTCTGCCAAATATGAATTGCTGCTATCGGCCAACCCGGATCGGTGGGAAAACCATGCTCTGCAATTGCTGGAGCAGCGGTCCCAAAGGATCTATCAGGAAGGTGTGCAGCAGGAAAGAATGGCTGAAACCATCGAATTGTACCAACAGCACTTGGCCCTTTACGGCATTACCCTGGAGGACTTGGTGCAGTGCTCTCCCAAACACCGGGATACCCGGGAAAGATTTATTCAGGTGGCCGTAACCATAGTCCATAACCAGCATCTGCTGAAGGTCCTGAACCGGACCCGGAAGCTCCCGGTCAAGGAATTGCTGGAAATGACCGGACTGAGTACCCGGGTGCTGGAAAAGGGCCGCAGGTATATTATTGCAACGGTGCTGGTGTTCACCGAGCCGGAGCTTTCCGCCCTAAAAAGCTTCACCCAAGGCTTCATCCCCGAGACTGGGAGGGAAAATGCATGACTAAAACCAAAGCAGTGGTGATGGCCCACACCGGGAAGTTTAAAAATGTCCTGGTCTACACCACAGACGGCCAATATCTGACCACCCGCATCCAACCGGCCCCGCCGGTAGGGGCCATGGTTTATATAAAAACTCCGGTTTTACCGGTTAAACCCAAAATCTTGGCAGTGGCGGCAGCGGTGCTTTTAATCCTCTTTACCGGCCTGATGCCTCATTTCTTCATTTCTCCGGCTGCCGCTTATGTAAATATCAGTTTACAGCCGGAAATCAGGCTGTGGCTGGACAGAGAAGGAAAGGTTACCCGGGTCAGTATGAACGGTCCGGAGGACGATCATTTTGCCGCCGGCCTCAAAGGGCAGAATTTTTATACTGCCTTGGAAGGTCTGCTGCAGTACAGTCAAAAACAAGGATACTTAACCAAAGATCAGGAAATTCTTATGGGCACTCTGATTAAACTGGATGATCGCGACATTCCCCGCGTTAATGAGGAGCTTTTTAAAGATTTTCTGTGCCAACAGCTTGAACGCCAGGGTTACCAGGGAGCCGTGGTGGTCACCGGCCAGCCGGAGGAAATGATCCAATCCGCTGAGAAAAAGGGAGTTTCTCTAGGCCAATACGTGATCTATGAAAAATGCCAACAGCAAAATAAGCCTGTAGACCTGGATCTGCTCCGGCAGGAAAATGTGTCCGGCGCCTTGTCCCGGTCGGGTATTGAGGCAAAGGAACTTTTTGGCCATGATTATGTGGAGGTACACACCCAACATAATACGGATGCTGCCGGAGATCATCATAATCCATCGGCACCCATGCCAAATCACGGTAACATACCGGAAGGCAGCTCCATGATGCCGCACCGGACTATGACTCACCCCACCACTCAGGCTCCAGAGGATGCATAGGATCACACAGAGATGAGTCCGGCCAAGGGGCATAAGGGTCATAGGGGGATGGACCGGTAACAGCGGTTGGTTATATGGCACAAAGTCCCTTAGACCTGTGTTCCAGTAGAGGTCTAAGGGACTTTGAACTCTTTATCAGTGATTCGGTTTTATAGACCGTTAAATATTTGTATCGATCTCTTGATTGTGAATCCCGATTTTTTTATTCAATTGACTTTGCTTCTGCATCAAGTCTTTTAATATGGACTCCGCATATACTTTTATGCCGTCCGGGGTTTTAGCACTGGCGATGGTTTGACTTGCCCGAACCATTCTGTCAATGTTTTCGGCAGTCTGACCAATTTGCCGGTTGATATGCTCATCCTTCTCCCGTTCTTCCCTCTCGGCGGCATACAAAAGATCCAGCAACGCCCCTCCCGCACCAATGATTTCTCCCACCGGGGGAGATTGTTCTTTAAAGCTCCATATCCTGGCGGCCTCTTCATAAGTAAAATCGTAAAGGGGTATTTTGTGGTTGCCCTCTGTAAAGTAAACCATGGGTCTTTTAAAATTCCTGATGACATTCCAAAAATCGGCTGGTGACTCGGCTTTCTCTGTAAGAACAATCAGCTTGGCAGGGGCAGGCTGCTTATGTAAGAAGGAACGCCCAGGGAAAATTTCCGCCGATGATGAGGCTACGGAAAAACAGCCGTCAGGGTATCCTTCGGCGCTCAATTCACAGATTCTTTGGATGGTCACTAATTTTAAGTGATTTAAACAGGTTCTTTCAAGGAAATGCAATATGGACCATACGGGCAGTCCTTCAATGCCAACAAATTTTACTTTAATAACCTCTAGCCCTTTTAGCACCTACTTTCCCCCTTCTGTTACCGGCAATAAATTAATCTTCTCTTAAATATAAATTTTACCTTTGGTGATTTTGTCATTTAATGTCGAGCCGCAATAAAAATGGTCAAATAATTAGCGACGGGTTTCTCTTTTAAAACCCGTCGCTAATTATTTTTTATATTGGCTGAGCCAGTAATTACAATACCTCGAACTTAAAGGGCCAGGTATATCAACATTTTCCCATTGCTTAAAAACTGTTGCCTAATTTCATTGGCCTGTTCGTACTATTTGGGCAAACTCCTGGGGAAGTCCAAATTCCTCAATTTCTTTTGCTGTCTCCTCATAGTTATAAGGTGTCTCCGTAAAATTTACATTCAAGATTCCATCTGTTACATCTACTAAGGCATAGAGCGCATTGGGATTGCCATGTTTTGGTTTTCCGGCACTTCCAACATTGATTATATGTCCATGGGCGGTGGATTTATAGTAAGGTAAATGGGTATGTCCGCAGATTAAAACGTCACAGTTATTCTCTATAAGTAGTTTATTAAAGTGTTCAAGGGGTGTATTTTCAAAAAGATATTCGTTAAGCTGCCTTGGGCTGCCGTGAACAATCAAGAAACGAATTCCCGCTGCAGTAAACTCTATCCTTTGAGGCAATTCCCTCAGCCACTTTTTATTTGCCTCTGTGGTCTGTTCTTTAGTCCAAAGAATTGATTGTTCTCCAAGCTTTATAGCTTCTTCATTTTTATAGTCACACCCGCAAATGAATCTCATATTGCCAATGGCATCATCATAGTTCCCCATGAGGGTGGGAATCTCCCTTTGGTGGAGGAGTTCAATGACTTCATTGGGGCGAGGCCCATACCCAACCAGATCACCGGCGCAATAAATTTGGTCAATTTCTCTTGCTTCAATATCCCTTAACACAGCTTCCAACGCCAAAAGGTTACTGTGTATATCGGAAATTACGGCGATTTTCATTTCTTAAAGCGGCCTCCCGGTCATTTAATTTACTCTTTAATGCTTAATATAAAACATTTGTGTGCCCAGTCACCAATAAATATTACCCAACCATATTCACAACTCTCTATATGTCTGCTATACTATTTTAACATAGATAATTTTCTATGTCATTTATAATTATCTATATCTCGGGAGGGAAGCTCATGAAGCCGTCATATGCGGAATATGTGCCTAAAATGAAGGCGCTGGCAGATGAAACAAGATTAAAGATCATCGATATGCTCTCTTGCGGGGAACTTTGCGCCTGCAAGATACTGGAGGAATTTAACATTACTCAGCCCACACTGAGCTATCACATGAAAATACTGGTGGAAAATGAACTGGTAAAGGCTGTTAGAGATGGTGCCTGGATGAGATATACTCTGAACAAAGAAAAAACAGATCTGATTCTCTCTTTTCTTTCCGAGATAACCAGCGAAAAGGAAGACTGCATTTGCAAAAGATGCAGCACTCCAGATACTGAGACAAAATAAACCTAAAATGGCAATTACAAATTTTGGGAGGATTTTGGCATGAAGAAGGTTGAGATTTTTGATCCTGCAATGTGCTGCTCCACGGGAGTTTGTGGACCCTCTATCGATCCTGAGCTGTTGAGAGTCGCCACGGTGATTAACTCACTGAAAGAAAAGGGCATTGAAATCAAAAGACATGGATTATCCAGTGAGCCTCAAGACTTTATTATGACTAAGGTTATAAACGACCTTCTGCAAAAAGAGGGTGCGGAAGTCCTCCCGGTTACTCTTGTGGACGGTGAGGTTGCCAAAACAAAGGAATACCCTAGGAATGAGGAGCTTGCGGAGTGGTTAGGCATTGAGATCAAAACAAAACAATCTGAGCAAAAAGGCGGTTGTGGATCAAAGGGTTGCTGCTGTTAGGAGGGAAAGGATGTTTGATGCCTTTGATATAAGCAAAATCAAGCTAACAAAATACTTGTTTTTTACAGGTAAAGGTGGTGTGGGAAAAACCTCTACCGCTTGTGCAGTGGCTGTAAGTTTAGCGGACAGTGGTAAAAATGTGCTGCTCATCAGCACCGACCCGGCCTCTAACCTCCAGGATGTCTTTAATATAGCGCTTAACGGTAAGGGCGTTCCCGTTGAGGGTGCGCCCGGTCTTGTGGTTGCCAATCTCAATCCGGAGGAAGCTGCCAGGGAATACAGGGAATCGGTGATTGCTCCCTACCGAGGCAAATTGCCCGGCAGCGTGATCGCGAATATGGAGGAACAATTGTCCGGTTCCTGCACCGTTGAGATTGCAGCCTTTGACCAGTTTTCAAACTTCATAACCGACAGGGCAACGGAAGATCAATATGACAACATCATCTTTGATACCGCTCCAACCGGACATACACTCAGAATGCTGCAACTTCCATCGGCGTGGAGTCATTTTATCAGTGAAAGCACCCACGGAGCCTCTTGTCTTGGCCAGCTTGCGGGGCTTGAGGATAAAAAGGATATGTACAAGGATGCTGTCGCCAATCTTGCCGATAAGGACAAAACCACGCTTATATTGGTATCCAGGCCGGAAAAAACTCCACTGCTGGAAGCAGACCGATCGAGCCTTGAGCTTCGTGACTTGGGTATCAACAACCAACTTCTAATCCTAAACGGTGTTTTGGCTGAAGCATCGGATGACGTATCCCAGGGAATCTATGACAAGCAGCAGGAAGCTCTGGAGAATATGCCTGCAAACCTAAAACAGTTAAAGGCATTCACCCTCCCCCTTCGTTCCTATAACATTTTAGGGCTTGATAAAATTAGAGCGTTTTTTAAGGAAGATCACTATTTGTCCAGTAATACCGAAATTAAAAACCTTGATCTCAAGCCGATGGATGGATTAATTAATGACATCTATGCATCAGGAAAAAAAGTTATTTTTGCCATGGGCAAAGGAGGGGTTGGCAAGACCACAATTGCTGCTGCCATTGCCCTGGCCCTTGCAAAAAAAGGGGTTAAGGTGCATTTGACCTCCACCGACCCTGCCGACCATCTCCAATATGTCATTGACGGTGCAGAAAACATTACCTTGAGCAAAATTGATGAAAAACAAGAACTTCTAAACTATCAAACGGAAGTGTTGAGCAAGGCTCGTGAAACCATGAGTGAAGATGATATTGCTTACGTGGAAGAAGATTTGCGTTCACCCTGCACCCAGGAGATTGCCGTGTTTAGGGCCTTTGCCGAAATCGTTGATAAAGCAGAAAACGAAGTTGTGGTGATCGACACCGCGCCAACGGGTCACACCCTCTTGCTTCTTGACTCAACCCAAAGCTATCATCGAGAGGTTCAGAGAAGCAAAGGTGAAACACCGCTCTCTGTGCAAAAACTATTACCAAGACTAAGGGATGAACGGCAAACAGAAGTGGTTATTGTAACTCTGCCTGAGGCTACCCCTGTGTTTGAAGCGCTCAGACTTCGGGAGGATCTAAGCCGGGCAGGTATAAACAACAAGTGGTGGGTGGTTAATCAGTGCCTATCCATGACGGACACCTGCAACGCTATGCTCGCCGCCCGCTCCGGAGCTGAAAAACAGTGGTTGGAAAAGGTTAAACAAATCAGCAAAGGTTACTTTGCGACCATCCCCTGGCTGGTTGACGCTTCCGTTCAAAGCATAAGCCAAAAATATTTGACGGGGTGCAGTGATAAGGTTTAAATGCCCTCTGTCTTGCTCAATAAAGAAATACAGGAGATGAATGTATGGCTGAGAAAAACCTTTCTACTTTGGACCGTTTTCTTACCTTATGGATATTCTTGGCCATGGCCTTTGGGGTAGGTCTTGGTTATGTTTTTCCGGGTATTGCCGATATCCTGGACCGCATGTCGGTGGGCACCACTTCTATTCCCATTGCCATCGGACTCATTGTGATGATGTACCCTCCCCTGGCCAAGGTAAAGTATGAAGAAATGGGTAAGGCCTTTAAAAACGGGAAGGTTATGGGGTTATCCCTGGTACAAAACTGGATTATCGGTCCCACCCTTATGTTTATTCTGGCTCTTATTTTTCTAAGAGATTATCCTGATTATATGATCGGTCTGATTCTCATCGGCCTGGCCCGTTGTATTGCCATGGTGATTATTTGGAATGATCTGGCCAAAGGCGATAATGAATATGCGGCTGCCTTGGTGGCTGTTAATTCCATCTTTCAAATGATTTTTTACTCCGTTTACGCTTATTTCTTTATTACTTTGGTTCCGGGCTGGTTGGGAATGAAATCCATCGAGATCCACGTTTCTATGGCCGAAGTGGCCAAGAGTGTTTTGATTTACCTGGGTATTCCCTTTCTGGGCGGTTTGGTAACCAGAGTACTTCTGTTACCCAGAAAGGGCAGGGATTGGTATGAAAAGGAGTTTATTCCCGGAATTAGCCCCCTGGCCCTGATGGCTCTGTTATTCACCATTGTTATCATGTTTTCCCTAAAGGGTAAATACATTGTCGAGCTGCCCATGGACGTGGTGCGCATTGCCATTCCACTGTTAATTTACTTTACGATTATGTTCTTCCTTTCTTTCTTTATGAGTAAACAAAGCTGCATTAACTACGGCCAAAGCACTACCCTGGCCTTTACTGCCGCCAGCAATAATTTTGAACTGGCTATTGCGGTAGCGGTGGCCATGTTCGGCATTGAATCGGGCGCCGCTTTTGCGGCGGTCATCGGACCTCTGATTGAAGTACCGGTAATGATTGCTCTGGTAAATGTGGCTTTAGGCTTTAGAAGAAAATATTTTGGGGTAGTAGATAATGTAAGATAGGAACAAAGAGGAGGGACTCCTTTGCATGGAGTTCCTCCTCTTTGACGTTCTGATGTGTTATTAAGCTTTTACTTTCACAATAATAGTTTTTTTTGGATACACAAGAACCGTCTTTTGTATCAACGCTCGTTTGGGTCTGCAGAATTTTTTTCTATGGATTGGCGGATACTTTTGTTATAAGCAATCCATTTGGAGGGATAGTTCATGCAGGCTGAAAAAGGGTTATCGGTTTGGCAGCTTACCATGATGGCGCTGGGCACGGTGATTGGCGGTTCCTTTTTCCTGGGATCGGCTGTGGCCATAAACGCCGCGGGTCCTGCCATTATTATTTCTTTTTTATTAGGCGGAGCGCTGGTTTATATTGTTTTGTTTGCTTTGTCCGAGATGACGGTGGCCGACCCTGCGCCGGGTTCCTTTCGTACTTATGCCGAACGGTACTACGGTCCGGCCGCCGGATTTATTATGGGCTGGGTCTATTGGACGGGCCTGGTTCTGGCTATGTCCAGCGAGGCTACAGCCGTGTCCATCTTTTTACGCAACTGGGTTCCCGACCTTTCTCTCCCTCTCATTGGCTCACTTATTATTATTTTCGTCTCTCTGCTTAATTTGCTGGGCGCCGAGCGCTTGAGCCATTTGGAAAGCGGTTTGGCGGTGGTGAAACTGCTGGCCATTGTAGGCTTTATCATCATCGGTTTGGCTTTGATCGGAGGATTCATATCCGGTGTGCCCCGGATTGGCGCCGGTGAACTGCTGACCGAGCCCTTCTTCCCGGGAGGCCTGGGGGGAATTGCCGGCAGTATGTTGATTGTTATGTTTACTTACGCCGGATTTGAAATTATCGGCCTGGCCGCTTCGGAAACCAAGGACCCGCACCGTACCGTACCCCAGGCCATCCGTATCACGGTGGCCAGTTTAATCGGCTTATACGTCATCGCCATTGTTGTTTTGCTGCCGCTGATTCCTACCGGAACCCTCAGCAGCGAAGTAAGTCCCCTGGTGCAATCCTTGGCCCGTTGGCGGTTAACCTGGGTGGGAAATGTGGTCAATACCGTACTGATTACAGCCATTTTATCCACCATGCTGGCGGCCATGTTTGGGCTGGGCCGTATGATCCGGTCCCTGGCTTGGGAAGGACATGCCCCGGCCTGGCTGCGGGATCAGGGTGAAATTCCCTACCGGGGGATTTTGTTTTCCGGAGTGGGGATGCTTCTTGGACTGGGGCTTGGACTGATTCTTCCCCAGCAAGTGTACTTATTCCTGGTCAGCGCCGGCGGTTTTTCCCTGCTGCTGGCTTATGTGGTGATTTTAGCTTCCCATTATAAATTCCGCAAATTACACGGCTGCCCCAATGGGCACTGTCAACTGCCGGGATATCCGGTAACCTCCTGGATCGGCTTGGCCGGCCTTATCGCCATTATCATCAGTATGCCCTTAGTGCCCGGTCAGGGCGCGGGATTGGTGGCCGGACTGGTTCTGCTTGCCTTCTTCGCCATTGTATATCAGGTAAAAAGGCAGATCGGTTCGAGAGTTTTGCCCCGGAGAACCGGAAAGGTCCCTCTGCCCCTGGTAGATCAGGCTCAATTTGAGCTGGCGGAGGAGTTATCGGGGGATGAAGTGAAGTTGCCTGAGAAAAAATCTCGTACAAAAGAAGAAATATAAAAGTCCAGGGTTCTTTTCACCCTGGACTTTTCATACAGAAGAATTCATCTGGTTAGCACAATTGTTCCCTTTGCTTGCATAACTGTTCTTTTTCTTTGTCTTTCTTCCGTATCTTATTCATTTCTTTCATTTCAAGGTAAATTACCGAGGCCGTAAGAAGGACTGCCAGGAAATCCGCAATGGGAGCGGTGCGCCAAACCCCTTCCAAGCCCCAGATATGGGGTAGGAACAACAACAGCGGTATAAACAGCAATACCTGCCTGGACAGACTCAGTATGGCGGACTGCCGCGCTTTGCCCACTGCCTGAAAATATCCGGAACAAATAATTTGGAAACCAATCACGGGAAACATGGCAAAATAAATCATCATGGCGTGGGTGGTCATCTTGATTAGTTCGGATTCATTACTAAACAATCCCACAATTTGTGCCGGCCAAATCCTGATCATCAGATACCCCGTTAGAGCGATGACGGTAGCGGCTATTACGGCTTTCTTTAAGGTTTCTACCACCCGGTCATATTGCCGGGCTCCATAATTGTAGCCAATAATAGGCTGGGCCCCTTGACTGACTCCCAGGATGGGCATAAACAATAAGGTGGACAAACTCATCATAATCCCCACTGCCGAAAGGGCCATATCCCCGCCAAAGGACATCAGGGTTTTGTTTAAGATCAGTTGCTGCACACTGTTGGCCACCTGCATGGCAAAGGGGGAAAAGCCAATGGCCATAATACCCAGTAAAACCGGGACTTGCGGCCTCAGATTTTTTAATCTGATCTTGACTAAACTTCGGCCCGTAAAGAAATAGCTCAATACCCAGACCGCTGAAACCATTTGGGAGATTACCGTTGACCAAGCGGAGCCTTTGATGCCCATGCCCATTTTAAAGATAAAAATATAATTTAAGCCAATATTAATGACCGCACCCAGGATTTGTGTATTCATGGCCATCCGGGGATTTCCTTCGGCGCGGATAAAATTATTCATACCCATGCTGATGGATCCAAAAACCGATCCGATCATGATGATTGATACAAAGTCTTCGGCGTAGGGAAGCACCGTTGGACTGGCGCCAAAGCCAATTAAAATGGGTTCGGTAAAAAGTATAAACAGGATGGCAAAAAAAGCAGGCAGTAGTATGAGCATGGTCATGGCATTGCCGGCCACCATTTCCGCCTCTTCCTTCTTTTGTTCACCTAAACGAATGGAGATCAGGGCGGTGGCTCCAACCCCGATCAAAATGGAAACAGCCATTAAAATAATCATAATGGGAAAAGCAACGGTGGTGGCCGCGATGGCCACGGGCCCCACTCCCTGCCCCACAAAAATCCGGTCCACAATATTATAGAGAGAATTGACCAGCATGCCTACAATGGCGGGCCAGGAAAAAGTGAGCAACAGTTTGCCTATATCTTTATCTCGCAAGTCAGCAGAAAGATTCATATTCAAATCACCTTTTTTATAATTTTTGCATAAATTCAACCACATGCCGCAAGCTTACAAGGTATTTTTCCAATTCCTTTGCATCAACATCCTCAAACAAGTCCATCAGAGTTTGGGTAAATTTTTGTATGACTTCCTCCATATGGGCTTTCCCTTCCGGGCTGAGGGATAGTAAAATTTTTCTTCGGTCGCCGGGATCGGCTGAACGCAGAATAAGGCCCATTTCAGCCAGTTGATCAATGATGGTGGTTAGCCCCCCCTTTTCGATATCCAGCATTTTGCCAATCTCAGTAGGGGTCAGGCTGTCATTTTGATATAAAATATGGATGATCTTGGCATGATTTTTTTTAATTCTGGGTTCACAATGGACATTTTTGCGAAAATGAACGACAAATTTTTCGTGAAAGGTCCCCATAAATGTAAATAGTAAGGAATGAAGTTCTTTAGCTTTTTCCTGATTCATGGTTAAACCCCTTTATTTAGTAATAATTCTAACTATAATAATTCTAACCATATTATTATATCAGAATAAGATCTAAAGTCAAATGAAAAAAGCATGTAAAAAGCCACCCGCCGTTTTGGAATCCGGCAGGTGGCTGAACAAGGGACTAAATTTATACTTTAAAGTTGTCAACCAGTTGATCCAGTTCATCCGCCATTTTATTCAATCTTTCAATGGAAGAATTGACTTCTTCCATGGCGGCGGTTTGCTCCTGGGCCAGAGCCGCAACATTTTGAATGCTGGTGGATACTCCCTGGGTCGCGGCGGAGGCCTGCTCAATCTGCTCGGACAGACCGGAAATTACCCGGTGGATTTGGTTAAACACCGTACCGGTACCGCTTACGGCATGGCTGCCCTGGTCTACCAGTCCCGCGCTATCCTGAATCTTGATCACCGCATCCTGGGTCCGGTGCTGCATGTCTGAAATCAATTCCGTAATATTTTTGGTGGCGTTGGTGGTTTGTTCGGCCAGCGTACGCACCTCGTCCGCCACCACCGCAAAGCCCCTTCCCTGATCCCCGGCCCGGGCTGCTTCAATGGCTGCGTTTAAGGCCAGAAGATTGGTCTGCTCGGCAATTTGGGTTATCAGGTCAACAATCCGTCCAATTTCCCGGGCCTTCCGGTCGGCCTCCTCTACCGAGCGAGCCACTTCGCCGGTGGAATGATGAATTTCCCGCATAACCTCCATCACTTCATTCACCTTTTGATGACCCTGGTTCACACTGTTATAGGCTTCCTGGGCCGCTGCGCTGACCTCCTGGGAGGAGGCGGATATCTGCTCGACGGTGGCGGCCACTTCAGTTATTTCCTGGGTGGTCTTGCTATTGGCATCGGTGGTTTGGTTGGTTATCTCCATGAGATTGCCGCAGGTTCCGGCCACAGAGGCCGCGGAATCCTTAACTTGGGAGATCAATTCCCGCAATTTCCCGGTCATGGCATTGATAGCCCGGGTTAAACTACCCAGTTCATCTTTACTCTTAATGGGCACGCTATGGGTTAAGTCTCCCTCAGCCACCAGACCGGCTCCTGCTTCAATGGTTTTTATGGCCTTAACCAGCTTCTGTGAGACAACGGTGGTGATCAGTACGGCCAGGGCCAGGATGATTAAGGTGGAAACAACCACCTGTTTTTTAATTCGTTCGGTCACTGCAAAAACTTCTCCTTCGTCCTGCTGCACAAACAATCCCCAGTTGGTCAGCGGTACCATGGAGTAGTAAATGACCTTATTTTGCCCTTGGCCTTCCATATAATGAGCGGAACCGGACTTTCCTGCCAGAGCCTCTTTTACATAAGGTCTGTCCGCCAGATCCGAACCAATTTTGCCGGGTTCCGGGTGAATAAGCATTTTGCCTTGGGTATCGGAAACATAGGCATAACCGGTTTCTCCCAGTTTCTGTTTATTAATCAGGGCATTCAAGTCCGCCAAAGATACATCCACGCCTAAAACCCCGGTAAACTGGCCAAGTTCATTTTTGACAGGAATGGCAATGGTAATGACCTGCTTTTTGGTTGCCACGTCCGTGTAAACCTCGGAGAAAATCAACCGGTTTTCTTCTTTGGCGTTCTTGTACCAATCCCGGGTTCTGGCATCAAAGTCGGGACCGATGTCCGCAGCCGGGAAAATAATAATTTTTCCTTGCGCATCGGCAAAGTAAATATTTAAATAATTTTTATTGCCCGCTAGGATGGTCTTAAAAAGAAAAAGCATCTGCTCCTGATTGTTTTGGGTAATTTCCGGGAATTGACTGATGGTGATCAACATATTGGCTGCTCCCTCAAAAAAACTCCCCATAGTATCCTGAAGGGAGAGGTTGAGGGTCTGGGTGTTGTCATAGACTGTTTTGCCCGTTTCCACAGACATGGTGCGGAGGGATAAGCCGGCTAGAAGGACGTTGCTGAGGACCAGAATGATTGCAATAAACAAAGCGAGTTTTAATCTTAAACTTTTCAAGAAATTCTTCTCCTTATCAATTCATCTATAACTATTTTTTTCTAGCAAATGTATTATTTTCCCTCCCAGGTTTGTCGAAATTTAGAGTAAAGGCAAAAAATAAAAAGCACTGTCCTGTGATTCAGGCAAGTGCTTTGCAATTCCGGGCTATCCATTTTTTAAAGTTGTCTTTTCTTTCCACAACCGTCATCCCAGCGCAGGAATTCCCTTATACAATCCTATAGCATAGGATTACTGCACCTTCTTTTAAATGGGCCATTTTATCCGGGTCCATAAGCCCTGGATAAAATATTGTTCCTCCAGCCCCCAATTGATCATTTCCTCCACCCGGGGTTTTTCATAACCTCCCTTCTTACTATGGGACCAACCAAAGCGGTTTTTCATATCCAGCAGATATTCGGCGTGTTTAAAAGGAGCCAGCACGGCGTCAATCACAGGAACCCCTAATTCCTGTTGAAGTTCTTTGTAAAAACCTAACTGAACGGTGCAGCCCAGCAGAATCACTTCCGCACCGTCCTCTTCCACGGCTTTAAAGGCCTCTTTTTTAAGACGTTCCTGAGTGGCCGCTTCATCGGTATGAAGCTCCAGTACAGCTAAATCAAGGGAGCGAAAAGACGCCAGCTTATCTTTAAAGCCATATTCATAAACATTCCGTCGCATGGCAGGAATGTGTTTTTTCCTGCCCACGATAATGGAAAAACGGTTTCCCAGGGTACTGGCAATTTGCACCCCGGCCTCGCAAGGAGCGGTAACAATCATTTTGTCAACAATCTCCCTGGCGGCATGGAGAAAAGGATCGTAAAAGCAACCGATCACCACGGCGTCAAAACCGCCGTTTTCGGCAAATTTGAGGGCATGCAGCATATCCGGGCCCACTAATGCTTCATAATACTGATACTCTAAATGATGCGGCCCCCGGAGTAAAGACAAAACTTCAACCTCTGTGGTATCTCTTTTGGCTTCCATCAATACATCTTTTACCGCCTGGTCCCATTGATCATGTCCAACCGGGTTAAGAAATAAAACTCTATTCATTTTTAATAATTCACCCTTCTTCTATGGTTTACTTTTGCATCTAGAATATAGATGACACCGTACAAAATGCCCGGGAGAAGCCTCAATCATTGTCGGATCTTCCTTCATGCATAAATCCGTTTTTTCCGGACAACGCATATGGAAACTGCAGCCGGGCGGGATATCCACCGGAGAGGGGATTTCCCCGGTGGATTGTATCTTTTTGGGTTTAAACGCTTCTTCCTGCTCGGAGATAACCGGAATCGAAGAAAGCAGCATGCGGGTATAGGGATGGAGCGGGTTGGTAAAAAAATCATTGGTTTTGGCTGTTTCACAAATTTTACCCAAGTACATAATGGCAACCCGGGTAGCAATATTGCGCATCAAACTTAGATCGTGTGTAATAAATAAGTACGTCAGTTCTCTTTCTTTTTGTAGCTTAAGCAGCGTATTAATGATTTTGGCCTGGATAGAGACATCCAGGGCGGACGTGGGTTCATCCAAGATAATGAACTTGGGATCACAGGCCAGAGCCCGGGCGATGGAAATCAACTGTCTTTCCCCTCCGCCCATGGCTGAAGGGGATTTATTTAAATAACTTTGTGACAGTTCCACCATTCGCAGCATGTCGATGACTTTTTGCTTCATATCCCCTTTGCCTACAATTTTGTGCACTTTTAAGGGCAGCTCCAGGATTTTTTGGATATCCTGGTACGAGTTTAAGGATGAACCGGGATCCTGAAAAACAATCTGCAAATCCTTTTTCAAGGACAGAGAACGCTCTTGGCTTAACATACCGATGTCTTGACCCTGAAAAAGAATCTCCCCGCCCGTAGGTTTGTACATGCCCATAATGGTGTAAGCAATGGTGCTTTTTCCGGAACCGGATTCACCCACCAGACCCAGAATTTCACCTTTTTCAACCTTCAGTTGAACCCCGTCTACCGCCTTGACATAAACCTCCTTTCCCTGGGAATCCTTTACCGGAAAATAGGTTTTTAAATCGTGAATGGATAATATTTCCTGGGACATCTCCAGCACCTCCTATGCGTGGAAACAGGCTACCTGGTGGCCTTCTTCCTTCTGAATCAGCGTGGGTTTTTCCGCCATGCATTGCTCCGTGGCCCTTGGGCAACGGGGATGGAAACGACAGCCTGTGGGCGGACGCAGGTAGTTGGGGATTCTTCCATAGATTCCTTCCGAAAGACCGCCTCCGGTTAATCTGGGCACAGAATCCATTAACCCTAAAGTGTAGGGGTGAAGGGGATTTAAGAAAAGATCTTTGGTTTTGGCCATTTCCACGATATTTCCGGCATACATCACGTAAATGCGGTCGCTCATCTCCCGGGCCACCCCTAAGGAGTGAGTGATCATTACCAGGGACATGCCCTTCTTATCCACCAGTCCTCTAAGCAGTCGGTGCACCTGATCTTGAATGGTGACATCCAGGGCGGTGCCCGGTTCGTCTGCAATGAGCATTTCCCGCGGCGTCATAATGGCCATGGCGATGCAGATGCGTTGTTTCATGCCGCCGCTTAACTGGTTGGGATAGCAGTTTAAAATCCTTTCAGGATCCGGGATATAAACTTCTTTAATGGCTTCCATCGCAATATTTTTTATTTGTTCCTTGGTTAAGGAAGGATTGGCGTATTTTATAACGTCAAAAAGCTGTGTGCCGATGGTGAAAACCGGATTCAAGGCTGCGGACGGCTCTTGAAAAATCATGGAGATGCCTTTGGTGCGAACCTGCTGCAGCTCCCTGGGCTTCATTTTCAGCACATCCTGCCCCTGGAAAAAAATTTCTCCCTCGGCAATATGAACCTGTTTTTCCGGCAGGATTCTTAGCAGAGCCCTCATGGTGGTGGTTTTACCACAGCCGGCCTCCCCCACCAGGGCAACCTTTTCCCCCTTTTGCACGGAAAAGCCGACCCCGTCCAGGACTTTAGAGTAACCCCCGAATACGCGATACCAGATCTTCAAGTTGTTAATATCCAGGATGTTGTTACTCATATTCGTTTTCTCCTTTCGAGAGCATGTCGCGAATTCCGTCCCCCAGGAAGTTAAAGCCAAGAATGATCAGCACAATGGCCAGGGAAGGGAAAACGGTCATCCACCAGAGATCCGGCATATAGCGGGAACCATCGGAAACCATTTGTCCCAGGGAAGGCGTGGGCGGTTGTTCGCCCAGGCCGACGAAGCTTAAGGAAGCCCCGATTAAAATGACCCAGCCCACATCCAGGGCCATTTTGGTTAAAATGGGCGAAAGACAGTTGGGCAGGATTTCCCGAAACAGAATATGGGCTCTGCCGGCTCCAATGAGTTCGGCGGCTTTTACAAAATATTCATTACGCAGGGAGGTGGCCATGCCGTAAACCAACCGGCAGTACCAGGGCCACCACATAATGGTAATGGCCAGCATGGAATTGGTTAAGTTGGGTTTTAACACGGCACAGATGGCCAGGGCCAGGATCAACGGGGGCACAGCCAGGAAAATGTCCGTTATCCGCATAATGACGGTATCCAACCGGCTTCCTTTGTAATAACCTGCCAGCAGGCCGAGAAAAACCCCGATGGGAACGGCAATGGCGATCACCAGCACGGACATCAAAAGGGCTCCCCTGAAGGAGAAGAAGATCCGGCTGAGAATATCCCTGCCGATGACATCGGTACCGAATAAATATTTTGCCGAAGGAGCCAGACCGGCATTTTGGTAATCCACCAGCTCCCTGGCATGCTGAGGGTAGGGGGCGATATAAGGAGCAAAAATGGCAATAAAGGTTACCGTTAACACAATGGCCAGGCCGCAGACGGAAAGCTTATTCCCGGAAAATTTGTACCAACTCTTTTGGAATCTCAGTTTATATCTGGTGAAGGCGGAGGGAAGCGATAATTCCCTAGCATGCTGTAATTTTGTTGTCATTACATCTTTCCTCCCAACCGGATGCGTGGATCAAGATAGGCTACAATAAAATCCACTAAGATGTTAACCAGCACAAAAATCAAACCAAATACAATGATGACGGCGGAGATGGCGTTCAGATCCTTTTGCAGCATGGCGGTCATGCCGTAGCGGGAAATTCCCGGCCAGTTGAAAATAACTTCCACCAGAAAGGCGTTTCCCATCAGAGCGGCCAAGTCCAGCCCCATCACCGATACCGCCGGGATCAGAGAGGGCTTTAGCAGGTACTTCTGCATGATGACCCGGTTGGAAATCCCATAGCCGGTGGCTGCGGCCAGATAGTCCTTGCCCATGTTGTCGGTCATGGCGGAACGGATCAGCCGCGCTTCCTGGAAAAGAGGTCCGATGGCCAAAGCCAAAGCCGGCAGTATCAGGTGCTTAAAGCCGTCCCAAAAGGCTGCAAAATTTCCGGTCAGCAGGCTGTCCACCGTCACCAGGCTGGTGATGGTGGTGGGCTCCATGCCGGGACTTAACCGCCCTAAAACAGGAATGATAGGCCAGATATAGCCAAAGAGCAGTAAAAAGAGCACCGCCAGCACAAAGGCCGGTACAGCCACTCCCGAGTAAGCCATGATACGGATAAAAGTATCCAGCCAGGAATCCCGGTACTTGGCAGCCAGGGCTCCAAATAGGATGGAAAACAAAACCATAATTAAGCCTGCATAGAGGGCCAGTTCCAGGGTGGCGGGCAAAAACTCTTTAATGTCCTCCACCACCGGACGCTTGGTGATCAGGGATTTTCCCAAATCACCGGTGGCAACCCCCTTTAACCAGTAAACGTACTGGGAGGTCAGCGGTTTATCCAAGTGCATTTCCTGTCTCAAGGCATCCACCGCAAACTGGGGCGCCTTAGGCCCCAGCGCCATGCGCGCCGGGTCACCGGGAACCACCCGTGAGATGACGAAGATGACAATGGAAAGGCCTAACAGAACAAATACCGACAGCAGCAGTCTCCTTAAGATAAAGTTACGCAAATTCAAAGTTGGCCCCCCTATCCATAAGCAAAGGTACTATGGCGACTCCCTAAAGGAGAAAGGAAGTCACCATAGTATGATTGAATGTTATATCTGATTCCAGCAGCTTACTTTGTCTTTTTGTCGGGAAAAACTTTAAAATCATGGAAATAGTAAGCATAACCCATTACGGTGTTCACCGGTTTGCCGGCCTTTTGATCTTCTGCCGTAGGCCAGTAGATGTATTCCGTTTGGTAAGCTCTCTTTTCTGCCTGGTCAAAAGCCCACACGGTGGGGCAGAGATCCACCAGGGTGGCCTGGATGGCCTGGTATTTAGCCAGCCGCTGCTGGGTATCCAAGGTACCGATGGCATCTTCAATGGCTGCATCAATGTTTGGATCCTTTAACCACTCGCATTGTTCCCAGGTTCCGGTGGATTTGGAGTGATAACGGGATTCCAGCATGGAACCGGCTTCATTATAATGAGGGGAGACAAAAACGGTATTGGCATTGGCGGTGCTTTCCGGGCTGACCACCTGATCCGTAAAGGAAAGCCAGGGCGTCTTAAAAATGTTCACTTTAATGCCCAGCTCCGCGGCATTGGTTTGGAACAGCAGGGCAATTTTTTCTTCATCCGGCACATCGGCAATCCAGGCAATTTCCACAGGATATTGATCCAATTGGTTGGCATATTTGGATTTAGCCAGTTCTTCCTTGGCTTTTTCCAAATTCCGTTCATATTGGGGCAGGTCGCTGGCTACGCCGGGCAGATTAAAGGGCACCGGTCCAATGGCTTTTTTGCTGCCCGGGAAAATTCTCTCTTCCACGGTTTTGTAATCAAAGGCGTAGGCCAGCGCCTTACGGAAGTGAATGTCATCCGTAGGTGCCTTTTTGGTGTTCAGCATAATATTAAACATGCTTCCTAAAAATACGGAGTTAATCTCTACTCCGGGAATACCGCTTAAGGCTTTCAAGGATTCTTCGGTCTGCCACTGGTCGCTGATTTCCAGTTCCTGGCGGGTCATCAAGGTGCGAATGGTGGTGGCGGCGCTGGTGCCGATAATTTTAAAGGATTCCGGCGCGTCTTGCTCCCAACCGCCCCAATAATCGGCAAAGCGGTCGGCATAGAGATATTCTTGAATTTTAAATTCCTTTACCTTAAAAGGACCGCTGCCGGCATCATTGGATACCAGCCATTCCTTGCCGTAGTCTCCCATTTCCCCGTAGGGTCCGGGCTGCTTCAGGTTGGCCATAACCTGACTTTTATCCAAAATATAAAGGCGCACCAGGGAGGAGAGGAAGGGTCCAAAGCTTTTCTTCAGCTTAAATTGTACCTTGTATGGCTCCAATACTTTGGCTTCTTCCAGCACATTGGTAAAAAGGTAGGCATAACCTTCTCCCATTTTCAGCATTCTCTCCATGGAGAAAACAACATCTTCGGCGGTTAATTCTTCACCGTTGTGGAATTTCACTCCTTGTCTCAGGTCAAAGGTCCAGGTGAGACCATCCGGAGAGGTCTCCCAGTGGGTAGCCAGCATGGGTTTCAGCGTTCCATCGGCGTTTGGGAATACCAGGGTATCGTACAGATTGCACAGGGCCACGGAACTGCTGTAGTCCGAGCCCACGCCGGGATCAAGCTTGGGCACGTTGCCTTCGGCGGTACGGATGATCTTTTCCACCTCACCGCCGCCCCCGGCTCCCTGCTTGTCCTCATTCCCTCCACAGCCCGTTAACAATGACATCATGAAAAGCAAACCCAACAGTAAAACAGGTAGTTTTTTCACCTTGAACTTCCCCTTTCCTCCTTGTCCGAAACCGGTCATTCTTTAACACAAACCAGTTGGCGGGTTACCTGATTGAGCCTTATGGCTCCATTGGCAGTAACAACCACAATGTCCTCTACTCGAATGCCAAATTTTCCGGGCAGATAAATTCCAGGCTCTACACTAACCACCATACCCGCCTCCAGCACCTTCCGGTTTCCGGGCGCCAGATAGGGCTCTTCGTGTACTTCCAAGCCAATCCCGTGCCCGGTACGATGGGTAAAGCAGGGCCCGTAGCCCGCTTGGCAGATAATCCCCCGGGCCACCTGATCGATCTCCTGCATGGGCCGGCCCGGTTGAATAGCCTTTACGGTTGCTTCCTGGGCCCGCTGTACTACCCGGTAGACTTCGCTAATTTCCGCACTGGCCTCACCAAGAACAACCGTACGGGTCATATCCGAGCAATAATGATTTTTGACGCCCCCGATATCCAGCACCACGGTGTCGCCAGTCTTCAGCACGGTCTGGTCCGGTTGGTGATGAGGCAGTGCCGCGTTGCCGCCGGCGGCCACAATGGGCTCAAAAGACAGGTCGTAGATTCCCTCCTCTCGAAATAATCTTTTTACCTCCCGGACTACCTCCAACTCTGTGAGGCCCGTCTTGATCCAGCGCATCAGCTTCTCCATCACCCGGTCAACAGCCTGCCCGGATTCCTGCAACAAGGCAATTTCAGCAGCATCTTTGACGGACCGGAGAGTTTCAATAATATTGGTGCTATCAACATAAGAAAGCTGCGGATGGATTTTCATCAACTGAATGAAGTGGCCGCTGGGCCAGTGGCTGTCCACGGATATTGGTTCCGCTCCCCGGGGTAAGGCTTGACCCAGCAAGGCAATGGCGTCCTCGCCGTCCGCCCAGAATTGTTGCTCCATCCCTTGAACCGGCCGGACCTCCTCCCTAAACATTTCATGGGCAATGATGACCGGCACCCCCTTTTGGGGAATGATTACGGCCTGCAGCCTTTCGTTGGAATCCAGCCAAATGCCGCTAAAGTAAAACAGGTTTCTGGGAGAAGTGGCTACCACCGCCGCCAGCCCGTGGTCTGACAGCAGTTGCTGAGCCCGGACAATCCTTTGTTTTAAAACACTCAAATGATTCCCTTCCTTCCCAAATAATCACAATCCGGTTACAAAGATAGAACTTACCCTATATCAGCACCCATACGATCTCGCAATCTTCACTGCCCCGATTCATGCTCCAGTGTGCTTCCCCCGCGGGAATCAAGGTTGCCTGGCCGCTGGTTACCTGATATTCTTTGCCGCCGCTCATCACCGTAACAGTACCTTTTAGTACCAAGGAATATTCATCGGAACCGTGGACGCCGGTTCCCTCCCGGGGAATTCTGACACCGGGCGGAATCA